>PYVH01000121.1 GCA_003030785.1 Marinobacter sp. B9-2 | reverse complement strand
TCCAGATTCCGGAGCACTTTCAGCTCGCGATTCTGGCCCAGCATGCGCAAAACCTTCCCGGTAATGCTCAGGGGAATACGCACCCCGCCGACAACGGCATCGAACAGCCGGCGGTTAACCGCAATAAAGGGTTTGGTCGGCTGACGGTAGAACAGCTGGTCGTATTCCGCGAAGTTGGCCCTGGATTCCGCCATCAGGTGATCGATGAACTGGCCCAGGGACACCGGGTTGGAACTGCCACTGCAGCACTGGTAGATCCGGTGACGGGGAGCATCCGCAACGGCTTCGGCGGCCGCAAGGATAATAGCGTTTGCCACCAGATCCACGGGGATAACATCGATAACGCCGGAACGCTTGCCCGGGAATAGCGTGACCTTCTCACGGGCGTAGGCAAGGATAATGGCGTCTGCCACCTTCACACCCTCAATCCAGCCCGGCGCGGGCTCCTCAAGCGCACTTTCGATAATCGACGGGCGTACAATTGTCAGCGCGCGTCCGGAAAGGGCTTTGAGCAGAAGCTGCTCGCCCAGCCACTTGGTAAACGTGTAGGTATCGCTCCAGCCGTAGTGGTTGGCTTCGCGGATCCCCAGGTCCACCAGCTTCTTTTCCAACATCTTGCCGGAGTAGCGTGAGCGTACGTCCGAAATCTTGTCCTCCAGCAGCCGAACCAGCTCCTCGATCTCGTAATAGCCTTCCGTGCTTCGGGGAATGGATTCTCCCGCCGGCTTGATCACAGTTTCGGTGATCTGTCCGGAGTTCATGCCGTTGACATAACAGGTGGAAACCTGAAGCACTGCCAGCGACTTGTTCTGTCGGGCAAGCTCGGCGACGTTTTCAAGGCACCGAGTATTGATCGCCAGCGCTTTATCGAGCTCTTCCCGGAAGTTCACACTGGCGGCGGAATTGATGACCACATCAATACCACCCGCCAGCTTTCGGAACCGGTCACCGGACAGACCAAACAATGGCTCGGTCACTTCCCCGGTCACGCAGTGCACACGCTCTTCAATAAAGGTTTCGAAAGCGTCGTTGTCATCCTGACGCAGCCGATCAAACACCGACGAGGTTGCGATTTCCTCATAGAAACGCTCCCGGGCATTCGGGTGGCGTTTGTTACCACGGATCAGCAGGTGAATGCCGCCGATGTCAGGAACGGCGCGAATAAGCTTTTCCAGAACCACCTTACCGAGAAAACCGGTGGTACCGGTAATCAGAACATGCTTGCCCCGAAGCCGCTCAAGTACTTTTGACGACGCTTCGGGATTCAGCTGCTGTGTTGCCATGGGAGAACTCCTTCTCATTTCAATTCGTTGTCGGCGCACACCTGCCAACAAAGGGAAAGTTTGCGAATCAGGTACACCGGATCCACTGCATATTGCGGGCCACGATTCAGATTTATGCTTAATCTTTGCACAACTTTGGTGACAGAGCGGTGACACACAGCAAAGTTACGCTACAAAAAGTGCTAATAAAATGACGGAAAAGAAGGTAGGTTTTTCTGCCTATCAGGAGCGCCCCTGATCATTGCCCGAGAGAGACCTCAGAAGCTGATCCAGGGAGATATCTGCCGGCTGTTCCTTCAACACCCGCACCAGGCGATCCTGCTCGCCAAAGCTGATGCGGTCGTAAAAGGGCTCGCGAAGCACCGGCTGCGCCGGCTCGGGGGTTGCCGGTTCCCGTACGGGCGAAATCTGGTCCGCCAGCTCACGAAGATGGATGGCCAGATGATGCTTGCGTTCAGGGCTGAGATTTTCCCACTGGAACGACCCCAACCCGGTCTGGATTATCTCGATAGCATCACTGTCCAGCGTGCTCCCGAGCAGTGCAAAAAGCCGGGTAAATGCTTCATAACGCAGCAGCGGATCGACCGGCGCTTGACTGAATACCGCCTCAATCTCACCGACGGCGTTCAGGCATCGCTCTTTCAGCGCCGGGGCCTCACTTTCTGTTTGGAGCTCTGGCTTGCTCAACGCTTTGGGCGGGTTCGCGGATTCCCTTTTCGACACTTTGTGCCAATAAGCTGCAATTCCTGCCTTGCGCCTGGGCAGCTGGGATAGCCGCACGTCCAGCATGTCCGCAAGGGTATGGAACTGACGACAGGAGGGGTCCGACACGGGCAGAAGAGCAACGGGTTTCTGGTTGAGAACCGACTGGCGAAGGGTCTCGTCCCGCCAGATCCCGCCCATGTAGTGCAGCGAGATTCCCAGGTGGCGCTGGGCAGCGGCGTCCAGGCGCTGGAACACGGACCGTGCCTGACTGGCGCCCTGGGCCATGTTCACCAGAATGCTCGGAATACGGTTGTAACCCCTGCGCCGCAGAACCTTGATCAGTGAAAAGGCGTCGGTCAGGGAGGCCGGATCCGGGGTCACTACCATGCAGGCCAGCTCTGTTGCTGCAATCATATGCAGCCCGGCAGCCTGCAGGCCGGCAGCAGTATCGGTGATAACGTAATCGTAGCGGTTTTCCAGGTTATAGAGTGCCCGGAGTATACGGAGACTCTCCGTCGGCCCCATATCCATGCATTCCTGTACACCGGAAGCCCCGGGCACGATGTGCAGGCCGTAATCCGTCTCAAGGATGATATCCTCCAGACGACATTCTCCAGCCATCACGTTGGCAAGGGTTTTTCTCGGATACAGGCCAACCATGATACTGACATTGGCCAGATCGGTGTCGCCGTCCAGCAACAGAACCCGGCTATCCCGCCTCGCCAGGGTAAGCGCAAGATTCAGGGCGACCGAGGTCTTACCCACCCCACCCTTACCGCCGGTAATGGCGATGGTGCGAGGTTGGTTCGGATTGTGCTTAACAGGCTCTCTGGCGTTCATCACCGGTAATCTAGGTCCCTGATTTTTCGGTTTTCAGTATTTTAACCTGTAAAAATTCTACACATATCACGAATCAGATAATATATTGCTTAAAAAAAGAGCAATAAGTATTTAATAACGACGGTTTATTGTCTAAGCTCTTTTCGGACAATAAGAATGAACGCACCGTCAGATAATGATTTTTTCGCCGCACGGCAGGTAAGCCTATGCACATTGCGCCTGATTTACAGTTACCGAGCCTCCCGGAAGTAACCTTGCGGGCGCTCGATGCTTGTCATCAGGACGAGAGCTACCGAAAAATCAGCGAGATTGTCTCTGCCGATACGGCGCTGGTGGCTCGCATCCTGGCGCTGGCCAATTCCGCCCTGTACGGCCCCTCTACCCCAATTCGCTCCGTTGACCAGGCACTCCTGAGACTCGGCACCCGCCGTTTTCACACGCTGGTTCTGACCGCAGCCCTGCGCCAACTGCTGTTCGAGCTGGGCGGGGACGAATGGCAGCAACTCAGAGACTTCTGGCGCCACTCGCTCACTACCGCGCTGACAGCCCGGGCCCTGGCGACTCTCACCCGGTACCCGGAGCCAGACGAAGCCTTCATGCTGGGCATGCTTCACAACATCGGTGAACTGATCGCTATTAAAACGCCAGCCACCGACGCGAAGCAACACTATCTTGATCACCAGTCGGAGATTGCCGCCGAACTCGTGGCGTCCTGGGGCCTGGGGCCCATGGCGGCTGATGCCATGCGCTACCAACAGGCACTGCCCTCGGAACTGAGGGATGCCGGGCACCTGGTAAAGCTGATCAGTCTGGCGACCCGGCTGGCTCTGTCCGATGCCGCCGGCATTGCCGCTGCGGGCACGGTATTCGGGCTGAACGAAGAACTGACCCGTGAGATCAATCGCCGTATCGGCCATGAAGTCTCGGGTATGGCCGCCTCCCTGGGAATCCCGCTGGACGAGGATTATTGTGGCGAGAGCGCATCCCGGCAGCTCAAACAGACTATTCTGCGTCAGGCCATGGCAAACCAGGCCATCAACCTCGCCGATCTGACCGGCGAAACCGAAGACATTCTCGCCGAAACGGTAAACAGCCTCACCCTGGTCACGGGCCTGCCGGCCCTCTGCTTTGGTCACACAGGAGACAACCTCGTGCTCCTGTCCGGGACCATTGGCGATATCCCGGAACTGGCAGTAACCGCCAAGCCAGGCGGGAGTGTTCTCACGGAAGCTTTTATTTCCGGACTGCCAGTCAGCCTTGGGGAACGCTCACCCACGGTACTGGACCGTCAGTTACTCTCGCTATTGCACACACCGTCACTGCTGGCCGTGCCGGTGAAGGGCGGCGACAATTGCCCGGGCGTCTTCGCTCTTGGTACCGACAATGACCATCTAACGACCACTCTGGAGCTGGCAGATATCTTTACCCGCCAGCTGTCCTCCGTGCTGGCAAACCGAAACCTTGCGACAGCCAACGCAGAGGCCGGATCAGAAGGGCTGGATCAGGAAATAGCCCGCGAACGGTTGCGCAAACAGGTGCACGAGGTCAGCAACCCGCTCACCATCATCAGACAGTACATTTATCAGCTTCGCGGCAGGCTCGAGGATGCCGGTGTCCAGCAGGAACTGGACGTCATTCGGGATGAGCTGGACCGGGCTGGCAACCTTTTGCTGCAAATGAGCCATACTGACACCGAGGGTCCCGGCGACGAAGGAGTTGAGCTCAATGCTGAGCTGGAAAGTCTCGCTCGTATCCTTGAAGATAGCCTGTTCAGCTCCGGGAACCGCAGCCTGAAGTTATCGTTGTGCACCGAACCAACACGGGTTGCGGCCGGCACGACCAGAATTCGCCAGATTGTGATCAACCTGGTTCGTAACGCTGCGGAAAGCCTTCCCGAGGATAGCGGCACTGTTGAAATACATACCGCTTCTCCAGTGTGGCAGAATCATCGCACCTGGGTGGAGCTGGAAATCAAAGATACAGGTAGAGGAATACCCGGTGAGATACGGGACACCTTGTTTTCACCGGTAAAAACCACAAAGGGAGAAGGCCACAGCGGTTTGGGCCTGAGTATTGTGAAGCAGCTAGTCGATGACATGGAGGGCATCATAGCTTGTCGGACGGGGCAGGAAGGCACCACCTTCAGGATTCTGCTTCCGGCGGCCAGCCATAAAAAGAACGAGACAGACTGACGCACAAACGACGGATACAGACCGATGGCACCTGAACAAACTGATCAGCCTTTCAGTCACGGGTTAGCGGCACGGATACTGGTAGCGGACGATGAACCCCGCCTGCTGAACTCACTTGCTTCGCTGTTGCGCAGCCAGGGTTACGAGGTCGCTGAAGCCCACGGCGGCCGAAAAGCCTGTGAGCTGATTGACCAGCAAACGTTCGACTTGGCCCTTCTGGATCTCCGGATGCCTGAAGTCAGCGGTTTCGACGTCATGGCATACCTTGCCGAGGGGCAGCCGGACTGCGGCGTGATTGTGGTCAGCGGCGAGAGTTCTTTCAGTGCCGTAAGTCGAGCCTTGCGCCGGGGTGCTCTGGACTACATCCGTAAGCCATTTGACCCTGAGGAATTGCTGGC
>PYVH01000120.1 GCA_003030785.1 Marinobacter sp. B9-2 | reverse complement strand
TTTTTCAGAGAAATTACCAGTGTTCAGCGAGATTAGGCTGCGGCTTCTACTCGGTCCCGCCCATTGGCTTTGGCCTTGAACAACGCCATATCCGCTCGCATTAAAGCTTGGCACGGCAGCTCATTGGGGGAAACTTCAGCAACCCCCAGACTAATCGTCTGATGGCCGACCAGGGGAAACGACATTTCCTTAATCCTTTTTCGCAAAGCATCTGCCAAAAGCAGAGCGCCCCAGAGGCTCACGCCAGCAGCATTGGCCCAGACAATGTTGAGATGTTGTATATCAAAAACCCAGAGTGGGGTTTGTAATCGGTCAGCCACCAAAGTGGGTGGTTGTAACGTCCTGTGGGAGTTTTGGGATAGGCTGTTCATCGGTTCAACGAGATTGAGTTCCAGAGTTTGCTGTTTAATTTTCGCCCACTATCAGCGTCGTTGCGATACCCATAACAGGTCCACCTAATCATGGGTAAGTGCAGACTTAACTGACTAGTCGCGCTGAACGATTCGGCAGGTTGTTGTCTGCGTCTTGCGCTATTCTGTGACTACCGGCTTTTCGATAGAGGTGATATCAGTTGGCGAAATCACAGTTTGACGGATCAACGACTTTCGAGATTTTTCCCTGGAACAGGAATTTTGAGACCGGGTTTGGGGATATTGATGATCAGCATAAAGCCCTGGTGGAGATTCTGAATCGACTAGCGTGGCATTTTGCCTCAGATGCTTCGGAAATGACGGCAGATCGGGTAATGGACGAACTGCTGTCTTATGCATCCTATCACTTCCAGTTTGAAGAGCAGATCTGGGATCGCGCCCTGGGCGATTCGGAAATGGCCAAGAATCACCACGACAACCACCAAATGTTTTTTGCGCGAATTCAGATGCTCAAGCAAGGGCCTGGATCCCACGAAGAAAAACTGACCGAGCTATTTGACTATCTTACCAAGTGGCTGGCTTTTCATATTCTTGAATCAGACCGACGTATGGCGCTTACCATTCGGGCGATGGATCAGGGGCTAACGGTCGGAGAGGCGAGCGAGAAGGTGGATTCCGAGTTGAGCGGTTCCATTTCTGTGCTGGTCAGCGCGCTGCTCGAAATCTATGGCAAATTGTCTGCAAGCACCATTCAGTTGATGCGGGAAAAAATGGCGCGACTGCGAACCGAAGATGAACTGCACCGTCTTCAGCAAGAGCAAATAAAGGAGGCCTTGGATAATCAGGCCAGCGAATATCAAATACAACTGGAAGCGCTCGCATTTGAGGATCCGTTGACAGGCTTGTTAAACAGAAATGGAATCGTTCAAGCACTCAGGAAGCAGTTACAAGGAATAGGTCAGAGTGGGTCGGGCTGGTCGGGTGCTGTGGTTGCTATTGATCTTGATGATTTTGTGATGATCAATGCCACGCTCGGCGAAGACACCGCCGATTATTTCCTCAAGCTTCTCACGCGACGTTGGCTTGATTCAATCCCGTCGGGAGCCCGCCTCGCCCGAACAGGGGGCGATGAGTTTATACTGCTACTACCAGATACGAGCGAAATAGAATCCACGCTCGAAGCTCTGCGCCTATCGGGCCTGCAGGCCTTTCATCTGAATGATCAGCAAGTGATCGTCGAATTCACGGCCGGTATCGTGTTTGTCGTGGAGCAGACGGTTTCGGATGCTGATAGTTTGCTTCGCAAAGCGAACCAGACACTGTTCCTTGCCAAGCACGAAGCGAAAGGCGACTGGCTATATCTGGATGCTGAAGAACAGGGCCGTTACCGTGCCAGAGAGATAATTCTGTCAGGAATCCGTGAGGCCCTTACCAGAAACAATTTCCGGCTCCTGTATCAGCCCAAAGTTAACCTGCGAACGGGCGAGATCGTCGGGGCTGAGGCGCTGATACGCTGGCAACACCCGGACAAAGGGTTGATGTCTCCGGGCAAGTTTCTGCCGGCAATTGAACACCACAATCTGAGCATCTCAGTTGGGGAGTGGGTTCTGCGGGAATCGCTGCGGCAAATGCAACGTTGGGATCAGCAGAACCTCGAACTGAAGGTGAGCGTTAACATTGCTGCCTTGCATCTGCAGTCCGAGGCGTTTCCTGAGACCCTGACAAATATTCTCAAGGAATTTCCGGACATCAATCCCTCTCGACTGGATCTTGAGATTCTTGAATCCGCAACGCTGGGTGATCTGGGGCAGGCCGTGGCTACCATCTCAGCGTGCCAGGCTCTGGGTGTGGTTTTCTCACTCGATGATTTTGGAACCGGCTACTCTTCATTGTCGTATCTTAAACAGCTGCCAGTAGAAACTCTGAAACTCGACAGGGAATTCGTTTCTGGCGCCGAAAATGATCTGGAAAACCACTCGATACTCCGGAGTGTTATCGAGTTGTCCCGGGTATTTCGCAAACAATTTATTGCGGAAGGTGTGGAGACGGTTCGTCAGGGTGAAATCTTGCTGGAGCTTGGTTGTGAGGTCGCACAGGGCTATGCCATCTCGCCGCCAATGGAGCCCGAAAAGCTGCCAGCATGGGTTGCCAGTTGGCGGCCCTTTCCCGAATGGCTAAAACATCGCTAACGCAAGAGAGCTATTGCCGCAACAGATTTCGCAGACTGAGACACCACTCCAGGCTATCCAGCAGGTTTTTTACGCCCAGGCCCAGCTCCGTGTCACCTTCGATAACCAGCTTGCGCTGGAAAAACAGCTGGTCGGGGTCCTGTCGACGTTCCGCCAGGGTTCTGAAGGCGGTCAGCGAGCCCCGGATGGTTGCCTCTCCGGGGGCGTCGATCACCCGGAGTCGGCCGGCCCAGAAGCCAATGGTGATGCCGGGTTGTCCGCCGTTCACCTCTAGGCGAATCCGGCGGCCTTCGAAGTCATCGAATTCTCCGTCATCAATGGCCTGGGCAAAAATGCCATTCAGCGGCGCTTCTGCAGCCAGCTGCTTGAGGGGCACCGGGATTCTGCGATCAATAGCGCCTAGCATGGGCGCGGGGGAGGGCAGGTACTCCCGAAGGACGGAAACCGTTTGCCCAATCAGGGGAGAGTTCAGGGAGGCAATGGAAGGTAGTGAAAAAGCCATGCTTTACTCCGGGCGGTCAGTAACCGGCACAGAGTAAAGCAAAGTGCTCTGGAACGATTTGATATAACTCAGCCCTTGTGGAGGCCTTCTTCCACTGCCCAAACGGCCACTTCCACCCTTGAGCGCAGGTTCAGTTTCTTCAGCAGGTGTTTCACATGGACTTTCACGGTGCCGTCGCTGATGTCGAGCTTGCGACCAATCATCTTGTTTGAAAGGCCCTCTGCAATCAGCCGCAAGATATCCTTCTCCCGCGGTGTCAGGCTGTCGAAATCCGGGCGTGATGCCTGTTGGGGCTTGTTGGAGCGCAGGGCCTCGGCCAGCAGGGTAGTCAATCGGTCACTGATCACCATTTTGCCGACCGCCGCCTGATGAAGCTGGTTGATCATGTCTTCCGGTTCCATGTCCTTCAGCAGGTAGCCGTCCGCACCGGCCCGGAGTGCCGCCACCACGTCATCCTCCTGGTCCGACACGGTGAACATCACAATGCGGGAGCTGATGTTCTGTTCCCGAAGTCTTCTGAGCGCTTCGATGCCGTCCATTTCGGGCATGTTCAGGTCCATCAGGATCAGGTCGGGCTCCAGTTCGGTGGCCAGCCGGATGCCGTCGGCAGCGTTACTGGCCTCCCCGGCCACGCTCATATCGTCTTCCATATCGATCAACTGTTTGATGCCCTGGCGAAGAAGCGGGTGATCGTCGATCAACAGAATACTTGCGGGTGACTCAGACATCGGGTTCTCTCTTTTGGTCAGGCATTTGATGCTTCTGTGGGAATCAGGTTTCGGCTTTTGGGAACAAATCCCAGGGTGACTTCCACACCCCCTTCATCCCGGTTGCTTACTTCGACCTTGCCGCCCAGGGTCCGGGCGCGGTCCTGCATGATGATCAGGCCATAATGATTGACGGGCTGGTCGCTACCGGGCAGGCCCTTGCCATTATCCCGGATCCGCACCCGTACTTGTGGCGATTCGAACAGAACATCCACGGTTATGTCCGTGGCATCTGCGTGTTTGACCGCGTTGGCCAGGCCTTCCCTCACAATCTGCAGGGTATGGATCTCTTCATTTGGCGACAGGGTCTGGGGCGGCAGATTGTACTGCAGCCCAACCGGCTTACCCAGCCGCTCGGAAAATTCTTCAATGGTCTTCTGCAGGGCAGTAGCAAGATCCGGCGTGTCCAGCTTCAGCCTGAACGTCGCCAGCAGCTCCCGCAACTGGCGATAGGCACTGTTCAGGCCGGTACTGAGTTCGTCGAGAATCGCCTCGTGAGTTTTTTGTTGCTCGCCGTCGATGTTAAGGCGGCGCAACCGGGCAACCTGCATTTTCAGGTATGAAAGTGACTGTGCCAGGGAATCATGAAGTTCCCGGGCGATCACTGTGCGTTCTTCAGCAAGCGTCTGCTGCTGCTCCTCGGTAATCTGCCGTTCCAGGAAAATGGCCGTGGCCAGCTGGTCGCTGAGGGTTTCCAACAGCCGCCGGGAGGTTTTCGAAAGACCTTCCTCAGCCGGGTACCAGACCTCCAGTGTACCCAGCAGCTGTCCGGGGGTACGGATCGGTAGCAGGAGCCGCCGACCGTCGTTGGATTCCACGGGAAGCTCGTCATAGGCCTCTGGCGTCACCAGGCAGGCATTGCAGTGGTGATCACGGCAGTAGAAGGGCCGTTCCCGGCTGGCGGTCGTGATTGCTTGAATTGGCTCTGAGGATTCCTTGTCATGGAGATAGAGGCGGATCGGGCCAATGCCCAGTAGCTGCTCAAGCTCCTGAAGCATGGGGATCGCCCCATTGCACAGGTCGTGTTTGGCAAACAGGTCCCGGCTTGCGGAATGCAGGAGTTGAAGGGCCGCGTGGCTCCTTTCAAGCTCTTCCGTTTTCAGGCGGGCCCTTTCTTCCAGCTCGTAATAGGTCAGTGCCAGCTCGCTGGTCATCTGGTCAAAGGCCTGGCCAAGTTGTGCCAGCTCGTCGGAGCCGCTCAGGTTGGCCTTACGGGAAAAGTCCTGGTCGCCCACGGCGATGGCGATGCTGACCAGCTTGCGCAGTGGCCGCAAAATACGGTTTTTCAGATCGATGAACAGCGCCACGATGATAAGAATGGAAAAAGCCAGGCTGATGATCTGAATCAGGTGCAGCAGGTCAATACGGGCTTCGGTTCGCTGTTCCAGCATATTGACCAGCTGGTCTACGTTATCAACGTATTGCTGTGTTGAGGCCAGCATGGTCTTGGAAACAGGCGTTCCCTCGTCATGTTCCTGCAGGGCAGGCCGAAGCATGGTTTGCCAGGATTCCAGAATGGCCTGGTACTGGGCGCCGAGCGGGTGGTCACGGCTTTCCGGGATGGCGTTGGTAATGCCTGAGTCAGCCAACTCGCTCTCGTATTTATCCAGCATCTGCGAGATCGAGTTCTCCTCGGACTCTGGAACCGCAGGGCCGGCGCTCCGGGCAAGTAGCTGGAAGGCACCCATGCGCAGGGCACCTGCC
>PYVH01000119.1 GCA_003030785.1 Marinobacter sp. B9-2 | reverse complement strand
CGGTTGATGATGGCCGTATTATCGCTGATTTTGGGGACTTATTCAGAGTCTCCCTAGATACAATATTTGAGTCCTTTAAATATAACTATTGCAGCATGCACGCCCTTTAGATGGAGCCGAAGACGCAATGTGAAGGGCGTTGCCATGCCTGCACTTGTTAGAAATCATTCTCCTTTGAAAACCCATGTATAGCTCGGATTAAAGGCATTTGATTCTGTCTCTATAAAAAAGTCAAAACGGACGACCTTATTCTCAGACTCGTATGGTAAATAAGTTTCGATTGATTTTTGGACTTCGGCACCACTCGGTATAAGAAAGCTTGAGACCGAATCGTCCGGCCAGTAACCATTTTTTCTGTAAAACTCCTTATCATCAAAGACAGATCGAGTGTAAACCGAAACTTCCATAACTTGGGCAGTCTTATTTTTGAATGTAATGGAAAAAACCAGCAATTCGCCATTGCGAGTTGGGAAAGAAACATTAAATGGCCATTCTCCGCCAAAACTTGTAAAGGTATCGGAATCTACGAACCGATTAATGTCGTCCCATCCCGAATCACTCAAAGAAGCTTTCAGAGCTTGGTGTCTTTCGACCTCCGTATTCATTTTTGGCACGATCTCTTCCATGATTATATTTCCGCCGAAATAACCTACCGCAGGCATAAACAAAAAAACGAAAGTCAGAACTATGGCTGCTTCAAGAGCGGTTGTATCTTCGGCGTCTTGTGTTTTCTTTTTAATTTCACCCTTAGTTTCTTTAGAGCTTATGGATAGAACGGAGTCTTGCAAAAACTCTCCCTGTTCCGCAGTCAGAACTATACTAACTTCTTCAGACTTTGAGAGTCTTTGGATATGTATGACACCACCATGGGAAACAGTTAACCCGGGTAGCGTCGATGCAATCACTTCATAGCTAAGTTTTGGGTTCAACGCTACGCGTATATCTTCCTCCGTCCTTGCCCCTTTGTTACGGACATTTAGCTCTATGACTTGACCGGAGGAGGACAGTTCGCTGTGAGAGAATAGCTTCGGAACAATAATATATAGCTTACGGCGTTTAAAATAAGCACTTACTCCAGCCAAAATAAGCCCAACAACAACACCGCCAATAAGGAAGTCGACAGATGGAAGATAATCTTGCAACCGGTTTCTCCTATTTTCTAACACCTAAGCATTTAATGGTCGTGCGCAGCATGACCTTTAAATGTCTGTTGGACTAAGCCGCCGGCACCGAAGCTGCCGGGCGACGCATAAGGGTAAAGTAATCGGGAGGCAAGGCTCGGAACGGTGAGGCTGGCTGCCGACGGACCTCAGCACCAGTGAACATTAGCCGTGTTATATACATCATTGGCCGATTCCTTACGGTGATTTAACTCAGACTACCCCGCAGATGCCGCATTTTCCAGTCTCAAGCCGCACACGGGCCCAGCTCACAAGGAACTGTAAGCGATCACCCGCCAGATCAAGAGCCGCGTGCGGGCTAGCCGGTTGGCACGGCTACTATTCTGAAGCGCGGGATCTGACGAACCATGTGAACCAGACCCTCATCGCAGCGCGGGCAAGGCCAACAACGATGGGGTTCCTGGTTCACTCGGTTTGTCTCTGGTTGGGGTGGCTGCAACAGACACTGCCGGATAACAGCCAACTTTTGTCGTCGCGTTCGGTTACTCAGGTAACCAAAGTGGCGGATGCGCATGAACCCTTTTGGCAGAATGTGCATCAGGAACCGCCTGACGAACTCCCGCCCTTCCAGCCACTGGGTCTTTAGCCGTCCTTGATCCCGGTAATCCTTGTATCGGAACGAGACCCGGTCACCTTCCATCGACAACAACCGCCCGTTGCTGATGGCAATCCGGTGAGTGTAACGAGCCAGATAATCCACTACGGACTCAGCCTGGTTCAGGCAATGCCGGGTGTAGACAACCCACTCTTGTCGCATCAGGCCGTTGAGCACGTCATCAACCTCACCGCTGTTGGTCACCCGATGCAACTCACCAGCGTTCGACGACGCTCTGAGCAACGACACCATTCGCCCGCGAAAACGCCGTGATAATGCCCGCACCGGGAACAGGTAGTGGCTCTTTGCTCTGTGCCATTCACCCCTGCCTGTCAGTACACCTCCAGGGATTAGACAATGCACATGAACATGGCGACTCAGGTTCTGCCCCCATGTATGCAGCACCGCCGTCATGCCCAGTTCGCCCTGCAGATGCTGCGTATTGCGGCCGAACTGATTGAGCGTATTCCAGACGGCCTGGAAGAGGCAGCGGTAGAGTACCTCGGGATGCAGTTGAACCCAGCCATTCAGGGTATGGGGCAATGTAAACACCAGATGGAAGTAGGGTACCGGTAACAACAACGCCCTTTGCCGGTCACTCCATCGCTGGCTGGCACGGCCCTGGCACTGCGGACAGTGCCGATCCCGGCAGCCGTAATAACAGACGGAGCGGGCCTTGCAGTGATCACACTGCATCTCCATACCGCCCATGCGGGCCGTCCGGCACCCGGTTAACCGGGCACAGACCTTGCGGCGATGGCCGTCCAGTGGCTCATCGGGGAGGAACTGGTCCAGAATTGTCTGGACGGTTAGTGAACTGGCCATCATCCACCTCCCAGACCTGCAATCAGGTCGACAGGTCCACGGTTTTGGGGTGTCACGCCCGGCAGCCAATGCAGATACCGTTGTGTGCTGCGCAGGTCGCTATGCCCCAGCAGCCGTTGCAACTCATGGAGGGGAACGCCCTGCTCTAACTGATGGGTGGCGTAAGCATGGCGCAAGGCATGAATGCCTCCACGTTTGTGAATGCCACTGGCTCTCTTGGCCTGATGGAACACCTTCTGGGGCGTGGTGATATGAAGGTGCTTGTCTGGCAGCAAATCACTGGGAAATAACCACGGCATGGGACGACGAATCCGCCAATATTGACGAAGCACCTGGAGCAGTCCCGGTGCCAGAGGCACCATCCGGTCCTTGGCTCCCTTGCCCTGGGCAACCCGAAGCAGATGACGTTCCCCATCAAGGTCCTTCACCTGCAATGCCACCGCTTCACTGACTCGCAAGCCACAGCCATAGATGATGGACAGCAACGCCTGATGCTTGGGGTTGGAGACGCCCGCTAGTAGGCGAGAGACTTCCTGACGGGTCAGCAATTCCGGAATGCGCTGGGGGCGCTTGGGTAAGACCAGCGTCACATCGAAATGCGCCCAGTGCAGCACTTGCAGGTACAAAAACCGGATGCCGTGTAGGTAGAGGCGACAACTGGCTGGTGACAGGGCGCGCTCCTGGACCAGGTAGTTGAAATAGACCTGCAGGTCATCGACTTGCAGTTGATCCGGCGAGCGCCGGTAGTATCGAGCCAGCTCGGTTACAACGTACAGATAACTTTGCTGGGTTCGGGGGGGAAAAGCCATGTTGGCACATGGCCTGGATCATGGTCTGACGTAACGGTGTCATGACGGATTCTCCTCTTCTGAAAAGCCCACCTGGGCTCATCAAAAGTATCCGTCAATCCACCTGATCTCGCGGGAAACTCCCCGGCTTACTCGCTACCGCGAAGCGGTTTAGTTCAACAGCAATTAGGCAGCACGCTTTATCATTGCAGAAATTGAACTGCGTCAATATTGCTGACTTTGTACTATCAATCGCGTTGCACATAAAATAGTAAAACAACAGCTTAGCCGAGCAAGGTCATCTCTGCCATGTAATCATTCAGAGTCTGGAAATTGCTCCGCCAATCATACTGGATCAAATGGATGTGATGAGGTTGGAAGCTCCGGAAGAAAGCCCTGATTCGAGTGTTCGCTTTTGTTTAAACAGCGGGAACAAGCGCCACCACATCCCGTAAGCAACGGTCAAAACCGACCTTTCTATATTGCCCAAGAAACTGACAGTGTTCCAAAGCTGAAGTTGTCTTTATGGCGCTCGTCTTCGCTGGTCGAGGCACGCAATGTGACCGCGGCCAGCAGGTGATCCCACTGCCAGATAGCGCCCAGACCAAGCCGACCAATCAGCGGCCCTTCGTCGAAACGATAAGCCCCGGCATTGTCGTCGATGTAGGAATAGCCTACATACTCCACACCCAGCCTCACATATACTGACCAGCTACTGCCTGAATCCTTGAACGAGCCCGGCAAAGCGATGGTTGAGGATGTACCAGCGTAGTCCGGATCCGATCACAGACAAACGCTATTCAATGTTGCCGCCCTGCCCGAGTTGCAGGAGTTTTCGGCCATGCGCAGCCTGTATGCCACCCACCACATCGGTTCCAAGCTGATTCCCCCACCCTTGCGGCTTGTCGCTTCCCGTGGCTTTGTGCACCCATTTCTGAACCGACTCGGCACCGCTTTCGGGCCCAATAACACCAATGTGAGCACCAAAGCCGGTAATCGTATCGGCGTTCCAGCTCCATAGTGTGCCGCTGAGCGACAGGTGGCCGGCATAGGGAATGTCGTCGAACTGCGGATCTTCAACCGTAATATCTTCAGGCGTAACCATGAATTGCCGCAAACTCAGGCTTACCGCCTGCTTTGAATCAGCAGTTCCAATACCTGGCAGAAAGCGCAGCTCATCACGCAGAATCCGGGCAAATCTTGCCGACTTTCCATCGTTCTCGTCAGCGGTGTCTGTCAGATACGAAAAGCGTACCCCGTTTGTATAGCCGCGATCGGTTCCGGTAAGCAGGTCGTTATCCCAGGACAGGTTCACGACTTCAGCCTTCAGGCTGGTTGGGAAAACACTAATGACGAAAAACAGCAGGAGGGCACATCCGCAGCGACAACTCAAATCCAGTCTCTCCGGTTGATACAAGAGTTAACAAGCATGGCCTATGTCGAGTCATACCGTTACAACGGCCACTCAATCAGATGTGCAGACTAAGTCGCTTTCCCTCGCTTTTCTAGCTCCCTCCCATCGACGCAGTCAGCTCTTCCGGATTAACGTGCCGCCGGACGAGATAAGAACACCCGATTACTTGGAAAAGTTCAGCTGTAGTCAATCGACCTGACAGATACTGGCTCTTTAGCTATTGGTAGTCTGAACTCTACACTAATCGCCCCGAGTGTCAGCTGTGGTTGCCGAATCCCGCCCGTTACTCTTGATAACCTCTGATGCGGCCAACCCTTGACTGTTAACGAGTGCCGATGGGTGATACTCTCTCGCAAAATATAGCTTTCTACAGGCGGACTCTCGGACTATCCCGCTCGACAACTGTCCAATTTCGGACAGTTAAAACCAGACATTTTTTCTGAGCTTGAAGTTCGCATAGTAAACTGTAAAGCTAGAAATTAAGCAGCTGGGGCAGTGGTCATTCTGTCCAGGTAGAGCCATCTCCAACCTGACAAATGCGTGCCCAAACTTGGGATAAAACGTGTAACTAGCGGTGTTAACAGAACTTTTTTGAACTTCCGTCCAGCCTGCAAGTTACTGACGAACAACGATTTAGACCCACCGACCTCACTCCAAACCGACCCCAATCGGCGCCCTCCGGAGGCAGAGGTCAGAGGTTCGAATCCTCTCAGGCCGAACCGGACTGGACGCTGCCGATACACGACAACCAGGTGTTTGGCCAG
>PYVH01000118.1:4156-5675 GCA_003030785.1 Marinobacter sp. B9-2 | reverse complement strand
AGCTCTTCTCGAGCTTGATCCAACGCTCTTCGCGGCGAGCCTTGTCACGGGACAGGACAGCGTCGCCAAGGGCGTTTTCGATGCGATCAAGGTAGACATCGACGATGTCGCCGGGGGCCGGCTCCTTGTCTTCCATCGAGAATTCTTTGACCGGAATACGGCCTTCGGTCTTCAGACCGATATCAACCAGCACCGCGTCATTATCGATACGAATAACGGTTGCCGGGATGACCTGACCTTCCTGCATTGCGCTGGCGGCCGTGGACGATTCGAACATCGCTGCGAAATCGTCGGTCGTTGGATTGAAACTATCAGACATTTGGGTTCCTTCGGGCGGGTCGAACGGCTCAAGG
This sequence comes from Marinobacter sp. B9-2, assembly GCA_003030785.1. Taxonomy (GTDB): domain Bacteria; phylum Pseudomonadota; class Gammaproteobacteria; order Pseudomonadales; family Oleiphilaceae; genus Marinobacter. The sequence continues at coordinate 5,322 of PYVH01000118.1, read as the reverse complement.
CAGACGTGCACTATTGCAGCCTGCTCAGAACGACCCGAGAGCGTGGTCTCTTTGAATTTGAAGTGGTGCGGCCTGTTTGGATTTGAGGTGCCCCCAATTTGGAGGAGCAGCCCCTTCAGGCGCGGTTTCCACGGGCAATCGCTGCCTCAACAGCCGCAATCGCCTTTTCCACTGCGGCCTCTATAGTCAGGTCGCTTGTATCGATCAAGACAGCATCTGCCGCCATTTCCGCAGGGGCGTCCTTGCGGGACTGGTCTCGCTGGTCGCGCGCGCGCAACTGTTCGATGACTTCTTCGAGAGTCAGGTCACTTCCCTGCCCCTGCAATTCCTTCCAGCGCCGCTCTCCACGCACTTCAACGCGGGCATCCACCCAGAGCTTTGCATCGGCCTCCGGCGCAATCACTGTCCCGATGTCGCGGCCATCCAGAAGCGCCCCGATGGGCTGGGTGGCGAATGCCCGTTGCAGTTCGAACAATGCCTGTCTTACATCCGGAATTGCGGCAACCACACTCGCTGCCTTGCCCGCGTCAGCCGTACGCAGATCCGCTTCGTCGAAGCTGGCAAGATCCAGATGGCGCGCAACATGAGCGACTGCGTCCGGGTCCGTGAGATCGACGCCAGCGCGAAGCGCGGCGACGCCCGTCGCCCGGTACAGCCGTCCGGTATCCATGTGCGGCAAACCGTAATGAGCCGACAGACGCTTGGAAATAGTGCCCTTGCCTGAAGCGGTAGTTCCATCAATCGCAATAATCATGGGGGCGGGAAGTGAGCGATCCCGCCAGTCAAGTCAAGCAGGCTCAGCCGCTGGCGCTTCCACAAAGCCTTTCCAACCGCTCATATAGTCAATGAAGCTTTCCCCAAGCCCCTCGCGGCGGAGATGATCACGTGACACCGGAAGCGTTGCAGGCTCAAAATCCGGATCCGCGGCGACTTTCTCTGGAAAGTCATGATGCAGGATCGCGCCGCGACCAATCACGACGAAATCCAGTCCTGCCTCTATCGCTGCGTGACATTTCGCGCCGGTCAGCAGCTTTCCAGCTGCGCCAAGGCGAACATTTCCGCGCGGCAAATCCGTGAACCAGTCCACAAGACGGCGCTCCTGATACGCCTCGTCAGCCGGCATCTTGAAGACATCCCACAAGGACATGTCGAGATAATCGATCTTT
>PYVH01000118.1:0-4146 GCA_003030785.1 Marinobacter sp. B9-2 | reverse complement strand
CCGCTCCGGCGACTGGCGCAGGCCCAACGAGAAATTCTCACCGCAAGCGGCGCGGATGCCATCAATAATCTCGAAGGTGAGCCGGGCACGATTATCCAGGCTGCCGCCATAGGCGTCATCGCGCTTGTTGATCTCGGCGCTCAGGAACTGGCACAGCAGGTACCCGTGGGCACCATGCACCTCAACGCCGTGGAACCCAGCAGCTTCACAGCGCACAGCCGCCGCAATGAAATCATCGCGAACTTTCTCGACCTCAGCGAGGGTCATCGCCCGAGCATCGAACTCTTCATTGTCCGACGGACAAACCGGCTTGCCCTCAATCAGATCGTGCGGCGTGCGCATACCTGCATGGTGAAGCTGGACGACCGAGTGACTGCCTTCCGCGCTAATCCTGGCCGCAAGCTCCCGCAGGCCGGGAAGGTGGGCGTCATCAAAACATCCAAGCTGGCCCGGAAAGCCGATTCCGTGCGGATCAATCTGGGCCGCTGCGGTCATGGTCAGACCAAAGCCGCCCTCAGCCCGCATGGAGAGCCAGCGGATCTCGTCTGCACTGAGCGTGCCGTCGGCATGGCTCTGCTGGTTGGTGAGAGGAGCAAGTACGAAACGGTTCTTGAGGGCAGGCCCCAGAGAAAACGCGAGGGGAGAAGTCAGATCAGTCATGACCCGCACTTTGCCGCCCCGCGCTCTCTCGTCAATTTTGACCTAGCGGAAATCAGCCTTCCGAAATATCCGCGCCAAGCTCTGCCATGTGACTGAGGAAGTCCGGATAGCTGGTCGCGATCATGGAGATATCGTCCACGCTGACCGGGTTCTGTGAGGCTGTGCCCATGACCAGCGCGCTCATGGCGATCCGATGGTCGTGCCGCGTTTCCACAAGGCCACCCCCTGGCGGAGGGCCACCACAGCCCTGAACGGCAAATCCATCCGGGCGCTCTTCGGCGTCAACGCCATTGGCCCGCAGCATGGCGACCACAGCGCCAATGCGGTCGGATTCCTTTACGCGCAATTCCTCCGCGCCGGTAACAACCGTCTCACCTTCAGCAAAGGCAGCCAGCACACCAAGGATCGGGAATTCGTCGATCATTGAAGGGACCAGACGCTCAGGCACGGGTTTTCCGCTCAATTGCGCTGATCCGGCATGCACATTGATCAGCCGCTCCCCTGCCGCATCGCCCATCTCTTCTGCGCCCAGATGTGCGCCCATCAGGTTGACCACATCATAGAAACCCGACCGGGTCGAATTGGACATGATGCCCTCGACCATGACGTCCCCTTGCGGTGACAGAATGCCCGCCGCGACAAGAAATGCTGCGGAGGAGGGATCGCCGGGGATGGCAGCGTCAATCGCAGTCAGCTTTTGCCCACCTTCCAGGGACACGCGAACGCCTTCGGCCCCCAACCGCTCTGTTCCCACAGTGACACCAAATCCGCGCAGCATGCGTTCCGTATGGTCTCGGGTCTGACGAGCCTCTTCAACAATCGTTGTGCCATCTGCGTTCAGGCCCGCAAGCAACACGGCCGATTTCACCTGAGCAGATGCGACCGGCGGTACATAGGTGATCGCCTTCAGGCTTTCTGTGCCAACAATTGCGAAGGGCAACTGGCCATCCGGTCCTGCCGTATCGAGCCCGCGCATCATGCGCAGCGGTTTCAGGATCCGATTCATCGGGCGTGAGCGAAGGCTTTCGTCTCCGGTCATCTCGACATTGATGGGATAGCCAGACACCAGGCCCATCATCAGGCGAGAGCCTGTGCCTGAATTGCCGAAGTCGAGATCTTTTTCCGGCTGGCTCAGTCCTTTTTCGCCCACACCGATCACTTCCCATGCACCGGGGCCAGTCTGCTTTACAGTCGCGCCGAGCGCTTCCATGGCCCAGCCTGTACGCAGGACATCTTCGCCTTCGAGAAGGCCGGTAAATCGGCTGGTTCCTGCTGCAAGTCCGCCAAAGATGAGGGCACGATGTGAACAAGATTTGTCACCCGGCGCGCGGATGTTGCCTTTGAGAGCTTTAACGGGTCGGCTGGTCCAGACCATTTCAGGTACATTCCCTGCTTGATTGATCACGTGAAATGGGGCTTTGACAGCGTGCGGCGTTCATGGCAAGCGCCCGCCCATATCAAAATCAGAGAAGACCATAAGGAGGCTGTCTCCCGTGTCGAAAGACAAACTTGGAACCAAACAGGTCTGCCCTTCCTGCGAGGCACGCTTCTACGACCTGAACAAGCGCCCCTGCGTCTGCCCGAAATGCGGCGAGGAATTTGATCCGGAAGACGAAGTCATCCGCACCACCATCACCAAGGTAAAAGCCAAGGCCGCAAAGGCCGCGGTCAAGACCGAGGATGATGATGAAGATGACGACGAAGAGGATGCCGCCGCCCGCACCAATGACGACATTGATGATGAGGACGACGAATCCGACGAGGAAGAAGCCAAGGAACTTGGTGGCGACGAGGAAGAAGTTATCCTCGAAGGTTCGTCCGATGAGGACGAAGACGGCGATACGCCAGCGAAAGTCCCGGCCGGATTCAATGAAGACGGCGTGGATGACGATGATGATGACGACATCCTGCTGGATGACGATGATGACACTGACTTCGAAATCGATGCAGACGCCGACGATGACGACGACGATCTGACTCTCGATGATGAGGAAGATGAAAAATAGACTTGAAACCCGGAAGCGGCGGATGTAACTGCGTCGCTTCCGGTTCGGGGCCATAGCTCAGTTGGGAGAGCGCTTGCATGGCATGCAAGAGGTCGTCGGTTCGATTCCGTCTGGCTCCACCATTTCCTGCACATTCAGCGAATTTCTGTCGTTATCGTCATTCCTGAACCTTGCCTGAATACACGCGCCATCTGGTGCACATAAACGTGACTATGTGCCCCGAAGATGCCCCAATCCGGTCCTTGAACCGGAACCTTTGTTCCCCACCTTTATTATGAACAGTGGAACACATGCTTCCCGCGTTCGGCATGTCTGTCTCTTGTGACGGAAAGGATTGGAACGATGACTACAGACCTGAAAACGAACCCGTTTGAAAGCGACGCCTTCGTGTATATCCGCCATCTTGATGCCGGAGAGCTTTCGGGAATTCTTCCCGAGAATGCGATTGATCAGATCGACGAACCCGACGATTTGTTCGTTGTGGCGTCGGCCGACGGCGTGCGCCTGGCTGTGGTACAAGGCCGCGAAGCCGCCTTTGCCGCTGCCCGGTCTCACGATCTGAAGCCGCTCAGCGTACACTGATACGCTTTCAAACAGGCCCCATTGGAATTCCCCTTCGAACTGGGTTCGGAGGGGTTTTTTCTGATCCAGCTTGTTGCGCCTGCAGGAACCAACCATCCGGCCTTGCCCTTGGGGGGGCGCAGGCATAGGGTGCGCGCGTTTTCACCCCCCCCGGACCCCCACATTATGCCCGACACACACACATCCGACCTGCCCGTGACCCTGGACGATATCAAAGCTGCCGCTGAAGTGCTGGATGGCCAGATCGTTCATACGCCGATGAACAAGTCACGGACGCTGTCGAGCATTACGGGCGCAGAAGTCTGGGTGAAGTTCGAGAACCAGCAATTTACCGCTGCGTTCAAGGAACGCGGCGCTTTGAACCGGCTGTCGAAACTGACGGATGACCAGAAGAAGCGCGGGGTTATCGCCGCTTCCGCCGGCAACCATTCGCAGGGCGTCGCCTACCATGCGCGCCGCCTTGGCATTCCGGCCACGATCGTGATGGCCAAGACCACCCCTTTCAGCAAGGTCGAGCATACCCGCAGTCACGGCGCACGTGTCCTGTTGGAAGGGCTGATCTTCGACGAAGCCAAGAGCTATGCGATGGAAGTGTGTGAGCGGGACAATCTCACCTTCCTGCACCCGTTCGACGATCCTGACATCATCGCCGGGCAAGGTACGATTGCGCTGGAAATGCTGGAGGCCAATCCAGAGCTCGACACGCTTGTCGTGCCGATTGGTGGTGGCGGCCTGATCAGCGGCATCGCGATTGCGGCCAAGGCCCTGAAGCCTGAAATCAAGATCATTGGCGTCGAGGCGGCAATGTATCCCTGCATGCACGCCGCCCTGCGCGGTGAAACACCAAAAACCGGCGGTGCAACAATCGCTGAGGGCATTGCCGTGAAAGAGGCGGGGG
>PYVH01000117.1 GCA_003030785.1 Marinobacter sp. B9-2 | reverse complement strand
TAACCGAGAAAATTTCGTGGCTGCTGCTTGGGGTGTTTATGAAATGTTCGGGTTAATAACCCCCTTTTGCTCTACATCCTTTTTTTCTCGGGCGCTATTGGACGTGGTTGATTTCCTGAATACAGATTTAAGTGGAAACTTCATCCTATCTGTTGTTTTTTAGCGAGCCCCTGACCCTATTCTCAAAGCCACCGCCTTTGAGGTCATTGTCAGTCGATCAATGCACCGTTCACAAATAGGTGCGATAAGATCTCTGTCTCACCGGTCCAGGCTTCGCCGGCGAAACACAGACGCAAAGAGAGACCGTAATAGTTTTGCAGTGCTTCCATGGGTTCATCGCTGCTAACTACGATCCGCGCTTCAATACCGTCGACGAACCCTTGCACGCCAGCCGTCATATAGCCGTCCTGGCGATAGCTAAACTGGTGCTCGGCTCGAAAATCAGGGATGTCGAGCTTCAGCACCATGGGTGTGATCGCCATCTGCGACATTAAACAAAGTGTGGTGCCAGCGGTGAGGTAGTCGAGCGAGGATGGCGCTTTGGAAAGCCCTTCGGTGGCAAAGCTGTCATCGGCATAGAGCTCCCAACCGGAATAGTTATCCTGCATGGCGCGGACCTGAATCCGCTGCAGATAGGGTCGCTCAGAGTCATTGGCCGAGTCGACTACTGCGACTACGGAGAACTCGATGGATGCAGGCATATCGGTGCCCAAAGCCATCGGCCCACCCATCCCGAAATCTAGACCCGGATCTATGGTGCCGAGCTCAGGCGTACCGGTTTTCTGCGAGAGGGTCAGGCCATTGTCGACCGAAACTGGGTCAGGAATTAAGCCGGGCGCGCCACTCAGCGTATCCCAGTGTGTGCCGTTCACGGCAAGCGAAACGTCAACCGGTGTTGCATTGGCAAGGCCCTCGCCAGCGATCCACCCCTCCAGCGCCAGCCTCTTGAGCTCGGCAAGCTTTACGGGGGCCTCATTGCTCTCGATTACGATATTTGCGGTCACGAGATCGGTGAAACCGGCCCATTCGGGCGCGAAGGGCGCCTGCCAGCTGAAGTCGACCTTCACTTCAACCTTCATGTCATCGACCGCAAGCCCCATTACTTCAACAGCCTGTTGCAAGCTTGTATAAAGATTGGCGGCGATCCCCGCAGAAAGGTAGGAAAGCGGGTTTGGCGCGGTCTGCTCATGGTCCGCGCCGCCCTCGTCGCTGCCAAGCGCCCAAGGGCTATACCCCTCAACGCCGACGGGCTGAACGGTGACCAATTTCAACATGGTGTTATCGAGGGCAAAGATGCGCTCGCCAGCAGTCACGACATTCTGGTTGAAGCCACCTTCGCGCGGGGTTAAAGCGATCGGTTCGAGCGCCGTGGCTGCAGGGCCGGCGTCAACACGGGTTACAATCTTATGGTCGATTGGCTCAGCTTCGGTGACGTCTCCAGCCATGGTCGCCGTTCCAATGGCAGCAAAGCAGGCGGCGGTTGTGAGTATTAAAACTCTTCGTGACATAGGCTTTCCTTCTGGTTTTGAATTTTCTTTGATGGTCTTTGTGATCCTGTGATCAAGCCATGTCATTGTTGAGATTACATCAAGCATCCCTATGTATGTTGAGTCATGACCCAGGCGGCGAAACCCGCCATATAGTTCTCCAGACGACTCCTTGTCCCCGCATCCACCAAACTGCCGTGCTCGTCAAAGGCGTTATGGGAGGCCGCCAGTGCGAAATCCGGAACAAGATAAAACGGTGTCAAAGTTGCAACCAGAATGTCCCGCAGATGAATTTGCGCCCGAGCTCCACCCAGCGCGCTCATTGAGGAACTGATAATCCCGGTTGGCTTGCCTTTCAATACCGAATTAAAAGCAGGACGGGAGGCCCAATCGAGGGCATTTTTCAGCACCCCCGGGACACTGTAGTTATATTCTGGGGTGGCAATCAAAAGGGCATCGGCCTCACGGATCGCGTCAATAAACGCCTGCACCGGAGCCGGCTTGATCTCTCCATCCAGATCCTGGTTATAGAGCGGGATGTCCGCCAATTCGAACAGTGTCACAAGGGTATCTTCATCGGCAGCTACCGCTGCGGCATTGAGCAACTGTGTGTTAAATGAATTCTTTCGAAGGCTTCCACTGATGGCCAATATCTTCATCGGATGTTCTCCTTACGATCAACCTGATTCTTTTAATGTTTTGTTTGATTGGGCTCAGGCCAATCAGCGCATGCCAAACAATTCCTGATGAAAGCGTTCAGGCGGCATACCGTGTCTGATGAAATCCTTTCGCAAGGCGTCAGCAAACAGCGCTGGGCCGCAAAACCAGAGGCTTGCAGACTGCCAGTCAGGCACCGCGTCACGAACCTGTTCTGCGGTCAACCTTCCTTCCTTTGGCGTCACCCGAACATGGAGTTGAACATTAGCCGATTTTGCGGCGGCGACAAGCTTCTTGATGGCCACGCTGTCGTAGACATCGGTCACATGGAAGAGGGTGACGGGGAGCTTATCCGGGCTCCGGGCCCGATGTTCCAACTTGGCAATAAACGGGGTAATCCCGATGCCCGCGCCGATCCAGATCTGTTGATCGCAGTCATCAGTGAAATCAAAACAGCCGTAAGGGCCTTCGACGGTGACCGCCATACCGACCGTAAGGTGCTCGGGCAAGCGCCCGGTCCAGTCACCGAGATTCTTGACAATAAAGCGCAATCGCTCCGCCGCTGGATCCCAAGCGGACGCAATAGTGTATGGGTGTGCGGCTTCTGCACTCTGATCAGAAACGAAAGCGAATGGCCCGGGTAAATGCCCCGGCCAGCCTCTGCCGAGCTCGATGTTGCCTTCAGTCACTTTCAGGTCCGGATAGTATTTAAACGATTCCAGCTTGCCCAGCACCTTTCGGTGGTGGCCAAGCCGCCCTGCCAGTATCAGCACGGCGGCCACCGAGCCATACACCATCAAACCCGTCATAACCCATGCCACCGGTTGACCCCAATAGGCGAACTGCATCAACACCAGGCTGTGATAGACCAGCACCAGATAGGCAACGGCCAGCCACTTATGGGTTTTTTTGAACCAGTGATAGGGAAAGGCTTTGATAAGGGCAAGAATGATCAGAATGGCGGCTCCGTAAAACGCCCATTCGCCGACGTCTTCAGCCCAACCACGTTGATTCCGTAGCGCTTGCTCAAGCCAACCCAAACTGTTCTCACCAGAGACGTTACGTTCGGGCGCGCTGAGCCAGCCCCAGCCCACCATCCATTTGCTGCCCTGAGCCCACCACCAGTGCAGTGTCAACACAATCAGCCCGGTAATGCCCAGCCATTTGTGCAGGCGGTACATCTTGTCCAGACCGCGCAATCGAGGTTCCAGCCATCTCGGCCGCAGGGCAAGGATCATGGCCACACTCATCATGGCCATGCCGAGCACCCCACTGTACTGAATAAAGGGCGTGCGAAACGAAAAATAGGTGAGTGGTTCAGGTAATAGAGTGTCTGCCAGCAGCCACAGACCCGTCAGCCCCAAAACCAACAAACCAAACGCAATCTTGATATTCTTCATCGTTCCTACACTCATTGAGTCTCGATGCTTATGGACATCGAGCTAACGCTTGTCGTGACCGTCGACATACTGCCCTTGAATCCTGCTGGATGTCGGCATTGCTTCTTGCTCGAATCGTCAACCGCCCGTCAGGAGATGCTTTCAACAATACCGCCTTCAACCCTTAGCGCAGCACCGGTGGTGGCACTCGCTTGGGGCGAAGCCGCATAAATACAAAGGTTCGCGACCTCTTCTGGCGTGGTGAAGCGCTTGAGCAGCGTCGAAGGGCGATTTTCCTCTAAAAACAACGCTTCCATCTGTTCCGCCGTAACGCCCCTTTCCTTTGCCAGATCCGCCATCATCGCTTGTGCACCTTCGGTGCGAGTCGGCCCCGGTAGAATTGTATTGACGGTCACGCCGCTGCCGGCCAGCACTTTGGCGAGTCCTCGTGATACACCCTGCAAGGCAGCCTTGCTGACACCGTAATGCACCATCTCGGCGGGGATGTTGAGGGCCGACTCACTAGAAATGAACTGGATTCGGCCCCAACCGCGTGCTTGCATACCCTTCGCGTAGTGTCGGGCCAGGCGCACGCCACTCATTACATTAACCTGAAAGATCTCTTCCCAGGCCGCATCATCAATGTCGAAGAAGGGGCGCGCTCCATAAATTCCCAGGTTGTTCACCAGAATGTCAGCTTCTGGCAACGTCTCTATAACCGCTTTACAGCCCACTTCAGTTCCGGCATCGGCCACGATTCCGCTGGCATCGTCACTACCGCTGGCCTGCTTAATGTCTTTTACAGCCTTATCCACTCCAGCCTGACCACGCCCGACCACGGTAACTTTTGCACCTGCGTTGGCCAGTCCGGCGGCAATCGCAAGCCCGATTCCCGCCGTAGAGCCGGTGACCAGAGCCTGTTTCCCCGAAAGTTCGATATGCATCAATGAATTCCTCCAATATTCAGTGAGTTGAAAAATAATCTGTTCTACAGCATCTAAAGATGCCAGCTTCATTGCCAACGTTTATTTGTCCGGCCCTGCCGGCACAATCCCGGATGGATTCAGCGCCTTGATGGAGTAATAACCGGTTTTGATATGATCGATGTTCACCGTGTTGGCAATACCCTCAAGGGTCAGAATCCGCCGCATGTAATCGTGCAAAAACGGCATGGCTTGCAGCGTATTGCGGTTGCACTTGAACAGCCCATGATAGGCAGCATCGAAGCGCACAAGTGTCACGAACAGGCGTATATCGGTCTCTGTCAGAGCATCACCGAACAAATAGGTGCGCTGGTCAGATAGACGAGATTCCATCTTGTCCAGAGCCGCAAAAACCTTGGCATAGGCTTCGTCATAAGCCGTCTGGCTGGACGCGAAGCCGGCCTGGTATACGCCATTGTTCAGTTCCGTATACAAATACTCGTTGAGCCGATCGATGTCGCCCGCCAGTGACTCCGGATATAAATCCGGCCCCTCATCAACGATCTCTGCGAAGGCACTGTTCAGCATCCTCAGGATATCCGCAGATTCGTTATTGACGATGGTCTGGGTATGCTTGTCCCAGAGTACTGGCACGGTAGCGCGGCCGGAAATATGCGGATCGGCACGGGTGTACAGCTCGTGCATAAAGCGCGCCCCGTTAAGCGTGTCGTCATCCGCGCCGGGATGGCCGCCAAACTGCCAGCCCTGGTCTGTCAGCCGAGGATTGACGACGGTCACATCGATCAGGCATTTCAGTCCCTTCAACTCCCGGGCCATCAGTGCCCGCGATGCCCAGGGACAGATGTAGGCTACGTAAAGGTGATAACGCCCCCCCTCGGCCTTGAACCCACCGGTACCGGTGGGGCCGGGCTTACCATTTGGCGTAATCCAGTTTCGAAAGGGAGAGGTCTGGCGAATAAACCGACCTTCCTCATCTTTTGCCTGCACAGGTTGCCAGTTTTCCTGCCAGACACCATTAACTAACATCAGCCATTCCTCCGCGAACCGAAGCGCTCCAGAAACAGGTTGTCCAGTGCGAACCGTCCTGCACCCTGGATCGCCAGTGCCAGGGTGACGACAAACAGCGTCAACGCGTATTCGTAGCCGTTGTTGGCCATAAACAGGCCGTTACCGATATGCACTGCGAAGATAGCTATCAGCATCGCGAAGGCCGTTACAGCCGCGGCCGGACGGGTCAACAGGCCAAGTACCAGTGCCAGACCACCGAAGAACTCGGCGCCGCCGGCCATTAACGCCATCAAATACCCGGGTTCCAAATCGATGCTTGCCAACCATTGCCCAGTTCCTTCCAGTCCGTAGCCACCGAACCAGCCAAAGAGTTTTTGGGCACCATGGGCGGCCAGAATAATCCCGACCGTCACCCGAAGAATCAACGCGGCA
>PYVH01000116.1:1112-5999 GCA_003030785.1 Marinobacter sp. B9-2 | reverse complement strand
CTTGGTCAACTTTTTAAAGAGCGTTTGAGCTGTTGCTCAATCAAGGTGGCGCATTCTACATCGTTCCGCCGCCCTGTCAACCGTTAATCTGAAGAATTTTAAAACTCGTTTTCTTCAGTACTTTCAAACGGTTACTTCGTGCCGGGAGGCCGCTGTAAGTGGCTTGTCCCTCAGAAGTGGTGCGCATTCTACAGGCGTCAGGAAAACTGTCAACGAGGTTTTTGAATTAATTTATAGCGGTCTCGGTTTCCACGTACTTCGCTGATCAGACAGTGATCATTTCGTTCAGTTTTCAGGCTGAAATCAGCCTCTGGCAAAGGGAATCAACCCACGAGCCCCGTTCCATTTCCAGCGCAATGCCAGTAAACCCACGATTACCAGGCCGTAAGCGACCATTTCACCGATATCGCTTCTTGCCTGCCAGATAAAGTGGACCCACGCGGTGATGGCGATCAGGTAGATCAGCTTGTGCAATCCTTTCCAGCTTTTACCCAGCCGCTTCATCATTCCCTTGGTAGAGGTCAGAGCCAGAGGCACCAACATAAGAAAGGATAGTGCACCCGCCACAATATAGGGCCGTTTGGTAAACGTAGCCCAAAGATCACTCCAACCGAGTATGAATTGCAGAAACGCCAACACGTGCAGTACGGCATAGAAGAATGCAAACAGGCCGAGCATTCGGCGAACCCGGATCCAGCCTGTCCAGCCAGACCAGCGCCTAAGCGGAGTCATGGCCAAGGTCACAATTAACAACTGGAATGCTGCAAGGCCCAGTGACTCTGTCACTTCCTGGCCCGGGTCAGGCCCCAGAGACTGGCTGGCAATATTGGTAGCCAATGCCAGAAAAGGGACACAGGCGAGAAACGCGACCAGAAGGCGGAAAGTCAAGACAAAGCCCGGGCGATCCACCATTCGCTTACCACTCATCAATAAAACTTGCTCAGATCCATACCCTTGTACAGATCGGCGACCTGCTCCCCATAACCATTGAACTTGACGGTCTCCATCCAGTTAGGCGAAAGCAAACCGGAAGGCAGCCTACGTTCACGCTTCTGACTCCACCTTGGATGGTCAACCTCCGGGTTAACGTTGGCATAGAATCCATACTCCTGGGGCGCAAGCATCTCCCAGGTGGTTTTCGGCCGCTCCTCCTGGAACCGTATCTTGACGATCGACTTGATGCTCTTGAATCCGTATTTCCAGGGAACAACCAGCCGGATAGGCGCGCCATTCTGGTTGGGCATGGTTTTGCCATACAGCCCGACCGCGAGGAAGCTTAACTCGTTCATGGCCTCATCCATTCTCAAACCCTCCTGGTAAGGCCAGTCGATGGTGCTGAACAATGAGCGCTGCCCTCGCATCTGATCCGGATCATAGAGGGTCTCGAAATAGACGTACTTTGCGCGGGAGTTGGGTTCAAGCCGTTTAATGATGTCGGCCAGTGGAATCCCGATCCAGGGGATCACCATCGACCATGCCTCGACACAACGAAGTCGGTACACCCTTTCCTGATATTCATGGGGCTTGAGCAGGTCCTCCAGCGCATACTCACCGGGCCGCCCGCACTCCCCCTCAACCACGACGGACCAGGGATCAACGCTCATTTCATCGGCGTACCTGGCAGGATCCCCTTTGCCAGTGCCAAATTCATAAAAGTTGTTATAGCGAGTGACATCCTCGAAAGGCGTCTTTTTCTCATCGGTTGAGAAACCGGGCATTGCAACGTAGTCCAGCGCTTCCCCAGGGACCGGAAGCTCTGCAGCGGATAATAGACCCGGCATTGAGAGACCAGCGGCGACGGCCACAGTGCCGGACATGAATTGCCGTCGGTTGAGGTAGACAGATTCCGGGGTAACTTCTGAGTGAGGCAAAGCCCAGGATGGGCGCTTCTTGATGAACATGGAAAGTCTCCGTCAGGGCGTCAGCCAGCTAGGGCGTTGACCGGAGACTGTGGTGAAAATTCCCGGACCTCGATGAGGAGGCCCGGGAAGCGAGAACTCAGTCAGCGGCGCCTGAAGCTTTCCGGGGCTTGCCACGGAACAGCGCACGAACAGGGCCGGACAACGCGTATATCAGAAATCCGGTAAAGAGTACGGTAGCCGGATCCAGCGCGATCACTACAAACACCAGGACCACAAGCAGAATAGCAGCAAAAGGCACCCGACCACGCAGATCCAGATCCTTGAAACTGCGATAAAGGATGTTGCTGACCATCAGCACGCCCGTACCTGCAACCACCACCATTGTCAGCAACGTGAGCCAAGCAGCGGGTTCAAAGAGATGGAAGCACCAGACCAAGCCAGCTACGCACGCTGCGGCAGCCGGGCTGGGCAAACCAACAAAGAACTTCTTGTCGACCGAACCGATCTGGGTGTTGAAACGGGCCAGACGAAGCGCAGCGCCAGCCACGTATATGAACGTAACGGCCCAACCGACCTTATCGAAGGCGTTCAGCGACCAGAAAAAAGCGACAAGTCCCGGGGCCACGCCAAAGGCCACCATGTCGGCCAGGCTGTCGTATTCTTCACCGAATTTGCTCTGGGTATTGGTCATCCGGGCAACACGGCCATCAAGACCATCCAGGATCATGGAGACAAAAATGGCAATCGCGGCATTATCAAACACGCCGTTTGCGGCAGAGACTATGGCGTAGAAACCCGAAAACAGCGAAGCCGTTGTAAGCGCATTGGGGAGCAGGTAGATACCTTTGCGGCGGACCGGCGCACCTTCCACCAGCTCTTCTTCAACCACTTCCCCGGCCTCTACCTCAAAGTCCTGGTTCTGCTTGCCGTCGGCGGCTTTTCTTTCTTCAGTCATTCCCATTACTCCGGAAAGCGTTTGGGCGGAGTATATACGAAAAACGCGGCCACCCGGGCCGCGTTTTTCAAAACCAGGCGGAATTCCGCTTAGTTTTTATCCTTATCCACGATCTTGTTTGCGGAGATCCACGGCATCATACCGCGCAGCTTCTCACCAACCACTTCGATTTCGTGGGCAGCGTTCTGGCGACGACGCGCAGTCATGGACGGGTAGTTCAGAGCGCCTTCAGAAATGAACATCTTGGCATACTCGCCGCTCTGGATACGCTTCAGTGCATTGCGCATGGCTTCGCGAGACTGCTCGTTGATGATTTCCGGGCCAGTCACGTACTCACCATACTCCGCATTGTTGGAGATGGAGTAGTTCATGTTGGCGATGCCGCCCTCATACATCAGGTCTACGATCAGCTTCAGCTCGTGCAGACACTCGAAGTAGGCCATTTCCGGCTCGTAACCACCTTCCACAAGCGTCTCGAACGCGGCTTTAACCAGTTCCACAGTACCACCGCACAGAACGGCCTGCTCACCAAACAGATCGGTTTCGGTCTCATCCTTGAACGTGGTTTCGATGATGCCGGTACGGCCGCCACCGATACCGCTGGCGTAGGACAGAGCCAGGTTCTTGGCGTTGCCGGAGGAATCCTGGAAGATAGCGATCAGGTCAGGAATACCACCGCCGTTGGCGAATTCGGTGCGTACTGTGTGGCCCGGTGCCTTCGGAGCAATCATGATGACATCCAGATCTTTGCGCGGAACGATCTGATTGTAGTGGATGGCAAAACCGTGCGCGAATGCCAGAGTGGCGCCCTGCTGCAGATTCGGCTCGATTTCCGCCTTGTACAGCTGAGCCTGGTACTCGTCCGGAGTCAGAACCATGACCACGTCAGCGGCAGCAACGGCAGAGGGCACGTCGCTGGTCTTCAGGCCATAGGCTTCCGCCTTGGCAATGGAAGAAGAACCCGGGCGCAGACCCACGGTAACGTCGACGCCGGACTCTTTCAGGTTGCACGCGTGAGCGTGGCCCTGGGAGCCGAAGCCGATGATGGCAACTTTCTTGCCCTGGATGATGGAAAGATCGCAATCCTTATCGTAATAAACCTGCATGAGAAACCTCTGTTATTTGTGATGGCCCCGGAGGGCCATAATGTTCGAACCCTGTTTGAAATCGTTAAAGGCTAAGCACCTTCTCGCCCCGGGCGATACCGGATACACCGCTGCGCACCACTTCCAGCACACCCGACGTGCCAACGGCCTGAATAAAGCCGTCCAGCTTCTCGCTGTCCCCAGCCAACTGAACCGTGTAGACGGAGCTGGTCACATCCACGATCTGGCCGCGGAAAATGTCCACCGTACGCTTGATCTCGGCACGCTGGGAACCGGTGGCTTTCAGCTTGACCAGCATCAGCTCACGCTCGATGTGGGCACCTTCGGTGAGATCCACCAGCTTGACGACTTCAATCAGCTTGTTCAGTTGCTTGGTGATCTGCTCGATCACCTTGTCCGACCCCGTGGTGGTCACCGTCAGACGGGACAGGGTCTCGTCCTCGGTTGGCGCCACGGTGAGTGTTTCGATGTTGTAGTTACGCTGGGAAAACAGACCCACGACCCGTGACAGGGCGCCAGGCTCGTTTTCAAGCAAAACAGAAATGATTCGACGCATGATCAGACCCTCTCCGTCTTGCTAAGCCACATATCCTTCATGGACCCCCGGGCAACCTGCATCGGATAGACATGCTCAAAGCGGTCCACGAGAATATCCACGAATACCAGATCGTCTTTCATGGCCAGCACTTCTTTCAGCTTGGTTTCCAGATCTTCCTTCTTCTCAATCCGGACACCTTTATGGCCGTAGGCCTCTGCCAGCTTGATGAAATCAGGCAGCGATTCCATATAGGACTCGGCATGACGGGACTCGTAGTTCATGTCCTGCCACTGCTTGACCATACCCAGAGCCTGGTTGTTCAGGTTGATGATCTTCACCGGCAGATTGTACTGCTTGCAGGTGGTCAGCACCAGATGTTTGCGGCCCAGTACTACAAGTTCGACAAGCCCAACGGATCGGAAGAGC
>PYVH01000116.1:480-1102 GCA_003030785.1 Marinobacter sp. B9-2 | reverse complement strand
TTGCAGGTGGACAGCTCCTGGATGTTCATCTGGATACTGCCCTCACCGGTAATGCACAGCACTTCGTCATCCGGATGGGTGAGCTTGACCCCCATGGCGGCCGGAAAACCGAAGCCCATGGTGCCGAGACCACCGGAGTTGATCCAGCGGTTGGGCTTGTCGAACTTGTAGTACTGGGCCGCAAACATCTGGTGCTGACCAACATCGGAAGTCACGAAGGCTTCGCCGTTGGTCAGGCGACAGAGCATCTCGATGACTTCCTGCGGCTTGATCACATCCGGACTGGTTTCATAGCGCATCCCGTGGAATGCCCGCCACTCGTCAATCTGCTTCCACCAGGAGGCGATCGCGTCCGCGTCGGGCTTTTCCTTCGCTTCCTTGACCAGGGCCAGCATTTCCTTGAGCACGGCGTCTACCGGGCCCACGATCGGCACATCGGCGTCCACCGTCTTGGAAATCGACGCCGGGTCAATATCGATATGGATAATGCGCGCACCCGGACAGAACTTCTCGGTGGCATTGGTCACACGGTCGTCGAATCGGGCCCCGACACAGAGAATCAGATCCGAATGGTGCATGGCCATATTGGCCTCATAGGTACCATGCATCCCGAGCCAGCCCA
>PYVH01000116.1:0-470 GCA_003030785.1 Marinobacter sp. B9-2 | reverse complement strand
TTATCGCTGGCCGGGTAACAGCCGATCCCCATAATGGTATTGGTGATCGGATAACCGATCATCCGGACAAGCTCAGTCAGTTGATCTGAAGCCTTGCCGAGAATAACCCCGCCGCCGGCGTAGATAATCGGACGCTTGGCAGCCAGCAGCATGTCCACGGCTTTCTTGATCTGACCGGCATGACCACGAATGGCGGGGTTGTAAGAGCGTAGCTTGACCTTCTTCGGGTAAGCGTACTCGTACCGTTCATTCGGAGTGGTCATGTCCTTGGGGATATCCACAACAACCGGACCAGGACGACCGGTGGCCGCAATATAGTAAGCCTTGCGGATAATCTCCGGGATTTCCTCGGGGTGACGGACACTGAGGTTGTGCTTAACAACCGGACGGGAGACACCCATCATGTCGGTTTCCTGGAACGCGTCCTCGCCAATGAGAGTGGACGCAACCTGGCCGCACAGAACCACCAT
>PYVH01000115.1 GCA_003030785.1 Marinobacter sp. B9-2 | reverse complement strand
CATCGTTCCTGCAGAAAGTCCGGGATCTGGCCGATAAAGCCGGTGGTGAAGCACCCAAACCGGAAAGTCCTGACACCCGCTTCCTTGACGATATCCGCCTGACCACGGGTAACGAGCAGCTGCTCGCCCTTTATAACCGCCGCGAGGAACTCGTAAAGAGCATTGATCACTGGGAGAAGCTGGCAGAACAAATCCAGCAACGCTGGCCCAGCTGGATGGTTCTCAAACGCCTGGTAAATCACGCATCTGGCATGGCTGATGCCGAGGTGTACCGCGCCCAGGTTGATACCATCGAACAACAGCGCCAACTGCTGGAAGAACCGGACCCGATCAATCCTTTGATCACCAGCCTGACTCAAAGCCTGCGCGAAGCCTTAAACACCCTGAACGAGAGCTACCTGACTCGGCACGAACAGGGCATGAAACGCCTGGAGGCAGACGGAAACTGGAAGCAGCTGGAGCCGGAACAGCGTAATCAGTTGCTGTCCGAGCAGAAGCTTACCCTGGCTGATCAGCCGAAAGTGGCCGTTCAGTCCACCGATGAAGTCCTGAACACCCTGGACCAATGCCCACTGGACATGTTCGCAGACAGGGTGGCCGCGCTACCCAGCCGTTTTGACAACGTAGCAGTCGCGGCAGCCGAATTGTGCGAGCCAGAAATCCAGTTTGTATCGGTACCGCGCCGCACACTCAAAACCGAGGCAGATATAAATGCCTGGGCGGAAGAAGTGAAAGATCAGCTTAAAACGGCCTTAGGCAAAGGCCCGATATCCGTTAAATAGATAGCACGATAGCCACGCCCGAGCCCTCGCCAATGGCGAGGTAGGACAGCGTGACGAGCATCTGAGCATCACAAAACAGCATTAGAACTTCTTAATGCTCGCTTCATTGCTGACTCTGCAATTCAGCGAGCATTAAAGAACAAATGGATTAAAGAAGTATGCAGCCACTGGACAAAGCCCTCAGAAACCAACTGGAACGCGCCGTTAAAAACGCTCGTGACACCGCCGAAACCGGTGCCCGCGCCGCGCTGGACCAGCTGGGCGTGGCAGACCCCACACCAGCAACGCACCTGAGCGAAACCGAGCGGGAACTACGTCGCCGCTTGCGCGCCCACGGGCGGCAGTTGGGTGACTCACTGAACGGCGGCAAGGTCCAGAGCATGGATCGCCTGGTGGAGGAAGTCGCCTACGAGCACTGGCACCGCATGCTATTTGCCCGCTTCCTGGCCGAAAACGACCTGCTGATGTACCCGGACCCTGACGAACCGGTAGCCATTACCCTGGAAGAGTGTGAAGACCTGGCCGCCGATGAGGGCGCCGCTAACGGTTGGGAACTGGCCGCCCGCTATGCGGCCCGTATGTTGCCGCAGATATTCCGGCTGGACTCCCCGGTTTTCCAACTCACCCTGCCACCGGAACACCAACAGGCCCTGGAACGCCAGGTCGCGGGCCTGCCTTTGGAAGTGTTCACTGCCTCCGACAGCCTGGGCTGGGTTTACCAGTTCTGGCAAGCCAGGAAGAAGGAGCAGGTCAACCAGTCCGAGGTCAAGATCGGCGCCCGGGAGCTCCCCGCCGTCACCCAGCTCTTCACCGAGCCCTACATGGTCAGCTTCCTGCTCGACAACGCCCTCGGAGCTTGGTGGGCAGCTCGGCAGCTTAGTGAAAGCGACCTGAAGAACGCCGAAAGCGAAGAGGAACTACGCCAGAAAGCAGCCATCCCCGGTGTGCCACTGGAGTACCTGCGATTCGTAAAACAGGAGGACGAAACCTGGGCACCGGCTGCAGGCACCTTCGATTCCTGGCCGGAACAACTGTCCGACCTGAAAACCTTAGACCCCTGCTGTGGCTCCGGTCACTTTCTGGTAGCGGCGTTCCTGATGCTGGTGCCCATGCGCATGGAGCGTGATGGTTTGTCTGCTCGGGACGCCGTGGATGCGGTGTTACGGGAGAACATTCATGGCTTGGAGCTGGACCAGCGCTGTGTGGAATTGGCGGCTTTCGCGTTGGCCCTGACCGCCTGGAAATACTCCGGCGCCGAAGGCTACCGACCACTACCGGAGCTGCATCTGGCCTGTACCGGCCTGTCCGTCAGCGTCGCCAAAGAAGAGTGGAAGCAACTCGGCCTGGGTAAGCACAACCTCACCATCGCGCTTGACTGGATGCACGACACCTTCCGGGACGCGCCGGTACTGGGCAGCCTGTTGAACCCCGCCAAGGCTGATGCAGCCAAGCTGGTGAAATGGGAGGAGCTGTCCACCACGCTGAAACAGGCCTTAGAAAACGAACAACAGGGAGAGCACGGGGAAGCCCAGCACGAGGCTGCCGTAGTGGCCCAGGGGTTGGCCAAGGCGGCCACCCTCCTGGCGGATCAATATCAATGGGTGATCACCAACGTGCCGTACCTGGCCCGGGGCAAGCAAAGTGACCGGTTGCGGGATTTTTGCGAACGGAATTACCCGGCGGCAAAAAATGACTTGGCTACCGTTTTTCTTGACCGCTGCTTGGAGCTATGTACCCCGGGGGGCACATCTAGTGTTGTGCTACCACAGAACTGGCTGTTCCTCACCAGCTATAAAAAGTTCCGCGAGAAGCTGCTAAATAACGATATTTGGCATTTAATTGCCCGACTTGGGCCAGGAGCCTTTGAAACTATCAGTGGCGAGGTGGTCAAAGCCATTCTCATCAACATGAGCCGCGGCAATGACGCTCAGGAACCCGGCGGGCTCTTCGGTGATGCGGGGCATGCCAACCTGATTCGAGGCGTGGATGTTTCAGAGCCGCGCACGGCGGCTGAGAAGGCTGAGCAGTTGCTGGCCGCGGAAGTTAAGAGTGTGGAGCAGGCGAAGCAGTTGGAGAATCCGGATTCACGGATAGGTTTTGAGAAGTTTGAGAGTCTCCCGCTGCTTGCAGAGATTGCTGACTACGGAAAAGGCAGTACAACAGGTGACGGGCCAAGATTCTTAGCTTTCTTTTGGGAGTTTTCTGAGATTCAGAGAAGCCAGAGATACTGGCTGAACTCTCCAAACTCTCGTGATCTATGGACTGGCAGATCTCAACTTTGCAAAGTGCCTTTGAATGACGTGGAGTTAAATGAACAACTCGGTTGTCGTCTACACGGTCAAAACGTGTTTGGTCGTCCGGGAGTAGTAGTTAACAAGATGCGAAAGCTTGAGCCTTTCCTCTATTTTGGCGAAGCTTTTGACGACAATATTTGTCCAATCTGTCCGGCCACCGAAGATAATATTCCGGCTATATGGTCTTACGTGGATTCAAGTGAATTCCACGACGCAGTTCGCGCTGTCGATCAAGCGCTGAAAGTTACTGCTGCTACGATCACCAAAGTCCCCTTCGATGCTAATCGCTGGGCCAAAGTTGCGGAAGAAACATACCCCAACGGTTTGCCCAAACCCTACACCGACGATCCCACCCAATGGATATTCCACGGTCACCCCTGTGGTTCAGTAGTGTGGGACGAAGAACAAAAGTGGACAGCTGAAGGCCCTCTCCGCACGGACGACACAGTCCTGCAAGTCGCTGTTGCCCGCCTGCTCGGCTACCGCTGGCCCGCCGAACTGGATACCAATATGGAGCTGGCCGATGAGCAGCGTAAATGGGTTAACCGCTGTGAGGCATTGCTGCCCTTCGCCGATGAAGACGGCATTGCCTGTATTCCCCCGGTGCGAGGTGAAGCTTCAGCCGCCGACCGTTTGCTGAACCTGCTGGCCGCTGCTTATGGCGAGGCCTGGTCCACCGATATTCTGGCAGAGCTTCTAAAGAATACCGACCATTCTGGAAAAACCCTGGAAACCTGGCTGCGCGACAAGTTCTTTACCCAGCACTGCAAACTCTTCCAGAGCCGCCCCTTCATCTGGCACATCTGGGACGGCCTGCCCGACGGCTTCTCAGCGCTGGTGAACTACCACAAGTTGGACCGCAAGAACCTGGAAACGCTGATATACACCTACCTGGGTGACTGGATCGGCCGCCAGAAGCAGGATAAAAATAACGGCATCGACGGAGCCGAAGAACGCCTCGCCGCTGCGCAAGCACTGAAGAAAAAGCTGGAACAGATCCTCGAAGGCGAGGATCCCTACGACATCTTTGTGCGCTGGAAACCCATCGAACAACAACCCATCGGCTGGGAGCCAGACCTCAACGACGGCGTGCGCCTAAACATTCGCCCGTTCATGACCGTCGCGGACGTCAGAAAGAAAGGCGCCGGCATCCTGCGCGATAAGCCAAACATCAAATGGACCAAAGACCGTGGCAAGGATGTGGAATCCGGGCCCTGGTATCACACCTTTGGTGGCGAACGGATCAATGATCATCACCTTGGCCTGGCAGATAAACAGGCTGCGCGCGAACAAACCGACCAAGCGAAGGTAGTCTGACATGGCGAAAAAGATCAGTGGTGCTGAGTATCCGTTGGCCAAGATTTTCAGCTCAGAGTTCGAGTATGTCATCCCCTCTTACCAGCGTCCTTATGCCTGGACAGTTGATCAGGCATCGGAGCTGTTCGATGATCTATATGATTTTTACCGCTCTGAACTGGACGAGGGCTACTTTCTCGGCAGCATCGTGCTGATCAAGGAGGAAGGTAAGCCGGCCGCCGAGGTAATCGATGGTCAACAGCGGCTGACAACTCTCACTATATTGCTAGCGGCGCTGGCAGCCCGCTCCGCCACTGACGATAGAGCCTTGCTGAAGAACTACATTGTCGAGGCTGGAAACAAATTTGAGCAGTTAGCAGCCAAACCGCGCCTTACGCTTCGCGAGCGGGATAAAGAATTCTTTGCCAAGTACGTGCAAACGCTTCAGTTTGATGAGCTTCTGGACCTCAATTCTGAGTCTCTCCAGAATGAATCCCGTAAAAATATCCAGGCCAATGCCCGGCTGCTGCTGAGCCGTATCGATCGGTCCTTCGGTAGCGATACGTCTTCACTTGAGGGCTTTGTTGGCTTCTTGCTGCAGCGTTGTTTTCTGGTGGCAGTCTCTACGCCCAGTCAGCAATCAGCATTTCGCGTTTTCTCCGTGATGAACAGTCGTGGCCTTGATTTGCAGCCTACCGATATCATCAAAGCGGACATTATCGGCGCGATTGAATCCTCGGAAGAGCAGGAGCTCTACAACGAAAAATGGGAGGACATGGAGGTTGAGCTTGGCCGTACCGGCTTTAACGACCTATTCGCTTACGTTCGGATGGTCTATGCACGGGAAAAGGCCAAGAAAGCTCTCTTGGAGGAGTTCCGGCAACATGTTCTATCCAATGTATCTTCACCCAAATCCCTGGTGGATGATGTATTGGAACCCTATGCAGAAGCCCTGTCGATCCTGCGCTCCGCAAGCTATCAGGCCGAGGTGGATGCTCAAAAGATTAATACCTACCTGCGTTGGTTGAACCGAATCGACAACTCGGACTGGGTGCCAGCGGCCATGCTTTTCTTGTCTCAACAAAAGAACAGGCCCGATTACGTTCTGTGGTTTATGGAAAAGCTTGAACGACTTGCTGCCTGTCTGCATCTGACCGCGAAGAATGTGAATGAACGGATCGAGCGGTATTCCACCGTGATCTCGGCGTTGATGGGAGACCACAGCGCGGATAATCCTGTGCAGGCGGTTTTACTGTCCGAGGGCGAAAAGCAGGAAATGAGGAAAGTTCTGGATGGGGATATCTACACGCTTACAGCTCGACGGAGGAATTATCTGATTCTCCGTTTGGATTCCTTTTTGTCTGATGGTGCAGCAACCTACGATGCGAGTCTGTTAACGATTGAGCATGTCCTGCCACAAACGGTGGATGTGGAAAGCCAATGGGAAAAGGATTGGCCGGATGCGCATTTGAGGGATGCCTGGGTTCACCGCCTGGCAAACCTGGTTCCTCTGAACAAACGCCGCAATTCTCAGGCTCAGAACTATGACTTCGACCGGAAAAAAGATGCTTATTTCAGGGGCCGGTCGGGGGTTAGCTCTTATACGTTAACGACACAGGTACTCAATGAGAAAGAATGGACGCCCGAGGTCGTATCGAACAGACAAAATGAGCTTTTAGGGCTTCTTACAGACAAGTGGGAGCTAGGAGCGTGTTAAGGCCCGAGCAAGACCGGA
>PYVH01000114.1 GCA_003030785.1 Marinobacter sp. B9-2 | reverse complement strand
ACCACACTCTGGGAGGCCATCACCAGATAGCTTTCAGCATCATAGGCGCGATTGACCCGGAGAATCTCCCGGAAGACTTCGTAGCACACGGTTTCGGTGGTTTTCAGGAAACCGCGGCCGTCGCAGATCGGGCAGGGTTCGCAAAGCACCTGGCCCAGGCTCTCGGTGGTACGCTTGCGGGTCATTTCCACCAGGCCCAGCTCGGACACCCCGGTAATCTTGGTCTTGGCGTGATCCCGCTCGAGCATTTTCTCCAGCATCCGGTGTACCTGACGCTGATGCTCCGGATCTTCCATGTCGATAAAATCGATAATAATAATGCCGCCCAGATTCCGGAGACGCAGCTGACGACTTATCGCGCGGGCCGCTTCCAGATTGGTCTTGAAGATCGTCTCTTCCAGGTTCCGGTGCCCTACGAACGCGCCGGTATTGATATCGATGGTGGTCATGGCCTCGGTCTGGTCGATGATCACATAACCACCGGACTTGAGCTGGACCTTCCGGCTCAGGGCTTTCTGGATTTCGTCTTCCACCGAGTACAGGTCAAAGATGGGCCGCTCGCCCGGGTAGTACTCGACCTTGTCGGCAAATTCCGTAACGAACTCCTCGACAAATTCCATCACCCTCTGGTGACTCTCCCGACTGTCGATGCGTACTTTTTCAGTCTGCGGCCGGATCAGGTCCCGGATCGTGCGGATGAACAGCGGCAGGTCCTGGTAGACCACGGCAGGCGCCTGAACCCGGGAAATCCGCTCATGGATGGACTGGCTCAACCGGTGCAGGTACGCCATGTCGCCGATCAGATCTTCCGGAGGCGCTGCTTCTGCGGCCGTCCGGATGATGTAACCACCCTGAACGTCTTCATCTTCCGCTGCTGCCTCTTCAACCAGGGTTTTCAGGCGCGCCCGCTCGGTGTCGTCCTCAATCCGCTGCGAAATACCAACGTGGCTGACGCCGGGCATGAACACAAGATACCGGGACGGGATTGAAAGCTGGGTGGTCAGGCGGGCGCCCTTGGTACCGATCGGGTCCTTGGTAACCTGGACGACCAGGGACTGCCCCTCCCGGAGCAGACTGCGGATATCGGGAACGGTTTTGGGGGTATCAACGGGCTCATCGCCATTGGACTGACTCGGAACTACATCGGAGGCATGGATAAAAGCAGCCCGTTCCAGACCAATATCGACGAATGCCGCTTCCATGCCCGGCAAAACACGCACCACTTTGCCCTTGTAGATGTTCCCGACAATGCCTTTCCTGCTGGTGCGCTCTATGTAGGCTTCCTGCAGCATGCCGTTTTCTACCAGGGTCACCCGCGTTTCCACCGGGGTGACGTTGATAAGAATCTCTTCACTCATAATGTTTGGCTCTCCAGACTGCGCGGCCAGTTTTTCCAGACCGGGTAACCGGCACCAGCCAGCAATGCGGCGGTTTCCTGCAGCGGCAGACCAACCACGGCACTGTAGCTACCCCGGAGCTCATTAACAAAAATACCACCAAGGCCCTGAATTCCATAACTTCCGGCCTTGTCCATGGGTTCGCCGCTGGCCACGTAGGCTTCGATCTCCCCTTCCGAAAGCTCCCTGAAACAAACCTCGGTAGTCACCAGGGATGACTGGCAGTGTCCTTCGGTGGCAAGTGCCACGGCGGTCATGACCTGATGGGTAGTGCCGGACAGGCGGGTCAGCATCTCCCTCGCCTCCGCCGGGCCAGACGGCTTGCCAAGGATCACGCCATCCAGAACCACGGAGGTATCCGACCCCAGCACCAGACAGTCGGGCGCGGCCTCGGCCACGGCCAGTGCCTTCTCGCAAGCCAGGCGTTCCACATAATGTTCCGGGGTTTCATCGGACTCCGGCGTCTCATCAATGTCTGCCGGACGAACCGAAAAATCCAGGCCGATTTGCTGCAACAGCTCCGCCCGGCGTGGCGAGGCCGAAGCGAGAATGATTGATGGCATGGCTAACCCAGTTTGCGGTTTATGTTGTCCAGCAGAATACAGAATACCGGCCACACCAGCGCACTGGTCAGGGCCGGCCAGAGATAGCTGAAACCGGCGTCATCGGCGCCCAGCAACTGCTTCACGAAATGCACCAGCATCTGATTGATACCCAGCAACAGGAACACCATCAGGCACTGCTGGGGCATCGGATACATACGCAAGCGTTGGTGAATGGTGAGTACCAGAAAGGCGATCAGCGCCATGGCCATGGCGTTAACGCCAAGGGGTGTAGCTTCCAGCACATCCAGCAGCAGGCCAAGACACCAGGCCAGCACGATGCCGAACTGGGCGGGAGCGCGGAACGTCCAGTAGAAAACCACCAGCCCCAGCCACTCGGGTCGGAACTCGAACCAGCCAACAGGGAACAGGGAAATACTGAACACCAGGGCAACCACTACAGAGAGCACAAAGACCGGATAACTGATTACCGATAACATCAGTCCTGCCCTCCCGCGGTGTTTTCTTCGCCAGCGCTGGCAGCAGACTCGCCGTCATCGGTCTCGGCCTCTGCCAGAGAGGCGTTCTCAGGCGGGAAAACCACCAGCACCAGACGGCTCTGGTTCAGCTGTGCCTTGGGCGTGGCTTCGATAGACACGAAAGGTTCGCCCGGCTCCTTGGAAATGCGGCTGACCTCGGCGACCGGATAGCCCCTTGGAAAGCGGCCACCCAGGCCGGAACTGACCAGCAGATCGCCTTCACGGATATCGGCCGTGTCCGGCACATGAACGAGGTCGAGAGTATCGGTATCGCCGGTGCCCAGCAGAATGGCCCGCAATCCGTTGCGCACAACCTCCACCGGAACGGCGTGGCTGCTATCGGAGACCAGCAATACGCGCGACGTGATCTGGCTGCTCTGCACCACCTGCCCCATCAGACCATGGGCATCGAGAATAGCCTGGCCCGGTGACAAGCCGTCGCTGCGACCCTTGTTGATGATAATTTCATGGGAAAACGGATCCGGCGAGACACCGACCACCTCACCCACAATAACCCGGTCATCCAACACTTCAGACGAGTTCATCAGGCGGCGCAGCTCGTTGTTCTCGGAAGCGAGAGCGGCGTATTTCAGGGCGCGGCGCTCGAGGATCAGCAAACGGGCCCGGAGATCTTCATTCTCTTCCTGAAGATCCTGTTTATTTTCAAACAGCCCGGCGAACCAGTCGGAAAATTCGTAGGGCGCATTGCCCAGCCAGTACACGGGTGCCAGACCGGTTGCAATGGTACTTCGTACCGTTGATAGCTTGTCGAAACGCGCATCGGCAACCACCAGGGCTGCCGATACGAGGAGAACAATGAGGAGTCTGAAGCCGGGAACAGGCCCCTGGACGAAGATGGTTTTAATGGCGAGCCCTCCCCACAGGATTATCCCTCCTGGGAGAACATTCCGATGCCACCCCGGTCAATCACTTCCAGCGCCTTGCCGCCACCCCGGGCGACGCAGGTCAGCGGGTCTTCAGCGATGATTACCGGCAGGCCGGTTTCCTCGCTGATCAGCTTGTCCAGCCCGCGAAGCAGTGCGCCGCCGCCGGTCAGAACAATACCGCGCTCGGCGATGTCGGAGGCCAGTTCGGGCGGCGACTGTTCGAGAGCACTCTTGACGGTCTGAACGATCTGCGCCAGGGATTCCTGAAGCGCGTCGAGAATTTCTTCGCTGTTGAGGGTGAATGCCCGGGGCACACCCTCGGCCAGGTTGCGGCCGCGCACATCGATCTCGCGGATGTCGAGGCCTTCGTAGGCGCAACCGATTTCGTGCTTGATACGCTCGGCGGTGGAGTCACCGATCAGGCTGCCGTAGTTGCGGCGCACGTAGGTGACGATGGCTTCGTCGAATTTGTCACCGCCAACCCGCACAGACTCGGCGTAGACGATGCCGTTCAGGGAGATAATGGCGATTTCGGTGGTACCACCACCGATGTCCACGATCATGGAGCCGCTGGCTTCTTCGACCGGCAGACCGGCGCCGATGGCGGCTGCCATGGGTTCTTCAATCAGGAACACTTCCCGGGCACCAGCGCCGAGGGCGGATTCGCGAATGGCTTTGCGCTCTACCTGGGTGGACTTGCTGGGAACACACACCAGCACTCTCGGGCTCGGGGTAATGAAGCTGTTCTCATGCACCTTATGAATAAAGTGCTGGAGCATTTTTTCGGTTACCACAAAATCTGCAATCACGCCATCTTTCATGGGGCGGATGGCGGTGATGTTGCCCGGGGTACGGCCGAGCATGCGCTTGGCTTCGGCGCCAACAGCGGCAACCATTTTCTGGGAGTTGTTGGTGCGAATGGCCACTACCGAGGGCTCGTTCAGCACGATTCCGCGCTCACGCACGTAGATCAGGGTGTTGGCGGTGCCCAGGTCGATGGACAGATCGCTGGAGAAGATGCCTCGGAGTCTTTTTATCAACATTCGTGTAGTTTCAACCTGAGAGTTGCAGTCGCAAAGAAAAGATGCGGCAACTTTAGCAGTGAGCACCCCTGCAGGCAAGGCGCGAACGGGCCTCACGCCTTACGGTTCACACATTTACCTTATGGGCTGGGGCCTCCCGCCTTTGTTCGAATCTGTTACCATGGTCCACCTGATTTTCCGGCTTCGGTGTAGGGCCGCTCGGAGATCCCTTTTCAAAACACGCTACGAGCACGTCCATGTGCGCTTGTTTCGGGCCATCCTTGGCCCTCTACAGTTTTGAAAAGGGATCTCCGAACGTCCCCGCAGTTCAGAGCGGCCCTCTTTTTTCAAAACATTTATTAATGACATTTCATTTATCTGGGAGGCAATGCGTGACCATTTCCCGTGAGGACATTGAGAAAGTCGCTGTGCTCGCCCGCATTCGTGTGGATGACGAGCAGGTTTCGGCTCTGGAGAAGGATCTGGGCAATATCCTGGATCTGGTGGATCAGTTGGGTGCTGCCGACACCGATTCGGTTGAGCCCATGGCCCATCCGCTGAATGCAGTGCAGCGCCTGCGCGCTGACGAGGTAACCGAGACCAATCAGCGGGAGGCGTTCCAGGCGATTGCGCCGGCTACCGAGAACGGGCTTTATCTGGTTCCCAGAGTGATTGAGTGAAAGGACAAGTCATGCATAACAAATCCGTAGCAGAGCTTTCCCGGGAGCTGGAGAGCGGCCAGGTTTCCAGCGTGGAGCTGACCCAGGAGTTCCTCGACCGCATCAAGCGGGAAGATTCGAAGTACAACAGCTTTATTACCGTGACCGAAGAGCAGGCCCTGGCCGATGCCCGGGTCGCGGACGAACAGCGGGGGGCGGGGAATGCGACGCCCTGGACGGGGATTCCGTTCGCGCACAAGGATATTTTCTGTACCAACGGCGTTCGGACCACTTGCGGTTCGAAGATGCTGGAGAACTTTGTTCCGCCCTATGATGCAACCGTTACGGCGAATTTCCGCCAGGCGGGTGCGGTGTGCCTGGGCAAGACCAACATGGACGAATTCGCCATGGGGTCGTCCAACGAGAACAGTTATTTTGGCGCGGTCACCAACCCCTGGGGGTTGAGTGAGGGCAATAAGCGAGTGCCGGGCGGTTCGTCTGGTGGGTCAGCTGCGGCGGTTGCGGCTCGACTGGTCCCGGCGGCGACTGCCACGGACACCGGTGGCTCGATCCGTCAGCCGGCGGCGCTGTGCGGTGTTACCGGGCTGAAGCCCACTTATGGCCGGGTGTCCCGGTACGGGATGATTGCCTTTGCGTCCAGTCTGGACCAGGGCGGCACTATTGCCCGGAGCGCAGAGGATAATGCGCTGATGCTGAATGTAATGGCAGGCTTTGATCCGAAGGACTCAACGTCGATTGACCGCGAGGTGCCGGATTACACAGCCACACTGAACGAGCCGCTGAAGGGCCTGAAGATCGGCCTGCCGAAGGAGTACTTCAGCGACCAGCTCAGCCCGGCGATGGAGCAGCAGGTTCGCAACGCGGTAACCGAATACGAAAAACTGGGCGCCACGGTTAAAGAGGTATCGCTGCCAAACGCGAAGCTCGCGATTGCTGCCTACTATGTAATTGCTCCAGCAGAGGCGTCCGCCAACCTGTCCCGTTTTGACGGGGTTCGCTATGGCTACCGCTGCGAGGATCCCAAGGATCTGATGGATCTTTACACCCGCTCCCGCGCGGAGGGTTTTGGCGAAGAGGTGAAACGTCGGATTCTCGTGGGCACCTACGCCCTCTCCGCCGGCTATTTCGATGCCTATTATCTCAAGGCCCAG
>PYVH01000011.1 GCA_003030785.1 Marinobacter sp. B9-2 | reverse complement strand
CTGGTTCCGGACAATCTCAAGGCAGCGGTCACCAAGGCAGACCGATACACGCCCCGGATCAACGAGACCTACGCGGAACTGGCGGCCCATTACCAGACGGCGGTGTTGCCGGCACGTCCCTACAAGCCCAAGGACAAAGCAAAGGCTGAAGCCGCTGTGCTGCTAGTTGAACGCTGGATCCTGGCGCGGTTGCGGCACCGAACGTTCTTCTCACTGGCCGAACTGAACTCGGCGATTGCAGACCTGCTACCGGCACTGAACCAGCGCCCGTTCCAGGGACGCTCCGAGAGCCGCCAGAGTCTGTTCGAAGCACTGGATCGACCCGCGTTGAAGCCACTGCCGGCAACGCCCTACGTCTATGCCGAGTGGCGCAAGGCACGGCCAGGCATCGACTACCACATCGAGATCGACAAACGGCTGTACAGCGTGCCTCACGCCCTGGTGGGTGTAAAGTTGGATGTTCGGGTGACCGATACCTCCGTTGAGGTCATGCATAAAGGTCAGCGCGTGGCGCTACCCCCCCGCCACGGCAAGAGCCGGTTCGTCACCCTGACCGAGCACATGCCCAAATCCCACCAGGCCCATCAGAACTGGTCACCGGGCCGGTTCCTGAACTGGGCCACGGACATCGGTCCGGCAACACTCGACGTGGTACAGCGACAGCTAAAGGATCGCCCTCATCCGGAGCATGGTTACCGGGCCTGCCTGGGTCTGCTGAACCTCAGTCGCCGCTACAGCCGTGACCGACTGGAACAGGCTTGTAGCCGAGCACTGGCCATCAACTCGGCCAGCTACCAGAGCATCAGCTCAATCCTGAAGCAGGGGCTGGATCAACTGCCTCTGCCACTGGCCGAGGAAGAGCCTGAGCTGGCCGATCTGCCCTTACACACCAACGTTCGCGGCCCCCGCTACTACCACTGATCCCGGAGACACTGATGTTGACTCACAACACCCTCGATACCCTGCGACAGCTCAAACTGACCGGCATGTGCGATGCCCTGGAACAACAGCGGGCACAGCCTGACACCCACGACCTGGCGTTCGAGGAGCGCCTGGCCCTGCTGGTAGATCGCGAAGTGCTGCACCGCGAAAACCGGCGACTGGAGCGGCTGCTCAAGGCCGCCCGTCTGCGTGTGCCGGCCTGCATTGAAGACATCGACTACCATCACCCGAGAGGGCTGGAGCGCTCTCGCATGGCCGGACTGGCCAGCTGTGACTGGATCCACCAATCCCTGAACCTGTGCATTACCGGACCCACCGGGTGCGGTAAGACCTGGCTGGCGTGCGCCCTGGGCAACCAGGCCTGCCGGCAGGGGCTCTCGGTTCGCTACCTGCGGGTACCGCGCCTGTTCGAACAACTGCGCATCGCCCATGGCGATGGCAGCTATGCCCGGCTGATGAACCAGTTGCTGAAAACCGACCTTCTGATCCTGGACGACTGGGGCATGCAGAAGGTAACCGCGCAACAGCGACAGGATCTGATGGAAGTGATTGAGGACCGCCACGGCAGGGGCTCAACTCTCATTGCCAGCCAGTTACCAACGGAGCATTGGCACGATTACATCGGCTCCGCCACGCTCGCCGACGCCATCCTGGACCGGCTCCTGCACGGCGCTCACCGGCTCAATCTGAAGGGGGAATCACTGCGAAAAGCGAAAACACAAAAGACGGAATCGGTTGACCCATCGTGACCGCTCAGAGTACAAAATCGACTCCAGCGTGATGGCCGTGTGCAAATCGGTCACGATCCCCGGAATGACCGGTCACGTTCGCCGGAATACGCACGAATCGCCCCAACTGGGGATTCTGGTCTAGGATGGTTTCAGCGGCCTTTTCGAACAGTTCCTTTTTCCGCTCTGATAAATGAAGTCCAGGGTGGATAGTTTTTTGCTTTAGTCGAGCCCTCACCACGTCCATATACGCAGTCATCGGTGGAATAGGGCGATCTGGATTACCCTTGAATCTTGCCCAGTAGCCACGAGGTGGCTTGGGAATGCCAAGCTTGGTGCATCGTTTCGTGAGCGCAGGGCCTGAAATTCCCAGCTTTGCCGCTACCTGCTCACTGGGCATTGACCACACAAGGTGGAAGAGCTTCTCCCGGTCTTGCTCCAGTCTTCTATCCTCCTGTTCAGACTCCATAGCAACCACCTCCTTGCTGACTTTGAAGTAATTTTAGGCAACTTTCTCCTGGTCTCATCACCCGGATGCAATCGAAACAAAGTCAACCTTTTGGGGTCACTACGGCTCTATGCCTAATTATGCGGTTGTGAGGTGTCACTAGGAGCTATATATTGGTCCCCATCAATGTGGGCACCTCCTTCGGCCCATCCGCGTGTGAAAACCCAAGCCAGAGAGGGGGAGCGACATAAATGACCGAACTCGACGACCGATGGCTGTCTGTCACAGAAATCGCCAAATATCTCGGTGCCAGCAACGACTCGGTTTATAGGTGGATCGAGAAGCAAGCGATGCCAGCCCATCGCGTCGGCCGCGCCTGGAAGTTTAAAAAGGACGAAGTAGATGCATGGGTACGCAGCGGCGGCTCCAGTGACGGGAATAGCGTCGATGCCTGACCAGAAACAACTTACTCGTTACGGCTTCCGATTTGAGCGTGGGGGTACTCACAGCTCCCGCACCATGATGCTCGATGAGTTAACTGCATTGCTGGATTACGTAAACCGTTCGGACGCAACAAAAGCCGATTACCTCCACGCTATTGAAGAAGACAACTGTCTCGGCAAACGCTCAGGGAAAACCCGGCGCCTCACTTACAAGCACTTGGCTGAGCTTTACTCGCTCGACACGGGCCATGTCCTGTTCCGTGCGCTGCTGTACTTCTGGCAGCGAGATGAAGCGGGCAGGCCAATGCTGGCGCTTCTGGCTACTTACGCAAGAGACTCAATCTTTCGAGCGAGCGCTCCCATGATTCTGAAGAGTCCCGAAGGTTCAGTTATTACACGGGATTCGGTAGAAGAAATGATTGATAACCTGGAGCCGGGCCGGTTCAGCAAAGCTACCCTGAAATCCACAGCACAGAACATCAACTCCAGCTGGACCAAATCTGGCCACCTCACCGGGCGAAACAAGAAAGTTCGCAGCCAAGCTATACCCACGGCAGGTAGTACGGCCTACGCCCTGCTGTTGGGCTACCTAGCCGGTGCGCGGGGACAAGGCCTGTTCAGTACGGAATACACCAAGCTGCTGGACTGCTCCCGGGAAAAGACCATTGAACTGGCCGAGCTGGCTTCACGCAGGGGCTGGATAACCTACAAACGGATTGGGGACGTTATCGAAGTTCTGTTCCCCAATCTCATCAATCAGCAGGAACAGGAGTGGTTGCGTGAGCAGGGTTAAGCGTCTGATCCAGTCGTACGGGCGACACATTGCGATCCCCTGGAGGGATGATGCAGCAGCTGCTCAGCGCGTGGTTTTCTGCGTTTACAACGAAAACGAAGAGCGATGGCTCAGAGCCAGAGTAGACGAGTTTGAAATCGTTACCCGGCAGGCCGGCCATGAATGGGTGTTGTTTGACCTGACCAACAGCTTCCCCGGCTGGCTGAGTACCCAGCGTTATGCAAAGAGCTATTTCCAGAAACCGCACTTGCTGGCCACCGTACTGCCCAAGTACCTGGACTATATCGTCAGCGAGTTTGAGCGCGCTCTGAAAGAAAAAAACGCAGACTACAACACGGTAGTGGCTGTCCAGGGTGTTGGCTCGCTTTTCGGCTTTCTTAAGGTCAAAGACGTTGTGGATAAGTTGGCTCCCCTGGTTGAGGGGCGGTTGCTGGTTCTGTTCCCTGGCAGCTATGAAAACAACAACTACCGGTTATTGGATGGTTACGACGGGTGGAACTATCTCGCAGTACCGATAACCGCAGACAAGGATTAAGGAAGAGGTTGTTCATGAAGACGGGATGGTCGGAAAGCGAAATGAAACATTGTATTTGTCGGTGCCAACGTCCGTTGCTCGTCAACTGACCGGCTATAAAGAGCCACCTCCTTCATCTCCGCAACAAACCCCACGAACCTACCCATACTGGAAATGGAATTGGGGACGCTGAGTGTGTACCGCCAGTGAACCCATGGGTACACCCCGCCCGATATCCAAACCCAGCACCTGCAACACCTGTGTACCTGTAGGTTCACTGGGGGTACACCGCTTACTTCCAACTCAAATTCTGTTCTAAAGTTGGTGTACCTGCAGGTTCACCAGCGGTGCACTATCTCTGAATTGGCCGAACTCGCAGAAATTACGGCTGTACCCACAGGTGCACCAGCGGTTCACTCTTTTACCTAACATATCGCGCCATCTGCCCTTCAATGACACCTAAGACATGCTAACTAACCCTGCCTCTCAGATGTGGTTTGGGAGCACAACGCGGATTCCTAATCAGATTCGCCAGGCAAGCATGGCTCCCAAATCTCAGAGTGATTAAACAAATTCGAGATTTGGGAATTGGGTGAAGTTTCCAAATCAGATACGCGGGCCGTGGCACCGATCCAAATCAGGCGACATGGTCAAATGATGGAATCTGCCTGATTTGGATTTGAATGAAATTCCCAAAACGGCAGAAAGGTTGGAATTTATGGTTTCAATCGAGTGGTAAAAATAGCTCTACGTAAGCCCACCGAATATCAATCCGCAAAAAAACAGATTTTTCCTCCAACTGCGCTGCCGACGATTTATCTCCGCATCTGTAAATTTCAAAGGGTCCCGATGGGACGATTCAAACATCCAATGAACGGAGATATGAAATGAGCAAGAAACCTTCAAGCAAGCCCATGACCGCCGCAGATGTGGCAAGGATCCAGAGTGCCACCGCCAAGCAATCTGGCGGTGGAGTTAGTAAGGATTCGTTTGTCGCCAGGGCTCAGAGGACTGTTGCAAAAAAGGATTCTAAATAGGCATTACAAGAGGGCGGGCCTTGTGCCCGCTCTCTTGTTGCGGGAGAGTACGATGAAACGAGTAAGCAGCGATAAGGATATAAATCAGTTGATTAAAGAGCTACTTCAGAACGGCTGGCGATATCAGTCTGGCAAAAAGCACGGGAAAATCGAACTACCTGGAGTAGGCAAAGTGGTTATTCCGACGAGCCCCAGCGACCGACGGACCCTACAGAATCTCATTCGAGATATTCGTCAACTTGAGCGCAGGGAGGCGACTCTTGCATAGCACTCCTGCCTATCCGAACCACCTCGAGATCATCAGGTCACTTGCACGAGCGTTTGACACAAAGGGATCTGATAAGTGGATTGATGACCATGCCGGTAAATGGGATTTTGATTATAGAGCCATTCCCGTCGCAACCGACAAGGTAGTCTATGAACCGCTATCACGATACATCGGAGAGGATTTTGGGCGAGATGTGGCAGCCAAGTTAACCGCCTTCTGCAAAGCATACAGCTTGTTTGTTTCGAACCTGAGCCTAGAGGGAATTTCTCGCACAGAAGCTTTGAGAATTCTCTCGAGTCACCTATTCAGCTCGTTTGGAGCTGAAGCTTTGAGAAGCGCAAGCAATAACCTCGACGGTCCATCCCCAGAACAGTTTATGACGCCTGGAAAGCAAGCCATTGCAACTTTGTTCGAATGGTTCGAGTTATCGGTACCTGGCTGGGACGATTTCTATGGCCAACTCAGCAAAGAAGTGAAAGACCGCATGCGACGGTGGCAAACGGGCACACAGCTTCGAGCCTGTAAATAAATCTGTGTAACTGCCCACCCCATTACAGGTGGCCGTCCAGGCGGTCACCGAATTCGATAATAAAGCGATTCAATGCCGGCTTCCAATCACGGATCGGCATCGTCCATTTCTTTGAGGCCTGCTGGATCGCCAGGAAGGCTACTTTCAGTGCCGAGTCATCGGTGGGGAACAGCTTGCGGCGCTTGGTGGCTTTGCGGATCACGCTGTTCAGCGACTCAATGGCATTGGTGGTGTAGATCACCTTCCGGATCGCCGGCGGGTACTCGAAGATGGTGATCAGGTTATCCCAGTGGCTTTGCCAGGAACGAGAGATCTGTGGGTATTGGCTGTCCCAACGCTCTCCAAAGGCGTCCAGTGCCTGTCGGGCCTCATGTTCCGTAGCAGACTGGTAGATCTGCTTCAGGTCCACAGTAACCGCCCTGTAGTCCTTCCAGGACACGTAGCGCAGCGAGTTACGAACCATATGCACGATGCAGAGCTGAACCTTGGTTTGGGGGTATTCAGCCGCAATGGCATCCGGGAACCCTTTGAGGCCATCCACACAGGCGATCAGGATGTCCTCCAAGCCACGGTTCTTCAGTTCTGTCAGTACCGATAGCCAGAACTTCGCGCCTTCGGTCTCGGCCAGCCAGAGGCCCAGCAGTTCCTTCTGGCCCTCCATGTTGATGCCCAAGGCCAAGTATAGGGACTTGTTGATTACCCTCTTATCCTGACGAATTTTCAGAACGATGCAGTCCAGATAGACGATGGGGTAGACCGGATCAACAGGGCGATTCTGCCACTCGTGAACCTGATCGATCACACGTTCCGTCACTTTGGACACCAGAGTGGCCGAGATGTCGGCGTCATACATCTCCTTGAAGGCGTCCACAATATCCCGGGTGCTCAGGCCCTTGGCGTAAAGCGCCAGGATCTGGTCATCCATCTGAGTCAGGCGGGACTGGCCTTTACGGACGAACTGAGGCTCGAAGGAACCGTCCCGGTCCCGAGGAGCCTGTATCGATACTTCGCCGTGTTGGCCCTTCAGGCGCTTGGCGGAATAGCCGTTACGGCTGTTGCCGGTGCCACGGCCTTCAAGAGCGTGCTTCTCGTATCCAAGATGCTCATCCAGTTCGGTGTTGAGTGCGGTCTCGACGGTGAGCTTGACCAGCTGCTGTGTGAGGGCTCCGAGATCTTTTTCAGACTTGATGTCCTTGGCCAGCTCGGCGGCCATAGCTTTGAGTTTTTCTTGGTCCAATTGCGTACCCACGATGGTATCCTTTTGAAAAGATTACTCAGTCGTGGGCAGTTACACAATTTGGTTTACAGCCTCACAGCTTCCTGCTCTGAGTTCGCTCAGCGCCCTCTTTTCTCAACAAGATGCTGGCAAATTCTTCGATGAAATACAGAGAACTCGATTGCGAGCGCTGCTCGTTACAGCGCGAGCCGTTGATTATTACCGAACTCTGACTTTTGGGGAGGTTGCAATCGAACGGACACAGGGCCGCTCTCCTGCAAACCCTCAAGATATCCACTCTCGAATTGTTGATGAGTGCTTGTTAAAAGCTCCCCAATTCAAGCAGATCGCGAAGCTGAATACGATGCTCGCAACGCTACTGAATCCTGGTCGTAAAAAGGCATCCACGGATCAAGCTTTCACCCAACAGCTACTCACGCATTTTAAGATCTTTTTGCAAAAGGTTGCCCCCTCAGGCTCGCTCTCCTACTGTCAAAGCTGGCATGAAGCGCGCTGGCTCACCCTCTCAGGAAAATTGAATCGTGCCGCTGAGGCTTACCAGAGAGCGTTTGAGCAGTCTTATTTTCATGCAGGGCCAAATCAGGGCCTAATTATCCAAGAGGCCCTGGCCGTAGCGGCAATACTCCCATCTCCCCCTAAGACATTTCTCAGGCAACTTCGAAATGCGCAGGTAGTGCTAGGGCTCGAAGTATCCCTGGATCTCGGAGACAGAACCGCTGTGTCGTCACGATACGACAAACATCTTGAAAACTGGTTCATCCCTCAGTATCGCGGACATTTTCCAAGGATATTTCCTTCTGATGGTGCGTTCCCCGGAACAGAGTACCCGCAGCAGGAGCCAGACTTCCTTGGATCGATTCTTGTAACTGATGAGGACCTCGCCAAGAAACCCTCCACCAAGGATCCAAATCGGAAGATAAAAATCGGCCAGCTTCGCCAGAAACGAATGCCCCAACTTACCTATTTCGTATGGAGGGAAAACGCAGACGCTGTAGAGAAACTTCTGGACGCTGGCGCCAACGTGAATCAATTGTCCGATGCGGGCGACTCAGCATTATTGCAGGCTGTACAGTTGCTGGATGTCACTACCCCGAACCAAAAGCCAGGCGATGATTCGTTTTTCACTTTGCTGAGTGAAAAGCCACACGAGCCAGAAGTTCTGAATGCGACTACGCAGAAGAAGCGCCTATCTCTGCTAACAGCCGCTATCAATACCAACAGGCTCGATGTGGTGCGAAAATTACTTGATATGGGTTGCGCGCCAGATTCCAGAGCCGGCATCGAGCTGAGCACACCCCTGTACTACTGCATTCAAAAAATTGGATTGGTAAAGGGCAAGAGTGAGGTCTTAAAACAGATAACACAGGTACCCCAAGATCAGGTGCTACTTGAAAGCATCCGGCGATATACCTCAGGGAGTCTTGGTATGACACTCGAAGCCCAGCGGCAGTATCTGGAACGAGTCGCCTCCAACCCTAGGTATAACAGCATCCACCAAGCGGCCGGAAAAATTCTGGTTGAAACAGAGCGAAAGTCGTTTGACCTGGATGTTTTGCGGGCTATGGCCGGACTGCTCATCGAGCAGGGAGCAGACCCCAACGCAGAACAGAATTACCCCATTCCAGGCTATACCCCCCTTATGCTTGCAATTGAGAGTGATGAACTAGACCTAGTAAACAGAATGGTCAGCGCCGGTGGAATCCTTGAGAAGACGTACCTTGATCAAAATTCAGGAAAATGGGTGACGCCTTTGCAAATCGCCACTGAGTTCCAAGCCCACTCAGTACTCAAGGAGGTGTTCGGCAAAGGATAGGCCACGCAGCTAACGATTTGGCTCATCGCCAAAATCCATGCCCTGACACAACAAACCGCTATTACTTGTGCAAAACAACGGCAATTTTCCGCGGTCGTTTTGCACTTGCTCCTCCCGAAAAAAACGTAGAGTAATCTCAATGTCTGATCAGAAGTGCCTCTCAAACAGCACGCTTTTGGGGATCAGATGCGTCCAAACCAGTAAGTTCGGGAGATTGCCATGCGTCCGGTATCGATTGAGGATTTTATAAAGGTCGTTTTTGAATACGACAGCACGCCACCTGCCCCATCAACTATTCGTCGGCTTTGTGCTGCGAAAGACGAGTTCGGACTGGCAGTTATCCCGGGTGCCTTTAAATTGGGGAAAGCCTGGAAAATTGACCTGGACGGGTATTTTCGGGAGATGGAGCGTCGGGTGTCCGGATCGGACGCCGCAGAAGACGCCTTTATCCATGACTTGGCAAATAAACTAGCTTCCTAACATGGCACCAAGATACCGCTCTGAAAAACACTCATCGCTGCACAGATACCCTGGCCTCTA
This sequence comes from Marinobacter sp. B9-2, assembly GCA_003030785.1. GTDB lineage: Bacteria > Pseudomonadota > Gammaproteobacteria > Pseudomonadales > Oleiphilaceae > Marinobacter. Next base: position 44,527 of record PYVH01000011.1, on the reverse strand, counting down.
TCAGAGCGAGGACGGTGTCTACTTCGTTATCCATCCCATTACGAAAAAACGCGGCACCCTGGACACCAGGGACAGGAATCAAGCGATCCGACTGTGGTCAATGCTTAACCATAGGTGGGAGGCCGAAGTCCAAGAACGGAAAACCAACGCCCTGGCTGAAAAATTGGATAGCCTCTCGATACCAGCAAGCAAGGGGGATCACATCCTGCTCCAGGACTACCTGAAGAAATGGAGAACGGAGGTCCTCGGTCATAAAATAAAGGGCAAGAGCATAGTTTGGTCGGAGTGCCGAGTCCTATCCCTACGAGGACCGAACAAAGGCGCCCCTATCGCTAAACCAACCCGAGTTGATTACGCGAGCGATGCCCGGCAGTTGGAGCAGAGCGACGATGCAAAATTCCCGCTTTCTGATCCGCAAATCCTTCGCAAGATTCGCAAACTGCTTTCCCCATGGCTGCCGATGCCGACCCATTACAACGGTCTCAAAAACACGTTGAACCGGGTGTTTCTCCATGCGGTTCAGGAAGGTCTCATTGACCGAAATCCGATGATTGATATTCGGAAAGCCGCCGAAGAAAAACGCCAAGTTCTCATCCCTGATGAGGCCTACCGGAAGATAACTGAACACCTGTGCGTCCATCGTCATAACAAGCGAGATATGGACGGCACGTGGCGTGCGAAGATTTGCGATCTCATTTACATGATGAGTCAGCAGCCAATTGACGTTTTCAATTTGAAGGAAAGCCAAGGTGAGCTCTATGACAAACCCATCGATCGCGGGGACTATTTCGCCTACGGAGTGATCCGCTTTGCTCGCCACAAAACCAAAATCGGCATCGAACTCGAGATGAACGAGGATCTTGCCGATCTGTGGAAGTGGTTTGTGGAGTTCAAGCGGAAGGAGGCAATCATAAGCGAATACCTCCTAGTATACCCACGCTACTTCGATAAGCGCTCCAGAGCCCAACAAGTAAAACACAGAACGATGCAGGCCGCCTGGCGAGATGCCTGCAAGACAGCAGGCTATGGAGGCATGTACCACCTCAGAGACCTCCGCAAGAAAGGACTGACCGAAGAATTCCTGAGCCAAGGAGAAAACGACAAAGGCGGACATGAAACGCAGGCCATGCGGAATCATTACCGGTTGATTAAGCCGCCCAAGCGGGCGAGAACAACGATCAGATTTGAACGGGAACAGAATGTTTCTGAGTGAGTTAGATAAAACCGAAAAATCTCCAACGGACCTGATTGCCATGGAACTTCCACTACGAGTACACTCAATGTGTACACGAATAGGGTGAGAACCATGCAAACGATCAATGTTCGAGAAACTCGGGAAAAGCTCTCAAATCTTTTGGACGCTGTGGCCGCAGGAGAAGAGATTGTAATTCTGCGCCACGGCAAACCAGCCGCACGGCTAACCGCGGCCTTGCCCGAAAAGATTCAGTTTCCAAACCGTTCGGAACTGAGGGCATCTCTGCCACCCGTCCGGGAAAGCTCTGCCGATGCGGTGCGGGAACTCAGAGACGACGAGCGCTATTAATGTTGTACTTCGATACCAGCGCCGTTCTCCCCTACTACAGACAAGAGCAGGCCAGCGATCGAGTTCAGGCATTGCTTGAGTCGCAAACCCAGCCTGTTCTTATTAGTCATCTGACGGAAGTTGAGGTGGCAAGCGCACTCGCTCGGTGGGTTCGGATGGGAGAGCTCAGCGAACCCCAGGCGAACCGGATCGAAAGTGCATTCCACGATGATGTCAGCCATGGCCGCTTCAGCCTGTGCCCCATTGAAACGGCCCACTATAAACGGGCCAGCCACTGGATTGGCACAAGGAAGACAAGCTTGAGAACGTTGGATGCACTTCATTTGGCATGCGCAGAACATCACCAGGCTCAACTTATCAGTGAGGATGAAGCGTTGGTGAACGCGGCGGTTTTCTTTGGCATCGACGCCCGCCTTGCTTCGAAGGGCGACTAAACACCATGGCTAACCCAAAACACCTCACTCGGACACTTTATGAGCAATGGGAAACTGTCGAGGCACTGGTTCGGGCCACCCGGGAGATGCCGGCGTTCTCTGAGGAACAGGTTCTTGCTGCCATTCGCCAGGCTCAACCGGCCCTGGAGGACGTTCAAGTCAGGGAGGCCCTACGTAGGCTTTTGGGAAGTGGCGTAATGGAGACTCAAAGCCGCTCTGAAAGCTTCGTTGTCAATGCCCATGTACTTGAGTTTGTCCGTGGCCTGACGCATGAACACGAACTAGGACTGTCATCAGTCATTCAGGCGCGCATCGAAGCAATTCGTGGCGCGACAGAGACCCTCACCGCGGGTATCGAAGCCGGAGATACCGGTCAGCAGACTCAAGCCATCAACCAACTATCTACCCTGTTCAGAGATATTGCCCGCCAGCTCGAGCAGGACCGCCATGCGATTGCCGAGCTGGCCGAGCAAGCAAAATCAGCAGACACCCGGGCTCCCATTGCAAAACGCTACAAGTCCGTCCTCGACGCGTACGACCAATATGTAGAACCGATGAACGAGATGATGGATTCCGGACCTTCCGGCATCTTCTACCATCACCTCGCTGCAGCAGAAGACGCCCTCGACCTTGGATACAATCGCCTGAATACCAAAGGCGCACTCTACAGCCACCTCAACCGTCTCCGGCACGTTGGTTATCAGGCCAAGGAACTGCGACGACTGGGGCGAATCACGGCTCAGCAATGTGCAGATATTCTGTTACCCCTCCGAGAAGAGGCACGCCAACACAACAATCTTTCCTCAGCTATCAGCCGGCTGTTGGGACAGATTCGCAAAAAAGGGCGCAACCGCACCTTTCGCAAACGCCAGGATCAGTCGTGGCTGCCGGTGTGGCGCGTGAATCAAAGCCGCAGTGTGTCTGTAGGCGACGAAATAAAAACAATCATGGCGGAAGCGAGGAACTTTGAGCCTTCTGAACGGGAGTTCCCGGGCGAAGTGGATGCGGCACCCATAACCATTGCTGAGTGGATTGACGAAGAACAGCTCCGGCAACAGTTGTTAAAGGACCTCCCGGTCGGCAACCTTTTGGAGTGGCTGAAGCACCACTACCCCTCCCTGCCTGACCAGGTTCTCCTGCGGCTCTATCATGACCTGGCACGAGAGGACCTTTGGGGGATGGAGCTGGAAGCGCAGCCTACAATATCCGCCCTTTCCCTGATTTCAGTGCACTACTGGCCCTACCGTCTGACACAACCGGTGAATAAAACTCGTGAGTAATACCAGCCAATTCCAACAAATCGCCAGCAACCTGCCAAACCTGGCCCATCTTTTTCGTTGGTTCAACCGGGGCCGGCATCTCAACCGGATCTCAGAACCAGTATTGTGGGAAGAGCTTGAACGCAACCTCGACGATTATGTGGCCATTTTTACCGCACTGGGTTTTGACCTTCGCCTTGATGGCCGGGGCTTCGCCTGGTTCCATCAGGACGACGGCAGCAGCAATACAAACAAAGCCACCCGGCAACTGGCCCTGTTGTTCATGGTCATCTTTGATACTCAAGCGGATGCCGGCATTCCGCTGATGAAATTCGAGCATTGGCGAATCGATCAAACCCTGCTGACAACGGTTTTCGAGCAACACCAGGACTTGCTGAAGGCAGAAGAGCTGGATCTGTCCGGCCTGGCGAGCCTGATGAGAACCGCAGAAAACTTCGGCTTTGCCCGTTACGATAGCGGAGCCTGGCAGCTGTTGCCGGCCGTGTGTCGTTACCTGGATCATTACGAAGAACTGGCCAGCCAGGTGGATCAGGATGAAGATGTTTCCTGGGCTAGCGATCAGGACGACGAGGATAATTCCCTATGAGTTCCGATTACGGCTTCCAGCAGCTGGTACTTCTCAACAGCGCCGGCTATGAGCGCGCAGAGCTCCCTCTGGATGAGTCAGTTTCTCTCATTGCCCCCAACAATACTGGCAAGACCAGCTTGATTAATGCCCTGCAATACCTGCTGATTATCGACAAGCGGCACCTGGATTTTGGCGCCCACGACAAAGACAAAGCGAGACATTTCTACTTCCCATCCAATAGCAGCTATATCCTGCTGGAAGTCACTTTGCCTGAATCCGGCTCAGTAGTGCTCGGGTGTGTGGGGAAGGGGTTTAGCCATGACTACGCCTATTTTGCTTATCGAGGCCCTCTGAAAATTGAGGAGTACAGGCTGGACAATGGCAAGCTGGTGACGCAGCCACAGCTGTTGGAGCAGCTGGCTCAACACGGGCGAACGGCCAATTTCTACTCATCGACTGAGTTTGCCGAAATGGTCTACGGCGGTGCCCGTAAGCGGGGACAGACCAGCTCCGAGTTTACCGTTTTCCGGCTGGAGAACCGCAAGGACGCCAACGCTTACCGTCAGGTTCTTACCCGGACCTTGCGTTTAGACAAACTCAGTTCCGGCGAAGTAAAACGCCACCTGCTCCAGATCTTCAGTCGTCAGTTGCCGGACTCCGTGGTGGATTTCAAACAGGAATGGGACAAGGCCTTCGCCGAGGTCAACCAGGATCGGGAACAATACCGAGCCGCCAAAAATCAGCAAAAACTGATCGACGAACTGGAGCGCCAGCAGGAAGAGCGCCTCGCCATCCGAGGCCGGATCATTGCCCGACGCCCGCTCATCGACGATGGGCTGGAGCGTTGGCAGAACCATTACCAGACAGAAAGCGAAAGGCTTCAGCATCAGCTTGGGAAATTGCAGAAGCAGGAAGCGGAATTACTTCAGAGGGACAGGGAACAGACGCGTCGCCAGAGTGAGCTCAACCAGCGTCTGGAGGCACTGATCAAGGACGAGCAGCGCCGTGACGAACTGAAGAACCGGTTCGCGCTGGTCAATGACCGCAGCCAGCTTGAGCAGCAGCTTGCTAGCGCCACCGCAGAACGCGACCGTCAGATCGCCCTACTATCCAATGCCCACGGTCAGTCAGCTGCCGCCATCGATGATCTGATCCGGCGGGAGGAGAAAGAGCTGTCCGTATTGGGCAAAGAACAGGAGACGCTTTCTGATAACCTTTATCTCACGCTCAAACAGCACATCTCCGAAGACCAGCTAAGTGTTCTCAATCGCGGGCTTGCCCGACAACTCCTCACCCTGCCCCCCGGCGACTATCAGCTCGATCCCAACCAGCTCCATCGCTGGCTGGAGGGCATGGCGGCAGACCGATTTGAACTACCCGGCCTGAACTTGTCTGTCGCAGACCAACCACTGCAATATCAACAACGGTCAAACGAAGAGATATCTCGCCTAATTGATGACTGCGAGAGCCGGCTCCAGCAACTGCAGGAACAGAAAGCAGCCACCCTGGAAATGGACACCCAGAACAAACGCAAGGCGAAACTTGAGCAGGAAGTAAAAGGTCTGGAAAAAGACTTGGAACAGTTTGACGAGCTGGCTCAACTTCAGAACTCTCGCCCGGATCGTTTGAAAGAGATTGCGGCAGCCAGGCAGGAGTTGGAAGAGATTGAACACGCCCAGGAACAGGCTGGTGCCCAGCAACAAGCCCTCAGGGAGCAGATCCAGGGAGTCGCCAATCAACGGCAAACCTTAGACGCCGCCCACCAGGAAATCGAGCGTGGCCGCCAGAATCGGGGCGATACCGACGAGCAGTTCAACTGGCTTGCCGACCTGCCCCATACCCCCTGGGTTGGCGACCCGGAGCTACCGCTCGACCAACTGGCGCAAACGCTGCGTAACTATCAACAGGACTGCTATCAGTTAAAAGAACTGGACCGGGATCTGCAGCACCGGCGCATCACGCTGCATAGCGGTGGCCTGACGAAATTCCAGTATGCACCCAATCCGGAAGAGGAAATCCGGTTGATGGTAGAGTTTCGCCATCATCTGGCCCGAGAGGCAGAAGCTCTAGAAAAGAAAGCCCGCAGTGCCGTGGTCACTGTGACGGCCAGCCTCCGGGATCTTCGCGGCAACCTGCAGTCATTCGAAAACGCCATGCATGAATTCAACCGTCTGATCAGCCGCAGGAAACTATCCGACCTCAAGGTCTTCCGCATTCAGCCGGTTCACGAAAATCACCTTGTCGAAGCGATCGACTTGCTGATCCAGACAGCAGAAAAAGTGGAGTCTGGCGAATCCTTCGAGCTGTTCAACCAGTCCAGCGTACTGGACGACCGACAGCTAGACCAAGCCCGCCAGTTACTTATCGACGAAGGTAGCGCTCGCCACGGGCTGAAGGTTGCCGATTTGTTCCGCCTCACGTTCGAGCTAGGCAAAGAAAACCAGGACGTAGAAAGCTTTGACGACATCGACAGCGCAGCTTCCAACGGCACCGTGCTCATGGCCAAGTTAGTGACCGGTCTCGCCATGCTTCACCTAATGCAGGACAAGAGCCGTAATGTTCAAGCCCTTTGCTACCTGGACGAAGCCCTGGCCCTGGATGCGGCCAACCAGAGAAGTTTGATCAAAACGGCTTCCGAATTCGGATTCGCTCTAATGTTCGCTTCCCCTTCACCGTTGATTACCGCCCATTACTGCGTCCCTATCCAACAGTTGAGCAACGGAAAAAACCACATCAGCCGCAAGCACTGGCAGATCCTGCAGCCGCTTGAAACTGTCGAGGCATGAGTTCCCGCTAATGAACAGATCGCTCAGAGAAGTATTGGTAAAACTAGAGGATTCCGGCGGAGAATGTCTTGGATCACGTTTCACGCCCTCACAGAAGCGGCTGCTTGATGAGTTCCTCCGCAGAACCGCATGCGTCACTAAGCTGCGTCGGGGCAATGGCTTCGTTTATCGCGTCAGCAACTCACCGGTTTTTGAGCAACACCTTCGGGAGTTGCGGCCCGATGGAAATTCAGCCAACCAGGCGGATCCAGTTCGGGCACAAAACCTCGCGCTTACCCGGTCCACCAAAGGTCGAAAGAGTTCACACGCAGCTTCTTACCGACTACTGAAGGCAACAATTCCGGGCGCAATCTGGAATCGTGATGGAGAGTTGCTCGACCTATGGCAGCTGACATCCATCGCCGGCGCCCTCGCCATCGATATCAGCCAGAATGAAACGCCTCTGGCCACCGACAGCCCCTTGTGGCTGGTGGAGAACCAGGGGTTGCTGGATGACACCAGCTGGGTGCCCGAAGACTTGCACGGATCTGTACTCTATTATCAGGGCCAGCTCAGTGAACGACTGATAGAGTGGCTATGCGGGAAAAAACGAAGTCCACGGATTCTCATGTTTCCAGACTACGATGGCGTCGGACTAGAGAACTATGCCCGCCTGCGCAAAGCGCTGGGTGAGGACGCCGAACTATGGCTAATGCCTGACTGGAAACGCAAACTGGAGCGCTATGGCAATTCTGAGGTATGGCGAAATAACCTTAAATATGTAGCCAATGCCGAGGAAAGTTTAAATTTGGATCAGGAACCGGATGAGGTGCTGGAGCTGATTGAGGCGCTTAAGCTGAGCGGTAAGGCGTTAGAGCAAGAGGCTGTGTTTTTGGTCACAACAGACAACTAATCACGCTTGCTCAAGATGCCCTGCACATTCACTTTTCCGCTCTTATGCCACGGATTGAAGCGGATAATATTTTGGGTTTAATTTGGATATTTTTTGGGTGAGAAAATCAACTAAATGGGAGTGAAGTAATTTGTTGATTTTACAGGGTAAAAATGGAGGCGCGGGTCGGAATCGAACCGGCGTACACGGAGTTGCAGTCCGCTGCATAACCACTCTGCCACCGCGCCGGAAAAGATCGAAGAGATCGGATCTTTGTGCTCTCAGGTGGGCATTGAGAGACTTGAAATTGGAGCGGGAAACGAGATTCGAACTCGCGACCCCAACCTTGGCAAGGTTGTGCTCTACCAACTGAGCTATTCCCGCTCTTTGTTTCCGGGGCATTGCCTCGTCAACGGCTGCGTATTCTACGGATTACCGTTCGGGCGTCAATAGTTTTTTATCAAGTTTTTGTTTTACTGGAGATTGTGGGTAAAGTTTGGCCAATCCCGGTGCTGGATGCAATCATGCGACTTGCGCACTGGCAGAGAACCTTTGCACTCTCTAAGCTAGTCACTGGCAGGCAACATCACTCAGGGATTCGACAGAACGTGCCCAGTCCTGATTCTTCCGAGAAGACCGACCCACAAAGACCGTCTTCCAGACCCGGATCCATAACCGTGGAAGCCGGCACCCTGAGGGTGACGGATGACTGGCTGTTGAGCCATTACCGGTCGCTGGCGTCCCTGGCTTCGTCGATGTCTTCCAGGGATACGAGTCGATTATCCATCGACCTCTCGGGGCTGGCTCGGATTGACACTGCCGGTGCATCGCAACTGGCCTCCCTGATCGGCCCGGAGCGCCTGCTTGAAGCCGCCTCGGCCGCTGGCGACTTACCCCGTGAAAAATCCGCACTGATTGCCGCCGTTTGCGAGGCCATGAAGCACCAGCCTGGGCCAGATGGTCGCAGGCCTTCCCTGCTCTGGAGCTTTGTGACCGGAACGGGCCAGAAGGTTGAAAGCCTCTTTCGGCTGCTGTGGATTCTTGTGGGTTTTATTGGCCAGACGCTGGGCACCCTGGCCTGGAACCTTCCCCGGCCCTGGCGCTGGCGTATGACGCCATTCGTCGCGGCCGTTCATGACACCGGCCTGAACGCCCTGCCCATCGTGGCACTTCTGACGTTTCTGGTGGGCGCTGTCGTGGCTTTTCTGGGGGCCACCGTACTGGACGATTTCGGCGCCACCATTTACACGGTTAACCTCGTGGCCTTCTCCTTCCTGCGGGAATTCGGGGTGCTGTTGGCCGCGATCCTTCTGGCCGGTCGGACCGCCAGCGCGTTTACCGCCCACATTGGCGCCATGAAGGTTAACGAGGAGCTGGATGCCATCCGCACCCTGGGCCTGAACCCCATCGAACTGCTGGTGCTACCCAGGGTAATGGCGATGATGGTGAGCCTCCCCATTCTCACCTTTGTGGGCATGATCTCCGGCATGGTTGGCGGCGCCATGGTCTGTGCCCTGGTGCTGGATATCTCGCCGACGCAATTCATGGCTATCGTTGAGCGGGACATTGCCCTCCAGCATTTCGTTGTAGGCATTGTGAAAGCGCCGATCTTTGCGTTCCTGATTGCCGTGATTGGCTGCCTGGAAGGGTTCAAGGTAGCTGGCAGTGCCCAATCGGTGGGCGAACACACCACTTCCAGCGTGGTTCAGTCCATCTTTATGGTGATTCTGCTGGATTCCATTGCTGCACTATTCTTTATGGAAATGGGCTGGTAATCATGGCGGTAATGGCAGCATCTTCGAATACTGAAGCCAGAAACAAACCGGTGATAGCGGTACGGGACCTGTGCAACCGCTTCGGCGAGCATGTTGTGCACGAGAACCTGGACCTCGACCTGCTGCGGGGCGAGATACTGGGTGTGGTTGGCGGGTCGGGAACCGGCAAAACGGTGCTTTTGCGCAGTATCGTTGGGCTGAACACGCCCGCCTCGGGCCATATCCGGGTGTTTGGCGAGGATCTTATCCAGCTTCCGGCACGTGCACGCTCCCGGGTTGAGCAACGCTTCGGGGTTCTGTTCCAGGGTGGCGCCCTTTTTACCTCCCTTAACCTGCAGGAGAACATCGCCGTTCCCCTGATTGAACACGCCGGCCTGAAGCGGTCCGAGGCCGAACAGCTGGCCCGGATGAAGCTGGCGCTGACCGGTTTACCGCCTGAAGCAGCGGTTCGTTACCCGTCCGAGCTCTCCGGCGGTATGGTGAAACGGGCGAGCCTGGCACGGGCCCTGGCCCTTGATCCGGAAATCCTGTTTCTGGATGAGCCCACAGCGGGCTTGGACCCCATTGGCGCGGCTGCGTTTGATAGGCTGATTGTAACGCTTCGCGATGCCCTGGGGCTGACCGTGTTTCTGGTCACCCATGATCTGGACACCCTGTACTCAACCTGTGACAGGGTTGCGGTACTGTCACAGCGCAAGGTGCTGGTAGCTGATACGCTGGAGGCTGTTGCCGCGACGGAGGATGAGTGGATTCAGGACTACTTTAACGGCCCCCGGGGCCGGGCTGCGAGCTACGCATTCAGGGACCATTCGAACAAACGGAATCAGGAGCAGTAACCATGGAGCCAAGGGCCCACCACCTGATCATTGGCCTGTTTACCATTCTGGCCTTTGCGGCCGCGCTGATCTTTTCCCTGTGGCTGGCGAAATCTTCCGCCGACCGGGATTGGGGCTACTATGAAATCGTCTTCGACCATGCGGTGGGCGGTCTCTCCGAGGGTAACCCTGTGCTCTACAGCGGCGTTCAGATTGGAGATGTGGTGGAGCTGAATCTGGACCCGGACAATCCCGGCCACGTGCGGGTTTTGGTTCGGGTGGATCAGTCGGTTCCCATTCGTGAAAACACGAGGGCCGGCCTGGTGCTCGCCAACATCACCGGCAGCATGAGCGTTCAATTCAGCGGTGGAAGCCCGGACCAGCCAGCCCTGAAAGGCGATCGGGACAGTCCGCCAGTTATTATGGCCGAGCCCTCGGCATTCAATAACTTGCTTGCCAATGGCGAACAACTTCTGACCAAAGCAGACCGTCTGCTCACCAGTGCCACGGAGCTGTTATCCGGTGACAACATCGAGAATGCCTCTGCCATCCTGAAAAACACTCGGGAAGCCACGGATGCCCTGCTCGACCGCCGGGACCAGCTGATCGCCCTGCTCGAACAATTCGACGCCGCTGCCATTCGCGCCGAGGAAGCGGCCATCAAGGTGTCCAATGTCTCGGATAACGCCAACGAACTGCTGCAAAACGATGGCCAGCGGGTTCTGGAATCCATGGACCAGGCCCTTGCGGTTATCACCAGCACCATGGCGCGGATTGATGAGCTGACCCGTAACAACCAGGGGGCAATGGATGCCGGGCTCCAGGGCATGGGAGAGCTCGCACCCGCGCTGCGGGAGCTGAGGGCAACCCTGCGGAGCCTGAACCAGTTTACTCATCGCCTGGAGCAGGATCCCACCGGCACCCTGTTCGGCAATGAAACCATGAAGGAGATGGCACAGTGACATTGGGGTCAATCAGAAACCTGACACTTCTTCTCGGTGCTGTCGTTGCCAGTGGCTGTACGGTGTTTCCGAACCCGGAGCCACCGAGGGTTATGGACCTGGCCGCGGTCCAGACGGTGCCAGCGGCAGAGCAACGGATTCAGGCCTCCCTTCGTGTTGATACACCCTACGCCTCAGAGCCTTTTAACGGGTCGCTGATCCTGGCGAAACCCACGCCTCAGGAGTTCCGGGCCTACGAGGGGACCCGCTGGCGGGACACGGCACCGGTGGTGGTCCGGGATACGCTGGTCAACAGCCTTCGTCAGAGTGGCGCCTACACGAACGTGATTACTGATACCAACCCGGCGCAGGCTGAATTGACCCTGGTCACCGAACTCTCGGCGTTTCATTCGGAAACCCCGGAATCCGGTCCGCAGGTGGTTATCGAGCTGCACCTGCAGATGGTTCACAACCGTTCGAGGGCCAGCCTGTGCACTCGCACTGAACGGGTTGTGGAGCCGGCATCAGGCACATCGGTTGACCAGATTGTTGAGGCCTTCGGAACCGCTGGCAGCGACCTGGCCGCCAGGGTGATTGAATGGGCTACGAGGTGTGAGTATCCGTCTCGCCTGAGGCCTTCTCCGGAAACAGATCCGCCCAGGCAGCCTTGAGGTAGAGGCCCATGGACCAGAGGGTGAGAGTCGCGGCGATATAGAGCAGCACCAGAGCAACATTGGCCCAGAGAACGCCGGGCGGAAATGCCAGAAGACCCACAATCGCGCACATCTGCGCGGTGGTCTTGATCTTGCCGATGAAGGAAACCGCCACACTGTTGCGGCTGCCAATTTCCGCCATCCACTCCCGCAAGGCGGAAATGACAATCTCACGGCCGATAATAACGGTGGCCGGAATCGTCAGCAGAATCGCCGAGTGCTCCTCGATCAGCACAGCCAGCGCAACGGCTACCATGAGCTTGTCTGCGACCGGGTCCAGGAAGGCGCCGAAGGGGGTGCTCTGGTCGAGTTTTCGCGCCAGGTAACCGTCCAGCCAGTCCGTGGCCGCCGCCAAGCCGAAAATCGACGCGCTGACGAGGTAGCTCCACCCCACCGGAAGATAGAAAATCACCACGAACACCGGGATCATGATGATGCGGGAAAGGGTGAGGATGTTTGGTAAATTCATGCTGTCCTTACTCGTTGTGCAATGCTGCGTATATGGTTTCGGCCAGTGATTTGCTGATGCCCTGCACTTTGGTCATCTCATCAATCCCGGCCTTGCGGAGTTCCTGTATTCCGCCAAAATATCGAATCAGGTCGCGGCGCTTCTTCGGCCCCACGCCCTCAATGCCTTCCAGTGTAGACTGCCGGCGCTTTTTGTCCCTCCGGGCCCGGTGCCCGGTTATAGCAAAACGGTGGGACTCATCCCGGATATGCTGGATCAGGTGCAGCGCGGGCGAATCAGCCGGCACCCGGAACACATCTCCAGTCATGGCGTCTATCAGTTGCTCCATGCCTGCACGACGGGTTACGCCCTTGGCGACACCAATCAATGGGATGTCCGAAATCTCAAGCTCATCAAAGACTTCCCGGGCAATATTCAACTGCCCCTTACCACCGTCTATGAAGACCAGATCCGGGCGCTTGCCCTCGCCAGCCACCATTCGCTTGTAGCGACGTGAAAGCACCTGGCGCATGGCGGCGTAATCATCGCCGCCGGTCACGCCCTCGATATTGTACAGGCGGTAATCGCTCTTCAGGGGGCCATTCTCATCGAAAACCACGCAGGATGCGACGGTATTTTCTCCGTGGCTGTGGCTGATATCGAAACACTCCATCCGTGACGGGGTTTCCGCCAGCTCCAGGAGGTCCCTCAAGGCCAGCAGACGCCGGTACACGGTCTCCTTGCTCGCCAGGTGCGTGAGCAGGGTCTGGCGGGCGTTTGTCATGGCCAGCTCCAGCCATCGACGCCGCTCACCCCGGACGTTGCCCCGAATCCGGGTTTCCCGGTTCGCTGATTCAGTGAGCGCCTGGGCCAACAGTTCCTGCCCCTCCACTTCAACCGGCACCAGGATATCCCGCGGAATCTCCCGGCGGGTGTTGCCACCAAAATAGTACTGACCCAGGAACGCACTGAGCAGTTCGCCCTCGGTCTGTTCGATGGAGTAGCGGGGGAAATAGTCCTTGGTGCCGAGCACACGGCCGCCGCGCACGATGATCACCACGATGCAGACAACCCCGGCATCCTGGGCAATGGCAATCACATCCGCGTCGCCGCCCTCGCCTTCGATTGATTGCTGCTCCTGCACGTGGCGCAGGTGGTTGATCTGGTCGCGGTAGGCGGCGGCTTTCTCGAACTCCAGGTTTTTCGAGGCGGCTTCCATGGCGTTCATCAGGTCGTGGAGGATCGCCGGGTTCTTGCCTTCCAGAAACATGGTGGCGTGGCGGATGTCCTGGTGATATTCCTCGGGTGTGATATAGCCCACACAAGGTGCGGTACAACGGTTGATCTGGTATTGCAGGCAAGGTCTGGTTCGGTTCCTGAAAAAGCTTTCACTACAGTTTCTTATGCGGAAAATCTTCTGTAGTACATTAAGACTTTCCTTGACCGCCCCGGAGCTTGGAAACGGCCCGAACCAGGTACCGCCACCCTTTTTGGTTCGCCCACGACGAAACGTCAGCGAGGGGTAATCGCTGTGGGAGGACAGATAGATATAGGGATAGGATTTATCGTCACGGAGCAGGATGTTATAGGGCGGCCGTAACGATTTGATCAGGTTCTGTTCGAGCAGCAGTGCCTCGGTCTCACTGCCGGTAATCGTCACCTCGATAGAGGCAATCTTGCTGACCAGAGCTTCCGTTTTCGGTGCCAGGCCGGTCTTGCGGAAGTAGCTGCCGACCCGTTTTTTCAGGTTGCGGGCCTTGCCCACGTAAAGCACCGAGCCGCCCTCGTCGTACATTCGGTAGACGCCGGGCCGCTCGGTCAACTGTTTCAGGAAGTTCTTGCTGTCAAACTCCCCGATGTGGGTGCTTTCAGGGTCAGACCTTGTCGGCATCAAGCAACCCGAGCCGCACCGCCATCAGGGCCAATTCAACATCACTGGAGATTTCCAGTTTCTCGAAGATCCGGTAGCGATAGCTGTTCACCGTTTTCGGGCTCAGGCACAGCTTGTCCGAGATGTCCTGCACCTTCTGGCAATCCACCACCATCATGGCAATCTGCATTTCCCGCTCGGAAAGCCGATCGAACATCGACAGTTCGCCGTCTTCATCGCGATCACCGCCGCCCAGCTGTTTCAGGGCCATTTTCTGGGCAATTTCCGGGCTGATGTAACGCTGCCCGGTGTGGGCCATGCGGATAGCGCGGACCATCTCTTTGATATCAGCGCCTTTGGTGATGTAGGCGGTGGCGCCGCTTTGCATGACGCGGGTCGGATAGGGATCGTCGGCGCAGGCGGTTACTACAATCACCCGAATGGAATCATCAATGCGGAGGATACGACGGGTTGCCTCTAGGCCCCCGATGCCCGGCATTCGGATATCCATCAGTACAATGTCCGGCCGCTGCTGGCGGACGAAATCGATGGCATCCTCTCCGGATGACGCCTGCCCGATGACTTCAATGTCCGGGTTGTCGGCCAGCATCCGGGTAATACCGGACCTCACCAACTCATGGTCATCTACAACCAGTACCCTGATCAAAATTCACCTCGCACACGGCTTTCGGGAAAACAGCGCGATTGTAACGTTTAGTTCCGGCCCCGGGTAGGTGCAAACACAAATACCGTGACACACCTGACGCCTAACCCGGCACACCCAGGCCGGCTGTGTTCTCCACCGGGTCGAACCACACCACCAGATCGCCCCGACGCACAGCAGACATCACCCGGCTCTGCTCACCCATGGGGTTTTCGGTATCGTTCAGCCCGTGGTAGCGGGTGCAGTATTCTTCCACCAGGCCCTGAAGCTGGTCTTCGCTCAGCAACTCCGTGTCAACGATGAACTTTTCCTGTCTGGGGTCTTGCTCTGGCTGGTTTTCGGTACTGTCAGTCATACTACCTCCTGCGCAACCTCCATGGTAAGAGTAATAGCGCTGAGGTAGAAGCCCGGAGAGGGGTTCCGGGCAAACAATCTGTGATCAGGCAGTTTCTTCGGCCGTTCGAAAGCGTGCGATCAATTGTCGCATGGAAACCGATTCCTGCCTGAGGGCATCACTGATGGTTCGGGTTTGCTCGACGGCTTCGATAAGGAAATCGGCGCTTTCGTCGAGTGCTGTTGAACGGCGGCCTACCCGGCCGATCTCGTCCCGTTGCAACGCAACGGCAGAGCTGATCTCGGCACTGTGTTTCTCAAGATCCACGAACTGGCCCTGCAGGGATTGAAGGTGCCCCTTCAGTGCAGCCAGGTGCTCGCGGTTGCTGCTGCCCGCATTGCGCATCTCCTCCAGCAGCCCATCGACGCTGCTTACGCCGGATACAAGGTCCTGAACCCACTGGGAAATATCCCGGGTAGAGTCGGAAGTGCGACGAGACAGAGTCCGAACCTCATCGGCCACCACCGCAAAACCACGTCCATGTTCCCCTGCGCGGGCCGCCTCGATAGCAGCGTTCAGCGCCAGCAAATTGGTCTGCTCGGCGATGTCGGCAATTACCCCGATGACCTGCTCAATCTTACCCGTGGATTCGTTAAGGGCATGAATGGATCCTGAAACGCGCGAAATGACATCCACCGTATGTTCCGCAGCGCCCTCGCTGGTGGTGAGTCGGGTCTGCACTTCTTCATTGGCCGCCACCGCCGATTTCACCGTGCGGCCGGACTCGTCCGTGGCCCGCTCAATGGCGGAGGCCTGGTCGGCGATGGCGGCCATGGACTGGCTGACATCGCGGATCTGCTTCCGGGTCTGCTCGGATGCTGCCTGCAGAGACTCGGCCCCGTTATCCAGAGCACCGGAACGCTCATCCAGACCACCGGCGGCCTGGCGGATGTCTGCAATAAAATGCTCGAACCGGGAGACCAGGCCGCCCAGTGCCTTTGCGACTCCGGCCACCTCGTCCTGCCCCTGCAAGACAGGCACCCGCGTGAGGTCGGCGTTTTTCTCCATGGCAACCAGGTCGCTTTCCATACTCTGCAATCGCAGAATCACCGACTGCCTCAGCCACCAGGTCATGGCGATAACGATAAGCAGGAAGGACACGGAACCCACAATCAGAAAGTTCTGCTGGCCAGCCAGGAACGACAGCAACTCGTCGGCACCCTCGGATACGGATGTTCGACTCTGAAACTGGCGCTCGGCAATGGCTTCGAGCATCGGCTCCATGGCCGGGAAAAGATCGAAATCCACCACCTGGCCGACACGATAATAGCTTTTCTCAGCAATGCCCTCTTTCATTCGGGCTATAAGCGCCAGTACCCGCTGGAAGTCCTCCCGATGGTTTTCCGCCCAACCGGTCAGCCCTGGCTCCGCCTCCAGGTTCTGCCAATGCGCCGGCAGGGCGGCTTCAAGTCGGCT
Source organism: Marinobacter sp. B9-2 (assembly GCA_003030785.1). Taxonomy (GTDB): domain Bacteria; phylum Pseudomonadota; class Gammaproteobacteria; order Pseudomonadales; family Oleiphilaceae; genus Marinobacter. The sequence goes on along the minus strand of PYVH01000011.1, from coordinate 28,009 downwards.
GAACTCGGTCTCGATTTCATCCCACAGCATAAGCTGGGCCTTGATCTTATAGGCGAGGTCCTGCAAATGCCGGTGGTCTTGCTCCAGATCCGCCAGCAGCCATGCCTGGTTCAGGTTTGTCTGGATCAGGGTTTTGGAGGCGTCTTCCGCTTTCAGGATAATGCTCCAGGAGAGCGCGGCGAGCCCAGCAAGGGCAGAGACTGAGAGAAAGGCGAAAAACAGGATTCGGGTTCTTACTGTGCCGAACATGACAACTCCAACAGCGGGCTATGCCGCGAATGGTATGCCGATTTTATGACACTTTTATTGCACCCAATGCGCCAGCTATTCAGCTCTCACGCCCGAGAGTGCTGTTAGCCACTTCAAAAAACTCCACCGATTCTCTATGATCGCCGCTTTCTGACCGTTTGGATGCTAATGAACCAGTCCGTTTTCAGACTCACTTTACCCATCTTGTTCGGCTACCTGCCGCTGGGCATGGCTTTCGGCGTGCTGTTTACAACCCAGCTCGACTACGCCTGGTGGGCGGCGCCGTTGATGGGCATTGTTATTTACGCCGGAGCTGGCCAGATACTGGCCGTGAGCCTTCTGGCCGTAAATGCCGGCCTGCTGGAAGTATTCATCGCGATGTTTGTTCTGAACGCCCGCCATCTGTTCTACGGGCTTTCACTGCTGGGCCAGTTCAAGGGGGCGGGCTGGCGCAAGCTCTACCTGATTTTCGGATTAACGGATGAAACCTATTCCCTGCTCACCAGTCGCCCAAGGGGAACTGATCGGGCTCATGAACAGGAGGTGGATTTCCGGATTACCGGCTTCAACCAGTGTTACTGGGTGGCAGGATGCGCGATCGGCGCACTGCTTGGCGACAACGTCGCATTTGACAGCACCGGCATCGAGTTCGCGCTGGTGGCTCTGTTCATTGTTCTGGCTCTGGAGCAATTCAAATCATTGGGAGAAGGTTTCCCGATCTGGCTGGGAGCGGCTGCAGCGGGCGTCGCCATGCTGATTCTGCCGCCGGCGCACCAGTTGATTGGCGCCATAGCGCTGGTCACCGCCGTGCTCTTGCTGGAATACCGGAAAAGTCGCGGGCAGACGCCGCACAAGGAGAGCAACCATGGGTGAATCCGGCTATCTGGCAGCATTCATAGCGGTAGCTGCCATTGCAACCTTTGCCACACGGGTGATTCCCTTCCTGTTTTTCGAGAGGCATACGGAACACCCGTTGGTCCGCCATCTTGGGCGCTACTTGCCTGCGGCGGTTATGGCATTGCTGGCGACGGTATTCCTGCAGCGTTCGGCGGACTGGTCCGGTTCATGGATGGGATTCGACGCCCTGCTTCCAGGCGTCCTGGTGGTCATTATTCACCTGTGGCGCCGCAATGCCCTGCTCTCCATTGCTGCGGGCACAATCAGCTACATGGCCATCCAGCAAGCCGGGCTCTGACCCGGCTCTGCCTACATCCGGTTTTCGAGATTGGCGACCAGCCGGGAATCCTGCAGGGCGGCGGTTCGATGCTTGACCACGCCTCTGTATTCCGGGCTTTCGATCATGGCCATGAAGGCGTCGATTGACGGGTAGCGGACCAGCAGTACCTGATCCCAGGATTCATCCGGGGGCGCAATCAGCGAACCAACGCTGCGCCCGGACCAGATGACATCCGCGCCTACCGATCTTACGCAGGCAGCAGCCTCTTCCATATACAGCGAGTAGGCTTCACGGCCGGTTCGCTCCGGCGCCTCTTCCTTGTAATTGGCCTGATCGCGGAAGCGCAGTAGATTCAGCATGACCACGGGCTGGTCTTTCGGGGTATCCACCAGGACTTTCTGCAACTGTTCGGGGGTGGGATTAACGGCGTCCATCCTTATCCTCTTCTTCTCATGTTTCCGGAGCCTACTATAGCCCAGGCCCGAGGCGTCCACGCAAGCGATTTCATTACCTTTCATTCAGTTTGCTCTTTTTGCCTTCTCTGTTCGTAGGGCTACAGTTAAGGAGACACAATACTCATAAACGAGAGGACGATATGGCTACCCTCACGATTAACGGCGAGCGTTATGAGCTCGACCTTCCCGACAACATGCCCCTGCTCTGGGTTATCCGCGACGTTGTAGGCCTCACGGGAACCAAGTTTGGATGCGGTATGTCCCAGTGCGGCGCCTGCACGGTTCATCTGAACGGAACGGCAATCCGCTCCTGCGTAACACCGGTCTCTGCGGCCAGCGGCGAGATCACCACCATTGAAGCCATGGCCGACGACCCGGTTGGCAGCAAGGTCCAGCAGGCCTGGCTCGATCTCGGGGTTGCCCAGTGCGGTTACTGCCAGGGTGGCCAGATCATGAACGCCACAGCCCTCCTTAAAAAGACGCCGAACCCTGAAACCGGAGAGATTGTTGATGCCATGGCAGGCAACCTGTGTCGTTGCGGCACCTACAACCGGATCCTTGCAGCGATCGAACGGGCTTCCGGCAAGGAGGGTGAAGCATGAGCGCCGATGACAACTTGATGATCGCCAACGTCAGCCGCCGACGTTTCCTGATGGGCCTGGCTGGCGGCTCTGCCCTGGTGCTTGCGGCCCGCTGGGATGTCGCCCTGGGCGGCAATGAACAGGCTCAATTTGGCGCCGGAGCAATGCCCGGCGGCTGGGTGGACGACCCCAACGTATTCATCCACATCGATGCGGATAGCCTTGTCACCATCGTGAACAACCGGTCCGAAATGGGCCAGGGTATCCGGACCAGTCTGGTGATGGTCGGTGCGGACGAGCTGGGCGCTGACTGGGATCAGGTGAGAGTCGAACAGGCCGAAGGCGATCACAGCAAATACGGCAACCAGAACACCGACGGTTCCCGCAGCATGCGCCACTGGTACCAGCCCATGCGCCGCGCCGCAGCGGCTGCCAGGCAGATGCTGGAGCAGGCAGCCGCCAACGAATGGGGCGTTCCCGTTAGCGAGGTGCAAGCTGGCGTACACACCATCGTTCACAAACCTTCCGGCAAGGAACTCGGCTTTGGCGAGCTCGCGGCTAAAGCACGGGAACTTGACGTTCCCGGACGCAATGCACTGGTATTGAAACGCGATGACGAGCTTCGCTTCGTCGGCAAGGAAACCGGCCTGATCAATGGAGAGCTGAAATCGGCTTACCCGAAAGCCATCGACGGCGACGATATCGTAACCGGCAAGGCCGTGTACGGGGCCGATGTTCCGTTCGATGACCTGCTTTATGCCGTGATCGCACGCCCTCCCGTTTATGGCGCAACCGTCGGCAGCGTCGACGATACCGAAGCCCTCAAGGTGCCCGGTGTAGAGAAGGTTCTCAAGGTTGAGGGTACCGGCCAGCCCGCCGGCTTTAGTCCCCTCGGCGGTATTGCCGTAGTGGCATCGAATACCTGGGCTGCCATGGAGGGACGCAAGGCACTGAAGATTGACTGGGATCTGGAGGCTGCCGGAGACAACGCCGGTTACACCTCGTCCGCCTACCGGGAATCCCTGGAAAAGGCGGCGCAGAAACCAGGGAAAGTCGTCCGTCAGCACGGCGATCTGGATGCCAGCCTGGAAAACGCCGCCAAGCGGGTTTCTGCCACTTACTACATGCCACACATGGCCCAGGCGCCCATGGAGCCGCCAGTCGCCACGGTGCGCATCAAAGACGGCAAGGCCGAAGTATGGGCACCGGTACAAAACCCGCAGGCCACACGGGATACCGTGGCCGGACGGCTGGACCTTGATGCAGAGAATGTCACCATTCACGTTACCCTGCTTGGGGGTGGCTTCGGGCGGAAGTCCAAACCGGACTTTGCCATTGAAGCGGCCAGTATTGCCGAGGCTTTCAAGGGCCAGCCAATCAGGCTGCAGTGGTCACGGGAAGACGATATTCACCACGCCTATTTCCATGCCGTCTCCGTTGATTATCTGGAGGCCGGGCTGGACGACAGTGGCCAGGCCACCGGTTGGCTACACCGGACCCTGTCGCCCAGCATCGGCTCGCTGTTTGCGCCCGATCCGAAGCACAAGGGTGAATTTGAACTGGGCATGGGCTTTAACACCATGCCGTTCTCGGTGCCGGCCCTGAGGCTGGAGAACCCGCCTGCGCCCGCCCATGTGCGTATCGGGTGGTTCCGGTCGGTCTACAACCTGCCCCATGCCTGGGCGATCCAGAGCTTTGCCCATGAGATGTCTGTGGCGGCCGGCAAGGACCATCGGGATTACGTTCTCGACCTGCTTGGCCCGGACCGGGAGATTCACAACCTGACGGTGGGTGATGGCTGGAACTATGGCGAAGATCCGGATCTCTACCCCATCGACATCGGCCGAATGCGCAACGTGATTGAGCGGGCGACCAGTGAAGCCGGCTGGGGTAAATCCCCGGGCAAGAATCGAGGGTTGGGGCTCGCCTTCCACCACAGTTTCGTCTCGTATACGGCGATTGTGTTTGATGTGGAGGTGGATGATCAGGGTGAACTCACCATCCACCGCGCAGACATCGCCTTCGACTGCGGCCCCCAGGCCAACCCTGAGCGGATTCGTTCCCAGTTGGAGGGCGCTATCGTGATGGGCATTGGCATCGCACTGCAAAGCGAGGTGACCTTTGAGGACGGCGTGGCGCAACAGGGCAACTTCGACAAGTTCCTGATACCCCGCATGCCGGATGCGCCCAAAACGCTTCGAGTCCATCTGGTGGACAACCCGGACGAAGCCATGGGCGGCGTGGGAGAACCCGGCCTTCCCCCGGTAGCGCCGGCATTGTGCAACGCAATCTATGCTGCAACCGGCAAACGAATCAGGCGGTTGCCCGTTGGCGACCAACTGAAAAGCTAGAACCGATCAGGGCCCTCCGGGGCCCTGATTTTTTTATGTTATTCCACGTTCTCGCCCCATACCTTCGTGGTATTCCCATAGCATCCTAGCTTTCTCCCCGCTTATAATCGGGGTGAACTCCTTCACTCCCCTCGACCCAACGGCCGCCATTGATGACCCTGATCGATCTGTTCCTGCAAACCATGGAAACCACACTGCCCGTGTTTGCCATGGTCTTTATTGGCCTGGGACTTCGCCGGATTGGCTGGATCGACAATGCCTTTGTAAATACCGCCTCGGCACTGGTGTTCAAGGCAACCCTGCCGACCCTGGTATTTTTGAGCATCATCCGGGCCGATCTGGATACCGCATTCAATCCAGGCCTTCTGATCTTCTACCTGGGCGCGACTCTCGCGAGTTTTGCCATCACCTGGCTATGGGCCCGCTGGCGCGTGGTTCGGGAAGATCGGGGCGTTTACGTTCAGGGCGCCTTTCGGGGTAACTGCGGAATCGTCGGCCTGGCGCTTGCCGCCAATCTCTACGGGGACTTCGGCCTCTCCGCTGGCGGGATCCTGCTTGGCCTGGTAATCATTTCCTACAACATCCTCTCGGTGATCGTGCTGGTGGCCTACCAACCGGGGCAAACAACGGACTGGACGAAGATTTTTCACGACATCGTCCGGAACCCACTCATCCTGGCAGTCTTTGTGGCCATCCCCTTTGCCGCGCTGGATATCACGCTCCCCGGCTGGGTAATGACCAGCGGCGACTACTTTGCCTCGCTCACCCTGCCCCTGGCGCTCCTGTGCATTGGCGCCACTGTCTCCCTGAGCGCGATCCGCAGCGACAGCAAAACTGCGTTCGGCTCGAGCCTGTTCAAGATGGTGATATTGCCGACACTTTGCACGGGCGCGGCCTGGCTGGCAGGTTTTCGTGGCTCCGAACTGGGCCTGATGTTCCTGTTCTTTGCAAGCCCGACGGCAGCCGCCAGTTTTGTGATGGTGAAAGCTTTGGGCGGCAATGACCGGTTGGCCGCCAATATCATTGCACTGACGACCCTGCTGGCGAGCATCACTGTGACACTGGGGGTGTTTGTGCTTCGCAGTGCCGGTTTGATCTAGGCCTTGCCCAGGCCTATTGCTTCGATCGCGGCAATGCCTGACTGACAGCCGCCAAGGTAACCACCACCGAACAGGTTGTAGTGGTTCAGATAATGGTAGAGGTTGTAGACCTCCCGCTTGACGCCGTATACCGGTGTGCGCGGGTAGTGCTCGTCGTAGGCCCGGTAGAAAGCCTCGCCAAAGCCGCCAAACATTTGCGTCATGGCGATATCCGCCTCACGGTCACCGCAGTAGACGGCCGGGTCGATCAGCCAGGGGCCGTCAGTGCCATAGAGCACGTTGCCATTCCAGAGATCACCGTGGAGCAGGCTCGGATGCTCACAGTGGGCGTTCAGCCAATCAATCAGCGCACCCCCGTGCTCATCCAAAACCCTCTGGAAACGGTTCCTCTGCCCCGTATCACGAATACGGGAGACCTGATAATCAAGACGGTCCCGAACAAAGAATTCACCCCAGTTGTCACACCAGCGATTGGGTTGCGGTGACAGGCCAATGTAGTTGTCCCGACCCCAGCCATAGGCGTTCTGACGCAATCCGTGCATTCTGGCCAGCCCTTCGCCCAGCACCGCGCGGGCCCGATCTGAGGCACCTGAAGAGCGGATGGCGGTGATTTCCAGTTCGTTTTCATCCACCCGGTAAACCTTCGGGACACCGATGTCAGTCACACCGGCCTTATCAAGCGCGCTGGCCAGGCGTTCCAACCCCTCCGCCTCGCAAATCAGGGCATCGGCATAACCAGTCGCATTGTGTTTGAGATGAGTATTGGCCATCGGCTTGCGCGCTCCTTGAAGTTGTCCTGCCCGAACCGGTAGATTGAAATAAAGACTGACACGACAAAACTAGCGGGGGCAAACCATGGACACCAAACGCTGGCAACTTCTGGTATCCGGACGGGTACAGGGAGTTTACTACCGCGCTTCAACGGAGCAGAAGGCATCCTCCCTGGGCCTCACGGGGTTCGCTCGCAACCTGCCCGATGGTCGGGTCGAGATTGTCGCCGAAGGCCCGGAAGACCGGCTGGATCAACTGAAAACCTGGTGCGCGGAGGGGCCACCGGATGCCAGGGTGGACGCGGTCGATATTGCCCCGGAGCCCCCGACCGGCGAATTCAGCGATTTCAGCGTGCGCTAAGCGATGCACCTCAAACTACCCCCTGTTGAAAGGTCGGAGCATGCAAAAAGACAAACCGTTTTCCCAAGCCTGCGAAAACAATAAAGCGCCGATTCTGGAAAAACTCACGGAGCTTTTCAAACAGCCCGGTACCATCCTTGAAATCGGCACGGGCACCGGCCAGCACGCAGTGCACTTTGCGAGCCACTTGCCGCATCTGGTTTGGCAACCCTCCGACCACCCCCAGAATGCCCAGCTGGCCCGGGCGTGGATCGACGACTCAGAACTTGGAAACATCTACTCACCAATTGCGTTGAACGTACTGGAGGGCAACTGGTCCGGACTACCGGCCATCGATGGCGTGTTTTCCGCCAATACGGCTCATATCATGGCCTGGCAGGAGGTGGAGGCGATGTTTCACGGTGTCAGCCGGATATTACCCGTAAATGGTTTGTTCTGCCTTTATGGGCCGTTCAGTTACGGAAGCAGGCACACCAGTGAGAGCAATTCGCGGTTTGACCTGTCGCTCCGAACGCAGGCGCCGCATATGGGAATTCGGGATATGGAAGATCTCGTGGCACTCGGTGCGGAAACGGGGCTGGCGCTTGAAGATGATTTTGAGATGCCGGCCAATAATCGGTTGTTGGTTTGGCGGAAATCCTAGGTTGAACCCGCGAGGGAGGGAGGGATTATTCGGGCCTACGGCCCCTCACCCCTTCGGGGCCGTCGTCGCGTTGCTCCGACGTTCCTCAGCCTGCTTTGCAGGCTTCGGTCGAACCCGCGAGGGTTCTTTTTACCCTGCCAATCAGCCAATAAAAAACCCCAGCATTGCTGCTGGGGTTTTATATTGGCGGAGAGGGAGGGATTCGAACCCTCGAAACGCTATTAACGTTTACACACTTTCCAGGCGTGCGCCTTCAGCCACTCGGCCACCTCTCCAAAACTTTCAATTCTGCCTGTGTTTTTCGCGCTGCGCTTGCGTTGCAAGCGTACTTTCCAGGCGTGCGCGTTATTCGGCACGTTGTGCCTCACCCCTTCGGGGCCGTCGTCGCTTCGCTCCGACGCTCAGTCGGCCGTTCCGGCCTTGGTGTCAGCCACTCGGCCACCTCTCCAATAAACTGTTTCAAATCAGCGATGTCGTCGCTCATTTGAGGGCGCAAACTTTAATGGTTTTAGGGGCGGTTGGCAACTCCCTGGCGGAAAATCGTCGAAAAAATTCGTGCCTGGGCGTTTTTCGGTTTACCGGTTGAACAGATTCAAGACTATCGTTAATACAATACTGACGATCACCATTGATGTGATGGGTATAAACACCCGGCTACCTTCCGAGCGTATATTGATGTCGCCGGGCAGTTTCCCGAACCAGTTCAAAAAGCTGGGTGCGAAATGGAGGATTGCCCCCACGACAATCAGTATGATGCCGGCAACAACGAACCAGCGGGCCATGGATGAGTTCCTCTGGTAACCAAATTTCTCGAATCTAGAGAGAGAATAACAATGCTGATGAAAGCCGAGCAATCGACACTGCTGCTCATCGATGTGCAGGAGAAGCTGATGCCCGCCATCAGCTACGGCGATGAGGTGGTGGACCGGTGCATCGTTCTGGCCACCATTGCCGGGCTTATGGAGGTTCCCGTGCTGGGTACCGAGCAGCTGCCGGACAAGCTGGGGCATAATGTTGAGGCCGTTCGGGAGCTGTGCAACCAGACCCTGGCCAAACACCATTTTGATGCCTGCCCCGATGGCCTCGTTGACCAGTTGCCGGAGGGCCGGCAGCACATTGTAATCGGTGGTTGCGAGACCCATGTCTGTATGATGCAGACCGCCCTGAGCCTGCTTGATGCCGGTTACAAGGTATGGGTGGTGGCCGATGCTACCGGATCGCGCAACGAGTTTGACCGGGACGTCGCTCTGGACCGCCTGAACGAGAGCGGCGCCAGGATAGTAACGCTTGAGATGGTTGCGTTTGAGTGGATGCGCCATTGCAAGCACCCGCAGTTCCGGAACATCCAGGCCCTGATCAAATAGAGGCATCCGCTGGGCGGGTGGGCACGTAAACAGTCGCTTCAGTCACAGGCGGTTTTGAGGGTCGAAATGCTCAACATGGACTTTTCCCAAAAGGTGGTCATTCGCACCGCCGAGCAGGAGTGGGTTCCCAGCCCTGCTGGTGGGGTGCTGAGAAAGCCCCTGGCCAGAGAAGAAGCCGAACGTGGCCATGCAACCAGCGTGGTCCGGTACGAACCCGGCGCGTCCTTCAAACGGCATGCACATCCCCTGGGAGAGGAAATCCTGGTGCTGGAGGGGGTGTTTTCCGATGAAACCGGCGATTTCCCCGCCGGCACCTATTTACGCAATCCGCCAGGCAGCGGCCACGCCCCTTTCAGCAAGGAAGGCTGCACGCTGCTGGTCAAACTGCATCAGTTCGATGAACGCGATCGATCAACCGTGCGCATAGATACCCGCAACACGCCCTGGCTGCCCGGTATCGGCGGTCTTGAGGTGATGCCTCTGCACGAATTCGAGCACGAGCATGTGGCGCTGGTGAAGTGGCCGGCTAATGAGGTTTTCCAGCCCCACCGGCACTTCGGGGGCGAGGAGATTTTCGTTCTCTCAGGCGAATTTTGCGATGAGCATGGCCGCTACCCTGAGGGCACCTGGATTCGGAGCCCTCACCTGAGCCAGCATCACCCGTTCGTGGATGAGGAAACCGTCATCTGGGTCAAAACCGGCCACTTGCCGGTGACGGTTCCATAAAAAAGGGCCCCGAAGGGCCCTGAAGTGGCTAAGAGATCGCTGTGTGTTGCCAGTTTTGCCTGCTGAAAGCGTCGTTGCTCGCGCCTTCCGATAGGGGGCTGGCGAATATTTCCTCCCCCACCGGTACTGCGAACACGTGGTACGCTTCAGGGCCAAATGGGTCCAGTGCCGTATCGAGGTACTCGAAGCTGTCGGGCACAGGTTCACCCGAGAAAGCGACTCGGAACTGCCGCTCAAGGGTCGGTGTGGTGACGTTCAGGGGCTGCTCCACCCAAAGGTAAACGGCCTTGTGGGGCACGATGTACTCGCTGCGCACCACCCTGTAACCCTCTTTGAGCGTGAGCGTGGTCGGCTCTTTGCCCGGTTCCAGACGGAATTTGTGGATGGTCTTCATAGCTGCTGCTCCTCTTTGGGTTGCTGCCTTTCACAACTCCATAATGGACAGGAACAGAGTTCGATAAAATAAGCTTTTGTGATCTTCTAACATCGATTAATTCGATGCTTTAAGCTTTCCTGTGGCTCTCGTGAGCCTCAACAATCGCACGGACGCCTTCATGGGCGGTTTTTCGGCCCCTTGTGATGGCAAACAGTTCATCCATTACCTCGTCGATTGAGGCAATCTGCTCCACCTCATACTGACGACAGACCTCTTCACGGATGGACGTCGGAGCGGCAAAAACGCCGTAGCCCTGGCTGCCGAACACTTTTATCAGGGCGCTATCGTCTACCCGGGCAACGAGCTTCATGCGAACCCCATTCAGGGAGAACCAGTTCATCAATCGCTCGAAATAGGGCGCGTCGGTGGCGTTGGCCAGCAGCGGCTGACCATTCAGGGATTCCGGAAACCCTTTTTTCAACCGTTTCGCCAGCTCCGGTGCCGCAAACAGGCTCATGCTGGATCCCGCCAGCGGGTGTACCGTGAGATTACCCTCCTCCTGCAACCTCGGCATTCGGTCTGTCAGCACCAGGTCCAGCTCCTTGCGTTTCAGCCTCAGCACCAGATCCTCGGTACGGCCCGTCTGGCACTCGAGCTGGACAGAGCGTTCGCCGGCCATGGCCGGCTGCAGTAGATAGTAAGCAATCAATTTGTGAATGGAAGCGGATACGCCGGCGCGCAGTGTCAGCGGACGCTCGGAAGGATCAAGACGAAGGGTTTCAGCAAGCTCGCCGGTCAGGGCAAAAATGTCATCGGCGTACCCGAGGATCAGCCGCCCAAGGTCCGTCAGGATCAGCTTTCGCCTTTCCCGGGAAAAAAGCCGCCCACCCACGGAGGCTTCAAAGGTAGCCAGCTGGCCGCTGAGCGTCTGTGGCGCCAGTTCCAGGACCTCGCTGGCGCGAGCGATCGAACCTTCCCGGCTGATCACCCAGAAATAATACAGGTGACGGAGATTCAGCTGTTCCATTACTTCGCCCTACCCCGGATCAGGATGGCCGGGGGATCTTGAGAATCTCACCGAAGGTGACGTATTCGCTTCCCCCGAGACGGCCAATCGGGTCAATGGCAGCGCCATCGAAGGCCAGACGGTTCTTGTCATCGTATTGCGCTGCCTCATCTGACACCCATACCCGGGTAACTTTCCCGAATACCAGAGACTGTGGCCCAGCGCCAATTTCCTTGATGTCATAGAGCTCGCAGGCAAAGGCCACATGGCAGTCCTTGAGGCGCGGTATGCCTGAACCCTCGAATTCCACCAGCTCCAGGTCCAGATTCTTCAGTTCGGATTCGCCATGGGGCAGAGTTCGTGAGGATTCAGTGACCGCCGCGGCGAGATCCCGGTGCGCGATATGAACGACAAACTGCTTCGTCGCCTCGATGTTTACCCGGGTATCCTTGAAAACGCCCTCCGTCGGCTTTTTGCCCACGGAAATCATCAGCAAGGGGGGATTACTGGTGATAGGCGTGAAAAACGAGAACGGCGCCAGATTGAAATCTCCGTCCGGATTCTCACTCAGCACCCAGGCGACAGGACGGGGAATAACCGTCTGGGTCAGGATATGGTAGGCATCCTTCGGATCCATGCCTTCGAAATCTATAAGCATCAGTCTCTCCCGTTAACGGCGGGTTCGGGCGCGCGTTCCCGCAACAACCACAGCGTCATCAACAACCCGTGAAGTATCAGGAAGGGCACGGCAACCATAACCAGGCCGCCCCAGCCGAGCCAGCTCAGAATGGCGCCTGCAGACAACGCGGCGGTAGCCTGGGAACCAAAGACCATGATGTCGTTCAGGCCCTGGACACGGAAGCGTTCTGCATCCCGATAACCACGGGGCAAAAGCGTTGTGCCGCCAACAAACAGGAAATTCCAACCGATACCCAGCAGCAACAGGGCGGAAAGGTAATGGTGAAAACTCACGCCACTGGCCGCAAGGACAATGCAGCCCAGATACGCCAGCAATCCCGCAGCCATCATCAGCGGTATGCCCACAACACGGGTCAGCCAGCCGCTGATCAGCGAGGGCAGGTACATGGCCATGATATGGAGCTGGATGACGCGCTTGGCATCGTCCAGGTCATGCCCCGCCATCTCGGTCATGCTCAATGGCGTTGCCGTCATAATGAAACTCATGACCGCATAGCCAATGGCGGCAGCACTGATGGCGGCCCAGACCAGTGGATTCGACAGAATTTCCCGCAGCGGGCGTCCACCTCCTGGCCGTGATTCCTGTACCCGTTCCGCGCCTGCCCGATAGCCGGCGCCAAGGATCAACAGCGCTGCGCCCTGCACCACCGCCAGCGCAACCCAACTGATCAGAAACGGATACTGCTCCGCGGCGCCGCTGCCCAGGGCGGCCACTTCCGGCCCTAGCCAGGCCGCCACCAAGCCACCCAGGAGCACACGAGCGGCGGCAGAGCCAGCCATCCCCGGTGCCACGGATTCCATGGCCGCAAACCGGTATTGGTGAACGACAGCAAGGCCGGTACCGCCTACGACAGCCGCCAGACACAACAATGAAAACAGACCGGACCAGGACGCCGCCGCCCCCATCAGCCCCGCCACGATGCCCATGATCGCGCCCAGCAGCATCACACGCTTGCGCCCGATGCGCTCCATCAACCAGGTGGCCGGTTTGATGGCGAGCACGGTGCCAACCACCACCAGACCCACCGGAAGCGTTGCGTATTCAGGCGCCGGGGCGAGCATTCGGCCCTGGATGCTGCCGATAAAAACGATGAAGGGCGCTGTGCACATGGCCAGCGCCTGGGCGGCAACCAGGACCCAGACATTGAGGGGCATGGACTACTTTTTCCTGTAGATGATTCCGGGATGGCACTGCACCATCTCGTAGAGGTGGGGCAAACCGTTCAACGACTCGGAGGCACCCAGAACCAGATAACCGCCCGGATTCAGGGTGGCGTGCATGCGGGTAAGAATGTCCTTTTTCAGATCCGCGGAGAAATAGATCAGAACATTCCGGCACATCACGATATCAAACTTGCCGAGCATGTAACGCTCCAGCAGGTTCAATTCCTTGAACTCCACCATGCTCTTGATCTGCGGCTTGATCTGCCAGCCACCATTGAGGGACGGGGTAAAGAACTGCTTTTGTCGCTCCGGTGAAAGGCCCCGGCCAATGGCAATCATCTCGTACTCGCCCTTGCGGGCGACTTCGAGAACGCTTTTGGAGATATCCGTGGCAGTAATTTTCACATCGCGGAGCTTGCCGGGCCTCGCCCGCCGGAACTCCTCCACGATCATGGCGATGGAGTAAGGTTCCTGGCCGGTTGAACAGGCCGCCGACCAGATCCGAAGAGGCTGACCCGAACTGCGTTCAGCGAATTCAGGAAGCAGCTTTTCCTGAAGTATCCGGAAAGGGTGATTGTCACGGAACCACAGCGTCTCATTGGTTGTCATCGCATCGATGACCACTTCCTTGAGGCCGCCCCGTCCGGGACGCTTGAGGCGCTCAAGGAGTTCTCCCAGGGTGCTCAGGCTGTTCTCTTCGAGAATCCTGCGCAACCTGCTTTTTACCAGGTACTGTTTGTTCTCGCCCAGTAAAATCCCACAGGCATCCTGCAGGAACGATTTGAAGGCTTCATATTCCTGTGGCGTTATTTCCGCTTTCATTGGGTCTCTGTTCTGAGTGAATCTTTGAGCGGCTCCATCAACCCTGGTCGATGATTTCCATCACCCGCTCTGCCAGTTCGTCCGGACTGAACTTTGCCATAAAGTCGTCGGCCCCGACCTTTTTCACCATGGCCTGGTTGAACACACCGCTGAGTGAGGTGTGGAGCATAACAAACATATCTGCCAGGGCCGGGTCACTTTTCACCTTGGTAACCAGGGTATAGCCATCCATTTCCGGCATCTCGACATCGGAGATGATCAATGAGAAATGATCCCGCGCCTTGGACCCGTCGGAAGTCACCTCCTTCAGGTACTCTAACGCCTGCTTGCCGTCGTTCTTTGTGACCACTTCCATGCCAATGGCCGTGAGACAACGTTCTATCTGCCTGCGGGCAACGGTGGAATCGTCCACCACCAGTACCGGAAGATGTCCGGGCACCCGATGTGCACTCTTGCTTAGAACAGCCTCGGTGACATCCTCCCCGAGCGGAGAAACTTCTGCAAGAATCTTCTCTACATCTATGATTTCGACCAGCTTATCATCAATCTTGGTAACGGCAGTAAGGTACACATCCCGGCCTGCGCCCTTCGGAGGAGGCAGGATGTCCTCCCAGTTCATGTTCATGATCCGGTCGACGCCAGTCACCAGGAAACCCTGTGTTTTACGGTTGTACTCGGTGATGATGACAAAGCTGGTGGCCAGCTCTTCCTGAGGAATGCCCGGCAAACCAATGGCCATGCTCAGGTCAATAATGGGGATGGTCTCGCCGCGACTGTGGGCAACGCCACGAACAACCGGTCGGCTGTTTGGCAATGATGACAGTCTCGGACACTGCAGGACCTCTTTCACCTTAAAGACATTGATCCCGTAGATTTGCCGCCCTCTGAGTCGGAAAAGAAGGAGCTCAAGGCGATTCTGCCCCACCAACTGAGTTCGCTGGTTAACACTGTCCAATACCCCTGCCATTTTGGTTCTCCTGGCCTGCCGGAATTACAACGGCATATATCTTGCTGGTCACTGAATAATAGCGTGATCGACGGAAACCCGTCATATCAGCGGCGGATTAGCCAATTTAACGGCCACTTTCTCCGAATCCTTAGCGTGATTCGGGCTTTTCTGCCCTGTTGTTGACAGCATAGGACAAACTGATACGTATGCGCATCACCAATTTCGCCCTACTACTGCTAATGTCTGGCCTGAGCGGCCCGCTCCTGGCTGAGACCACCGCCGAACAGATTCGCAAAGCGACCCTGGATTTTCTCGACCACTTTGCCTCTGTTCAGGCCGAAGAAGGCTACACCGTTTCCTTCGAGCCCGGCTCGATCGACAACCGACTTGCCCTTGCCGAATGCAAGCAGCCTCTGAGTGTCGAGTTCAGCGGTGATCCCTGGAAAAGTACAAGCCCGTCGATGCAGGTAGCCTGTGAGGGGGAACGGCCCTGGCGGATGTTTGTGACTGCTTCAGTTTCTATCCATGGACCGGCCCTGGTTGCAGCAAGACCGCTCGCGCGGGGAGAACGAATTACCGATGACCTGCTGACCCGGCAATCCGTTGAAATCAATGCCTCCAGACGCGGTGTCATTACCGCCACCGACCAGGCCATTGGCATGCAGGTGCGGCGGGGAATCAACGCCGGTTCGCTGATTACCCCGGACATGCTCTCTGCCCCGAATGCGGTAGAACGAGGCGACCATGTTATCATTACCGCCAAAACGGGCGGATTTTCAGTACGTTCCCGCGGCAAGGCCCTGGCAAGCGCGAGCGTTGGCGAACAGATTCTGGTGGAAAACCTGAGATCGTCCCGCACCATTAAAGCCAGCGTGGTTGCGCCCGGCCATGTGGAAATTCCGATGTAGGGCAGGCTCGGCAGGAGCTTGCCGGAGCGGCAAACCTCTGCCGCAACTCTCTGCCGTACCCCGGCAGTAAAAACAGACGAAAAAACTACTGAAAAGTACTAAAGGTTTTCGCGGCGCCGCCGTTAAGAAGACATAAACTCGAGTAAGCGCCGCACTTCGTGGCGCGACAGGCAAGCAGGTACAGATATGTCAGTTGACTTAAATGGAATTGGCCCCGGCCAGGTCAACACCCAGAGAACCACGGCCGACAAGAGCTCCGGCACCCAGAATACCCAGCCGGCGACCAACGAGCAGGCGAAAACCCAGGCCCAGGGGGCTAGGGGTGAGAACGTCAGCCTGAGCAATCAGGCCAAGAATCTGAAACAGCTTGAACAGAAGCTGGGCGATTATCCGGAAATGGATGACGACCGCATTGAGCAGATTCGCTCCGCCCTGGAGAATGGCACTTACAAGATCGACGCCGAGAAACTGGCCCAGAAAATGCTTGAGATGGATGAAAGCATTTTCGGGTGAGTAGACCATGGCCGCAATTGATGATCTGAAGACTCTTCTTTCCCAGGATATCAGCCAACTGGACACACTGGCTGATATTCTCGGAAGGGAAAAAACCTGCCTTGCAAATTCCGACCTCCGCCAGCTGGAAGCTCTGACCAAAGAGAAGAACGATCTTCTGGGTGCGGTTCGTGAGCGCGCCAAACAGAAGATCCGGACGCTGGTCCAGATGGGGTACCGCCCTGAGAGCGGTGAACCCTCCCGTTTTATTCGCAGCGCTGGCTTTTCTGAACTCTTCCAGCTCTGGCAGGAAGCGGACCAGAAACTTCGCGCCTGTCAGACGCTGAATCAGACCAATGGTCGGGTGATCAGCCATCTCCAGAAGCGCCTGTCGAAACTAACCGACATCTTTCGTGGCGCCACCGGTCAGCAAAAGCTTTACGGTGCCAAGGGGCAACAGACCACGGTATCAAGCAGCACGGTACTTGCCAGCGCCTGATGAAGGCCCTGGCAAACCATGCCTGCAGAGATTCATCGGGTATAAATGGTCATCTGTGAGTCCGGGTGAAACCGGATGTCGTGAATACTCACGTTACCCATTGATGCGCCCTGGCTTCCGGTGACCCGGATGTTGTCCATCCGGATTTCTTCGATACGCTCGGGGAGCGCCAGCATCAGGGCGCCATCCTCCCTGACCCGGTAACGGGGCTCCCCCTCACGGTAGTGCACGCCAGAAATGGTCAGGTCTGAATCCAGAAAGTTCAGAACCGGTATGAAGATGTTGGCGGTAAGCTTCAGGCCCTCGATCACATCCGCTGATCCGTCACCTCCCTGCCCGCCGTTGCCGCTGGGATTTTCCGCCATGCTGCTGACAATGCCGATACGCTGCAGCAGGGTCGGGTCTCCCTGACCTGAAATGGCCGCCAGCTCGGTGTCGTTCAAGGGGGCAAGATTCCCTCTCTCATAGAGTTCTCCGGCCTCCAGCGCCGACTGTGACGCTTCGGCCGAATTGCTCGCCGCAAAGGTAACCAGGGGCTGAAAGGGCAAAGTCACCATCGTGACAAGGGCCGCCGCGTTGCGGTAACGGGATTGGTGCTTGAGAACCCGGTACAGTTCCTTTTCGCTGATCCAGCCGGCCTGGATGAACACCTCACCCAGGCGTTGCCCGGTCTCACGCTGAAGCCTAAGCCCCTCATCCACCTGCCCTTGAGACAGATAGCCACGATTGATAAGCAGTCGCCCAAGGCGTGATTTCTCTTCAAATCCCTGACGGATTCTCACCCAATGCCTCCTTTTGAACAGTGAAAACCGTACAACCCGGCCCGGCCAATGTGATCCATGACTTCCGATACCCGGAAGGTTAGCGGATCACAACCCAATGTGCGTGGATACAGTCACCGTTTTACCATCACCTTCTGGTAAGATCTGGCACCTGCTAACAGAATTCGCTGAATTGTCGCAGGAAAACCACCTGCGAATAACACAGAGAGCCGCTGCAAATGACAAACAAGGTAAAACCCCTGAAAACTGTGACTCCCGTACTGCTTATGGCCCTCGCCTTACTGATGCCAACCGCCCCGGCACTGGCCCAGGGCAATGACCAGTCCGCCAGCGAACCGCTGCCCATGGTTCGCATGGTGACCAGCGAGGGCGCCATTGAACTGCAGCTTCGCCCGGATGTCGCCCCGGATACCGTCGCCAACTTCCTGCAGTACGCCAGGGAAGGTTTCTTCGACGGCACCATCTTCCATCGGGTTATCCCCGGATTCATGATCCAGGGCGGTGGCTTTACCGGGGATCTCTCCCGCAAATCGACCCGCGCCCCCATCCGCAATGAAGCAACAAAAACGCTGCCAAATCTCCGCGGAACCATTGCCATGGCGCGGACCAGTGCACCGGATTCGGCAACGTCCCAGTTCTTTATCAACCTTTCTGATAACGGGTTCCTGGATGCCGGCGTGCGTGGCCCGGGCTATGCGGTTTTTGGCAAGGTTACCCAGGGCATGGGCGTTGTCGACGCCATCGCCCGCAAGCAGACGACCCGGAAGCAGGGCATGGCTGACGTGCCGGTTGAACCGGTGACCATCGAAACCGTTACCGTGGTCGATTCCGAAGGCTGACACCGTGAACCGGCCACCTCTGCCCCCCGCGATCGAGCCCGCTGAACTGGCCTGGCACAACGGGGTCCCGGAATCGAAGCGGTTTGGCGATGTCTACTTCAGCCGTGACAATGGCCTGGAGGAAACTCGCCACGTGTTTCTGCAGCACAATCAGTTACCGGAGCGCTTCTCGCAGATTCCCGAGGGCGGGAGTTTCGTTATTGCCGAAAACGGCTTCGGGACCGGGCTGAACTTTCTGGCAGCCTGGCAGGCCTGGCAGAGCAGCGCGCCAGCCCATAGAGCTACCCTGCACTTTATCTCCGTCGAGCGTTTCCCGCTGACCCGGGAAGACCTTACCCGGGCCCTGGCTTTGTGGCCGGAACTGAAGACACTGGCTGACGAACTGCTGCTGCATTACCCGCCACTGGTGCGCGGGGTTCACAGACTGGTCCTGGCGGGGGGACGGGTTCGACTGACGCTGTTCTTCGGCGACATCAATGACGCCTGGCAATCCCTGGACTTTCACGCCGACGCCTGGTTTCTGGACGGGTTTGCCCCTGCCCGCAATCCCGACATGTGGCTTGAGAACACTCTCGGCCAGGTCCGCGCCCACAGCAAGCCGGGCACAACCCTGGCGACTTTCACGTCGGTCGGCCGGATCCGTCGCGCCCTGACGGAGGCCGGATTCCGCATGGAAAAAACCTCCGGATACGGCCGCAAACGGGAAATGCTGAAAGGCATCCTGGAGGCGGAGGGCTTGGTTCAACCTGAGAGCCCCGGGACCATTGCCATCATTGGTGCGGGCATTGCCGGCTGTACCCTGGCCCGGAACCTCGCCGAGCGGGGCCACCCGGTGACACTGGTCGACACTCAAGGGCCGGGAGCCGGAGCGTCCGGCAATGCCCAGGGCGCTCTGTATGTGAAGCTTGGAGTGGAGTTCAATGACCAGACCGAACTGGCCCTGACATCCCTGACCTTTGCCCAGCGTTTCTACGACCGCTGGCGCAGTCAGTACTGGCACCCGACCGGACTGTTGCAGCTGGCTCACAGCCCGCAGGAAGAAGACCGACAGGCGAGATTCCTCCAGCGCAACGACTACCCCCGGGACATTCTGCGGCCCGTAAACCGGGAGCAGGCCAGCGCCCTTTCAGGCGTGCCGACGCAATCCGGCGGGCTCTGGTTTCCCGACAGTGGTTGGCTCGAACCTGGTAACCTGTGCAAAAACCTGGCAGACCACCCTCTGATCTCCACCGCGTTCGGAGTCGAAGTTAGCGGGCTGATCCCCTGCAACGGGCAGTGGCACATATCCACGGATGGAGGATCGCCCACCGTGGCCGACCGGGTGGTCATCTGCTCCGGCCACGTCAGTCCCCGGCTTATTCCGGTGAGTGGCCGTTTCCGGTTAAAAGCCATACGTGGCCAGGTTACCCATGTGCCGGCAAAAGCCCTCATCAACCCAAAGACGGTGATCTGTGGCAATCGGTATCTGAACCCGGCCCTTGGCGATATCGCTGTAACCGGGGCCACCTTTGATCTTTGGGATGACAACCCGGCTCCCACAAGCGAAAGCCATGACGAGAACATTCGGGAACTCAGCTCAATGCTGCCTTCCGTGTTTAACGACGAAGACGGTAAACCCAGTGGCGAGGATCTGGGTGGCCGAGTGGCCTTTCGCTGCACCACCCACGACTACCAGCCCGTTGCAGGCCCGTTATTCAATGGCGAAGATTCCTGTCTGGAAAGACTTTTCCTGCTTACCGGCCTTGGCAGCAAAGGCCTGACCTACGCGCCGTTACTGGCCGAATATCTGGCCGACCAACTGACCGGCCAGCCTGTCTGCCTTCCCGCGAACCTGGCCAGACGTCTGCAAACCCGACGGCTTTACCAGAACGATATCGCGGTTTCGTACTAAACTACCACTGAAGTTTCCGGTCAGACTGCCGATAACCTCTGAAAGTGTGGCTTAGTCACGGAGAGAACCCATGTCCATTTATGTCAGCGAACCCGGCCGCCCGGTCGGAACCCGCCTACCGGAAACATTCCGGGCAAGGCCCGTGGGCGACGTTACCGAGCTGGCAGAAACCAAGCCCACCAATCCGGGCCGGAGTGAGGCAACCGACGCCGAGTTTCAACAGGCGGCTAATGCCGGGCGCTATAAAGCGCTGGAAGAGTATGGTGCTGCGGCCGCCGGCGAGCGCCGTGAAGACCGCCCATATCTGCCCGTGTCCAGCATTTCGTCGCCGGCACTGTATTCTGTTTCGGCTTCCGCCACCATATCCGAAGCGTTGTCTGTGATGGATGAACATCAGGTTCATCATCTGGTGATCATGGCGGAAAAAAACGTCGCCGGCCTGGTCGATCTCCGCTGGCTCCTTGACTGGCTTCACAAGCATGAAGGCGATGCCATGAGCCAGAGCCTGATTCACGTTGAGCTGCCCGCCTTTCTGACAGCGTCCCCCGAGACAGACGCCCACCAGTTGGCCAGACTGATGCTGGCCCATCAGCTCAACGCCGCCCTGGTGGTCGATGCAAAAGGCGCAGCCGCCGGCATCGTGACCAGCACAGACTACCTCAGGCTATACGCCAGCGCGGGTCGCCATGAGGGAACCGTTTAGCGCCCTGCTCAGTTCAAGGGAGTCAGTAGTTGCCCCTCGGGGCTGAACAGAAGCACGGACCAGTCGTTGCCGATTCGGCTTAACGCCACGATCTCGTCATCCCGGTAATTCTCCAGATCAAGTATCGCCGAGTTGTCCACGGCAAGCTGATAGCGCCAGTCGTTTCTGAAGCCGGGGTCTTCATCCTCCGTCTCCCGAACCAGCGATACCCGGGCAACGATGCCCTGCTCCATACCGGAGACAACGCCTCCGCTGGCAAAGTCGCCGTTGGTGGTTCCCGAGACAACCATATCGCCGTCAAAGCCCGTCAATCCCTGAAGCGTTTCAGCGGCCTGATCGTTCTCGTCATTCAGGGAGAACGCCCGACTCACGATGCCTGAGGAGGCATAACCCAGCAGAAAGCCAGCGGTGCTGGAAAGCGGCTCCCGCGTTAGCTCAGGATCCACTTCGTCCTGCTCCAGCACCGAGTACAACCCATCACTGGCGCCTATCAGCCAGAGCGTGCTGCCCTGAAAAAGCCCGCCGGAGATCGGCTCGTCACCGGCAGTGCCCACCTGGTTGACACTGAGCTCGCTGGTTGCGCTGGACGCGTTGAAGAAGAAGGCGTCAATACCACCGATGACTTGAGCCCCTTCCACAGAGCCCGCTGCGGAACCAAACAACGCGGGGCTGATGGACCGGGTACTGCCCCCCGCAACACTGTCATCGGCACCCGAGCCGGCCTGGCGGGTCCAGGCTACAGCCGGCTGCTGGGTATTGCCGTCCAGCTCGGTATCAATTCTCTGCAGAAAGGCGTCCTTGCCGCCCGAGGCCTGCTGCTGGTCAAAAACGCCCCCGGTTTCCCCGGCTACGACAACGTAGCCGGTGTCCTGGTTAATTCCGGCCCAGCGCACCTGATCGTCGACATCCGTGCCGGTTCGGACTGTCCAGGTTGGAATGTACTCACCCCCGTTGGTGGCTGAATCAAACCAGTAGAGGGACGTCACGGCATCTTGACCACCGAGTGCAGTCGTGCCCTCGACCGGCTGGTCGGTGCTGTAAGCGACCACAAACTCGAATCGGTCCACCTTACTGTCACCCTCGGTGACCTTTCGCTGTACCGTGGTGATTACCGGGTTAGGTGCGACCAGATGGTCACTGGCATCGGACACCTCGACTTCCTGAAGCAAGACACCCTTTTGGTCATATATTCGAACCAGAACCCGGTCGCTATTCTGAGTATCATAACCCGCTACGAACAACCGACCATTGGGGCCCATTGCAAGGTCGGTGGGCACGAATCGGTTCGCCGTGTTCAGAGCAAGCGGGGTTGTAAGCTCATTCAGACTGATCCGGACCAGGTTCTCGCTCTCAGTCCGGGCATAATCCTCACGGCCAGCCTGGAAGTTCCGATTGATCCCCAGCGAGATGAAACGATCAGCAAACTCCGGATTCGAATAAGTTCCTTCATCAAAAACTCGAACCCGGAAGGGCACTTCGTCGATTCCGTCAGGGAAAACCAGTTCCTCATTCTCGACCCAGACGCCCTCCTCTAACCTCTCAATCACAAACTCGGAATCAAGGCGTGCCGTGGCATTTTCGGTATGGGTAAGCCTGGCAAAAATCGACCGGTCGCGCTCCCCAGTGAGCTTGGCCACATACTCGCGCACCCCACCAACATTGAGCGTATCCTTTGTTCCGCCATTCACCGTCTCCAACGATAACACCGGTTCGTTGTCTTCAATCGAAAGGTTAATATCGACACTTTCATTGGAGCTGCCCAACCCCGCCAGCCCGGAGCGCACTTCAGTCAAAACAATTTCCAGTGATTCGGTCGGCTCTGGAAAGGTGTCCTCGACAACCTCAAGAGGCAGATAACACTCGGTTATGCCCGGCTCAAGCGTAATCACTCCGCGGGTGAAAAAACCGTCGGCGTCCTGTTCGTAAGAAATATAATCGAGTTCGCTCTCGCCGTTCTTGTCAGTAGGAAAAGGGCTTTGGCTACCCAGCCCTACGATGTCTTTGCCGGGAATCGCATCGCCCGAGTTGGAAACGCTATGATCACAGTCCTGGTGCGGCGGGCTGAACCCCTGATCACAATTGCTGGCGTCGTAATCTGAGCGGAGCTCGAAGGCAACTGCAACGCGGGTAACCGAGGGTTGCTCAAGAATCACCTTTGCGAACACGCGGCGGGTTGGCAGCGTGAGCTCCTGAGTGTCAGACACGGAGCCATCTTCATCGTAAATGTTAATAGCGAAACTGTGCTCACCTTCCGATTCAAGATCGGGGAAAACACACTGCTCCCGGTTGTTTGACTCGATCCCGGGACTTTTTCCTTCAGAAAAAGCTTCAGAATCCAGGGATAGAAGGTTGTATTTAACGTCGATGTCGAATGGCTGAGCCCCTGCCATCCGTCCATCGGTGGTGACGAGATTGATATCCCGTGTCTTGCCAAGATCGGAATCACCGCGGCTACCGCCGGTGAGCCCGGGAACTCCCCGCATAATAATTCCCTGGCGAGCCTTGTTGCTAGTGTCCTCAAGAGCGAGCCAAGAGGGCGCATTAGTAAGGGAGTAGTCGAGAATGTCCTCGCCACCATAGGCGCCGAAGTTATAGGAATACTCGACCCCAAGATACGCGGAAGCCGGAGGTACACCCAGGATCGTGGGCTGATCCGGAGCCTTCTCTGTTTTGCAGCCGGCCAAAGCGAACATCAGTACGGAGGCAACGGCTGTACGTCGAACAGAATGAATGCGGGAGTAAAAATCGGCGCCCATGAAAAAATCCGTTTCTATCGTTGTTGTTGTGGCAGCGAACGCCCGGATGAAGCAGAAACACCGGGCGGTTTACACACCGTTACAGAACAACGCCATGGTAGCCAATTTGTTACGCAGGGGATCTGCGCGAGTTCTCAGATTCGGTTAGCCTGCCTCCAGGCCATGTTCCTGAAGCAAAGCAACAAGGCCAGCCTCATCCAGGACAGGGACCTCCAACTGTTCGGCCTTGGCCAGCTTGGAACCGGCGGCCTCGCCGGCAACCACGCAGGCGGTCTTTTTGGAGACGCTTCCGGCCACCTTGGCCCCCAGGGCCTCCAGCTTTTCTTTGGCTTCGTCCCGGGTCATACCGGACAGTGTGCCAGTCAGCACCCAGGTCTGGCCTTTCAAAGGCTTGTCACCCTGTTTAATCTCCTCTTCCTGCCATTCCACGCCGGCGTCTCGCAGGGCGTCCAGGGTTTCCCGGTTATGGGTCTGTTCGAAAAAGCTCCGGATATGGCCCGCAACAATCGGCCCGACATCAGGCACCGACTGCAGACCCTCCTCATCCGCTGCGGCAATCGCCTCCAGAGTCCCGAAATGCGACGCCAGGGCCTTGGCGGTGGCCTCCCCCACCTCCCGAATGCCAAGGGCATACAGGAAGCGCCAGAGTACCGGTTGCCTGGCTCGATCGATGGCGGCCACCAGATTGGCGGCGGACTTTTCCCCCATCCGCTCAAGTTTGACCAGATCATTGGTTGTCAGGCGATACAGGTCAGCGACGGTTTCGACCATGCCCTGGTCCACCATAATGTCGATCCATTTGTCACCCAGCCCTTCAATGTCCAGGGCTTTCCGGGAGGCATAGTGGCGAATGGCTTCCTTTCGCTGGGCCGGACAGAACAGACCGCCGGAACAACGGGCAACGGCTTCCCCTTCGATCTGGACCACATCCGAATCGCAGACCGGACAATGGGCGGGCAACTTCACTTCTCTGGCACCGGCAGGGCGCTTGTCGGCAACCACCTTGACCACCTGCGGTATCACGTCACCGGCACGACGGATAAAGACGGTATCGCCAATATGGACGTCCAGGCGGCGGATTTCGTCCATGTTGTGAAGGGTGGCATTGCTGACGGTGACGCCGCCGACAAACACCGGTTTGAGCCGGGCCACCGGGGTCACGGCACCCGTTCGACCGACCTGGAATTCCACGTCCTCGATGACCGTCAGCTCTTCTTGTGCCGGGAACTTGTGGGCAATCGCCCAGCGCGGCGCCCTGGAGACAAAACCCAATGCGTTCTGCTGGTCAAGGCGGTTCACCTTGAACACAATGCCATCAATCTCGTAAGGCAGGGTGTCCCGTTTCGCCATTAATTCGCTGTAGGCCTCGAGGCATTCCTCAACCCCTTTCGCCTTGCGCATCTCCGGATTAATCCGGAAACCCCAGCTCTGCACACGCTGAAGGCCATCCCACTGGGTATCGGGCAACAGGCTTTCGTCAGTTACCGCCACGCTGTAGGCACACATTTCCAGAGGGCGCCTGGCCGTTACCGTGGACTTTTTCTGCCTGAGACTGCCGGCCGCCGCGTTGCGGGGATTGACGAATGTTTTCTCACCACGCTCCGCCAGTCGGCGGTTCAGCTGCTCGAAACCGTCCTTGGGCATGTAAACTTCACCGCGGACTTCAACCAGGTCCGGCACATCGTCTCCGCGGAGCTTCAGTGGTACCGACGGGATCGTCCGTATATTGGCGGTAATGTCCTCCCCGGAATAGCCATCGCCCCGGGTGGCGGCGGTAGTCAAGGCGCCCTTCTCGTAATGCAGACTGACCGCCAGCCCGTCCAGCTTGGGCTCGCACACATATTCCACGTCTTCGCTGATACCGAGCCGGTCCTTCACCCGACGGTCGAAGTCACGGAGTTCGTCTTCACTGAAGGCATTGTCCAGCGACAGCATCGGCAACCGGTGAACCACCTCCTCGAAACTGGTCTCCGCAGCACTGCCAACCCGCCGGGTGGGCGAATTTTCAGACGCCAGCTCCGGGTAATCGGTTTCCAGGGTCTGTAATTCCCGGAACAGCCTGTCGTATTCCGCATCGGGAATGCGGGGATCATCCAGCACGTAGTACCGGTAGTTGTGGTCATCAATAACCGAACGGAGTTCTTCTACACGCTGGATAATGTCGGGCGTGGCTTTGCTCATGGACTGGCACTCTCGTCTCTCAAAAAAATGCCCGGAACAAACCGGGCATCTGGCCGTCTTTTAACGCCTGGTTTCAGACCTTCTGGGAACGCTGCTTACGCTCAAACTCCCGGATCCTCTGGCGGCAGTGCTCGATCGTTTGAGGAGTCATCACGCTGCGGCGCTCATCCTTCAGCTCGCCGCCGAGGTTACGAACCACAGCCTGGGCGGTCTCGAGCATGAATTCAAATGCCTGCAGGGCATTGGTGGGCCCCGGCATACTCATGAAAAAGCTGATCCCGGGTGTGGTCAGGGCTGGCATATCGCCCGGCTTGAAAGTACCGGGTTCCACGGCGTTGGCGACACTGAACTGGACCGGGCTGGTGGTGTCGGATTCTTCATGACGATGGTAGATATCCATGTCCCCGTGCTCCAGACCGCAGGCTTCGAACAACTTCTTGAGAGCCGGTCCCTTGAAGTCCTCGCCGCTCTTCGCCAACACGTTGATCACAATAACTTCCCTGGCCTCCGGCCGATTGGCGCCCGCCAACGGCTGGCCGGTGTTCGGTCGTGCCGGTTCCCGCCGCGCCGTGTCTTCCTCCACTTCGGTCGTGACAGTCGGAGGGGCTGCGTCAACATCCTCCTCGATTGCTCCCCAACCGGATTCAAGCTCGGTTTCCTCAGGATCATGGCTGGACAGACCGAAATCCGGTTCCGATTCAATGGGCTCTTCGTCAACAGGCTCTTCATGGCCGGCGTCTGCCCGCTCTGGCTCAGAATCTTTCGCCGCATCAGCATTTACAGGGCGCGTTGGCTTGGGTTTGGGGGACCCGAACCGACTGGATTTTTCGCGTTTTACGTAACCACGCTCTTCCAGAGTATCCCGGGAAATGGTCCGGGCACCGCCGTTGGGCAACTCGGGATTGTACTCGTCATCAAGTGGCGAATCCTCGAGCTCGTCGGCGCCCATTCCCGACGAAATAGCCATGGATTCTTTCCGCGCCCGCCGCATCCGGCGAATACCGTCAACGACAATGCCGATGATGACCAGGGTACCGATGGCAATTAACCATTCCCTAAGTGACATAGTGCTGCTGTCCTGTTTGCAGATCCCGTAACGTTGCTACTCTAAGAAAAGCCCGTAACGAATACAACGCACACCCGGGCCAGATGGCGTTTTTGTCATGGTTGCCCGTTTTCTGAGCAGCCTCAGGCCTCCGCCAGCGCCGCGGCTTCGTCCACATCCACCGATACCAGTCGCGAACAACCCGGTTCATGCATGGTCACGCCCATCAGTTGATCCGCCATCTCCATGGCAATCTTGTTATGGGTAATGTAGATGAACTGAACCTGTTTCGACATTTCCTTGACCATGTTTGCGTAGCGCCCGACGTTGGCGTCGTCCAGAGGCGCATCCACTTCATCCAGCATACAGAAGGGAGCCGGGTTGAGCTGGAAAATCGAGAACACCAGGGCAATCGCCGTAAGCGCCTTCTCGCCCCCTGACAACAGGTGGATGGTGCTGTTCTTCTTGCCCGGTGGCCTCGCCATAATGGCAACGCCGGTTTCAAGAAGATCCTCGCCCGTCAGCTCCAGATAAGCGTTACCGCCGCCGAACACCTTCGGGAACAGCGCCTGGAGGCCTCCGTTCACCTGGTCAAAGGTTTCCTTGAAACGTTGCCGGGTTTCCCGGTCGATCTTCCTTATGGCGTTGTCCAGTGTTTCCAGGGCTTCCATCAGGTCTTCGTGCTGAGAATCCAGGTAGGTTTTGCGCTCACTCTGGACCTGAAATTCCTCGATCGCCGCCAGGTTGATCGCACCCAGACGCTGTATCCGGTTACCGATGCTCTCGAGCTCCTCCGCCCAGTCCTTCTCGTTCGCCCCCTCAGGCAGCTGGGACAGAATATCCTGCAGCTTGACGTCCAGCTCCTTGAGCTGCTCGATGTGGTTGCCGGAGCGAATTTCCAGGGCCTGGGATTCCATTTTCAGTTTTTCCAGCCGGGACCGGACTTCCTGAATCCTGTGATCCGTGCCGCTTCTGCCTTGCTCTTTCTCCCTGACTTCACGATCAATCTCTTCCAGGGCATCGCGGGCAGCGCCGAGTTTTTCCTCTTCCGCCAGACGGCGGTCGAGCAGGCCTTCAAGCTGCATTTGAAGGTCCTCAATGGGTTCCTCGGCGCTTTCCC
>PYVH01000113.1 GCA_003030785.1 Marinobacter sp. B9-2 | reverse complement strand
GATACGGGGTTTTCCTGTATACAAATTGAACCGGCCACAGTAAACTGTGCGGTCTGCTGAGAACAGTCATTTTATAGTCGGGGAAGTTATGGCACGAGTTACCGTTGAAGATTGTCTGGAAAACGTTGATAACCGCTTCCAGCTGGTAATGCTGGCTACCAAGCGTGCCCGTCAGCTCGCTACCAAGGGTGCCGAGCCGATGGTGGCTGAAGAAAATGATAAGCCTACGGTAATCGCCCTGCGCGAAATTGCCGAAGGCAAGATTACTCGTGATCTGCTCAAGGAAGAAGACGACGAGTAAGTCATCTGCGGATGTCGGGTATATAAGTACCTATCCGCAAGTGAGAAGCATTGAAATCTGTCCCCGCGGTTTTATAGTGTAGCTATAGAGCGTTGTTGGAAGGACTCTGGAAGGACCCGGATGCGTGCATTCGGGTTTTTTTGTCCCTGAATTTCATGAAGTCGTGGAGGCGCGGTGTCGGCAGAGGCTACGGTTGAAGGGCTGGCAAAAGAGCTCAGCTCCTATCTGGATACCAATCGCATCAATCAGGTGCGACGGGCCTACTATTATGCCGAGCAGGCCCATGAGGGCCAGATGCGTAAAAGCGGCGACCGCTACATCACCCACCCCCTGGCTGTTGCCCACATCCTCGCCGATCTCCGGCTGGACCATCAGAGCCTGATGGCGGCCATGCTCCACGATGTGATCGAAGACACCGGCATTCCCAAGGACGCCCTGGCGGAACAGTTCGGTGATGATGTCGCGGACCTGGTGGATGGGGTCAGTAAACTGACCCAGATTGAATTTCGCTCCCGGGCAGAGGCCCAGGCCGAAAATTTCCAGAAGATGACCCTGGCCATGGCGCGGGACATCCGGGTAATCCTGGTGAAGCTGGCGGACCGGCTGCACAACATGCGCACTCTCGGCCCCATGCCCTATGAGAAGCGCCAGCGCATTGCCACCGAAACCCTCGATATCTACGCCCCCATCGCAAACCGCCTGGGTATGCACTCCATCTGTACCGAGCTTGAGGATCTGGGCTTTACCTCCCTGTATCCGATGCGCTCCAAGTACATCTCCAAGGCGGTGGACAAGCTCCGGGGCAGCCATCGGGAAATCATCGAGGATATCCGCGGCAAGCTTCAGGAAAAGCTGGAAGAGCGCGGTCTGCCCGGACGGATCCTGGGCCGGGAAAAACACCTGAACAGCATCTACAACAAGATGAAGTTCAAGCAGAAATCCTTCCATGAAATCATGGATGTGTATGCCTTCCGGATCATTACTGACACAGAGGACGACTGCTACCGCATACTGGGCGCCGTGCACAGCCTCTACAAGCCTCTGCCGGGCCGGTTCAAGGACTACATTGCCATGCCCAAGGCCAATGGCTACCAGTCCATCCACACCACGCTGTTCGGTATGCACGTGAATATCGAGATCCAGATTCGCACCGAGGAAATGGAGCATATCGCCAACAACGGCATTGCCGCGCACTGGATGTACAAAAACGAACCCAGCAGTGTGACCAGTGCCAATCAGGCGCGGGTTGATCGCTGGGTGAAGGGGCTGATGGAAATGCGGGAGCGGGCCGATGACTCCATGGAGTTCATCGAACACGTGAAGGTGGATCTGTTCCCCGATGAGATCTACGTGTTCACCCCGAAAGGCCGCATCATGGAGCTGCCCAGCGGGGCAACGCCAGTGGACTTTGCCTACGCGATTCACACGGACATTGGCAACGCGACTGTCGCCTGTCGCATCAACCGCAACCTGGGTTCCCTCAGCCAGCCTCTGCAGAGCGGTCAGACTGTCGAGATTATTACCGCGCCCGGTGCCCGGCCCAATCCCGCGTGGCTCAGTTTCGTGGTCACTGGCAAGGCGCGCAGCAGTATCCGCCATGTGTTGAAGAGCCAGAAGCGCGCGGAATCGCTCGAGCTGGGCCGCACATTGCTCAAGAAATCCCTCAAGGGCTTTGGGGCGAAACTGTCGGAAATCAGCGACGCCCAGAAGCAGGCGGTGGTCAATCACAATCAGGTGAACAGTTTTGACGATCTGATCAGTGACATCGGCCTGGGTAACCGCATGGCCTATCTGGTTGCCCGGCAGCTTGCCAGCGGCTCTGAGGATGCAGAAGCCAGTGAGGCACCACGGGATATTGAAGGTGGCAACCACAGCCCGGTGACCATCCGTGGCACCGAGGGCCTTCTGGTCCGGTTTGCCAGCTGTTGCAAGCCCATTCCCGGGGATCCGGTGGTGGGCGTGATGGATTCCGGTAAGGGCATGGTGATCCATTCCGATACTTGTTCGCGACTGCCCGAGGACGACGAGGGGAGAGCCCGCCTGACCCACCTGAAGTGGGCCAAGGACATTACCGATGAATTTTCCGTGGAACTGCGGGTAGAGCTGGAGCGCCAGCGCGGTGTGATTGCCGAGATGGCCAACGCCGTGGCCATGGCGGACGGCAATATCGAACGCATCAACGTGGAAGAACAGAATGCCCGCTTTGGCGTGGTCAGTCTCGTGGTGCACGTGAATGGTCGCCGGCATCTGGCCCGGGTGATGCGCCGAATCCGCAATATCCGTGCGATTACCCACATCAGCCGCGTGCGACACTGAACCCGACCAAAGGCCGGTTGACAGGCGCGTTACTCAAAAGCGACGATTGGCGTTTTGGAAGAGAGGAAACCAAGGGTCATGACCAACAAATCCGTAATTCAGACCGAGAATGCGCCTCAGGCGATCGGCACTTACTCCCAGGCAGTAAAGGCGGGGGATACCGTGTACCTGTCTGGCCAGATTCCGCTGGTACCGGAAACCATGGAAGTGGTCGCCGGCGATTTTGCTGCCAAGACCCGGCAGGTATTCGATAACCTCAAGGCCGTTTGCGAGGCTGCCGGTGGTGAGCTGAAGGATATTGTGAAGCTGAACATCTATATGACCGATCTGGCGAATTTCGCCACGGTCAACGAGATCATGGCCACTTATTTCCAGGAGCCTTACCCGGCCCGTGCGGCGGTGGGTGTCGCGGCGCTGCCCAAGGGTGTGCCCATTGAAATGGAAGCGGTTATGGTGCTCAGCTAAGACCTGATGACACCAGGATTGAGAAAGGCGGCCATGGCCGCCTTTTTTAATGCCGAAGGCTCAGTTCTGGTCGATCATGGCGCGGTAACCGGCCCGGAAATCCGGATAGCGGAACTGGAAGCCGGTGCTCAGCAGTCTCTTGTTGCTGCAGCGTTTACTGCCGGCCCGTCCGCCTTTTCGGGCATCCGGCTGCGGCTCTGCACAGGGTGTTTGCTGCCGCACCCAGTCCACCACCTCATCAAGCCTCACCGGCTCGCAATCGCTGGCCAGGTAGCAGGTTTCCAGCGTCGCTCCCGAAAGTGCCAGCTTAACCAGATGGGCTGCCGCGTCTGCTGCATCCTCTTCATGAATCCGGTTGCTGAATGGTGCTGGCTTCGTGGGGTTCATGCGCCCCGCCTGAACCTCCTCAAGAAAACGCTGCCGTGAAGGCCCGTAAATACCACTGTATCGGATGATGGTCGCCGGATGGCCGCTGTCCAGCGCCGTCTGTTCACCGGCCAGAACCTGCTCGCCGCTGAATCGGGCCGGTCTGGTGGGGCTCGATTCATCCACCCAACTGTCGTCATCCTGGGAATAGACACTGCTGCTACTGACAAAGAACAGGTGCGTAAGGGGTTGACCGCCCAGGGCCTCCAATAAGTTTGCCAGCCCCGTCACGTAGGCATCCCGATACCCCTGCTCATCGTAGCTGGAGGGCGTCAGGCAATAGAGGGCGATGTCGAGTCCCTCCGGCAACTTAACGGTGAGTGTTTCCGGCCGGGTCAGGTCGGCGCCGATGCCTTCAACGCCGTCGGGAACACGGTCGGGGTTCCGGCGCAGGCCGAACACGGTGGCCGAGGTTTTCAGCCGGCTGGCAATGGCGCCACCGAGTTTGCCGCAACCGGCCACCAGAATTCGCGGCGTCTTACTACTTTCAGTGATTGCCATAGACAATTTCAATCCTTATGCTTTACCTCATAAATTCGTGAAACTTCGACCCGCATCTTTCTGACCGGAGCTCACCATGACTCTCACCGAGTTACGATACGTTGTTACGCTGGCCCGCGAAAGGCATTTTGGCCGGGCTGCAGAGCGCTGCCATGTCAGTCAGCCAACCCTCAGCGTTGCCGTTAAAAAGCTGGAAGACGAGCTCGGTATACCGCTTTTTGAGCGAAGCAAAAGCAGCATCCGTGTTACCGAAACCGGGCTGCGCATTATCGAACAGGCCCAGCGCGTCCTCGACCAGGTCGGCCTGATCAAGGACATGGCCCAGGATGGCAAAAACCAGCTCAACTCACCGCTGAAGGTGGGCGCCATCTACACCATCGGCCCCTACCTGTTTCCGCACCTGCTGCCGGAACTCAGGCGTGCTGCCCCGGAGATGCCCCTCTACATTGAAGAGAACTACACCGCCAACCTGAGGCAGAAGCTCCGGCAGTCCGAGCTGGACGCCATTATTATTGCTCTGCCGTTCGAGGAGCCGGAAGTGGTCACCCTGCCGCTGTACGACGAGCCATTCGTTGTCCTGCTGCCGGCCGGACACCCTCTGGCCAGCAAGGAGCAGTTGACCGCTGACGAACTGGCCAAGGAACAATTGCTGTTACTCGGGCCGGGCCACTGTTTCCGCGATCAGGTGCTGGAGTCCTGTCCACCACTGGTGGAGGCGGTCACACACAGGGCCAATAACGGTTCACCGGCTCTGGTCACCGAAGGCAGCTCCCTCGAAACCATTCGCCACATGGTGGCTTCCGGATTGGGCATTACGGTGTTACCGCTCTCGGCGGCCACGGCCATGCAGTACCATGAGGACATACTGGCAGTCAGGCCGTTCGCGCCCCCGGTGCCGTTCCGCACGGTGGCCCTGGCCTGGCGGGTTACTTTCCCGCGGCCCAAGGCTATTGATGTGCTCTCCCTGGCTGCAAGCCAGTGCCGGGTGATTGAAAAGGCGAAAACGGATACACCGGTTGTGGCCGAAAGCGCCTGAGCCTGACTATGACGTCACTGGATGACATACCGGTCACCCAGCTCAAGGGCGTAGGAAGCGCCCTGGCCGAGAAGCTCGCCAAGCTGGGCATTATCTCCCTGCAGGATCTACTGTTCCATCTACCGCATCGGTACGAGGACAGAACCCGCGTCATACCCATGGGAAGCCTTCGCATTGGCGACGTCGCGGTGGTGGAAGGGGAGGTGATGAAAGCCGATCTCGTTATGGGTCGCAGGCGCAGTCTGCAGGTGACCCTGCGGGATAGCAGCGGCTTTCTGGTCATGCGTTTCTTCCATTTTAACGCCGCCCAGAAAAACCAGCTGAGCGAAGGCGCCAGGGTTCGCTGCTTTGGCGAAGTTCGTCCGGGCCGGGCAGGGTATGAGTTTTACCACCCCGAATACCAGGTAAATCCGCCGCCGATGCCGGCAGAAGGCGACGCAACTCTGACGCCGGTTTACCCTCTTACAGAGGGGATTCAACAGCCCCGGGTGCGATCGCTGTGCCAGCAGGCTCTGGCCTATCTCCAGCGATTCCCTATCAAGGACTGGTTACCCCAGGGGCTGCTCGCCGAATACCAGCTACCCGGAATCACCGAAGCTGTTCAGTTGGTGCATTCTCCTCCTGCCAACGCGCCGGTTAACCTGTTGATGGAAGGACGCCACCCCGCGCAACAGCGATTGGTGATGGAAGAGCTGTTGGCGCACCAGTTGAGCCTGCTGCAGGTGCGTGAGCAGATCCAGGCCCGCGAAGCGCTACCACTCCTGCCCACGGGCGACCTGCCCGAGCGTTTTCTGGATTCCCTGCCGTTCGCACTCACCGGTGCCCAGCGTCATGTGCTGGCCGACATCCGTCAGGATCTTAGCCAGCCTTTGCCCATGCTTCGACTTGTTCAGGGTGACGTCGGCTCCGGAAAAACCGTGGTGGCGGCGCTGGCGGCATTGCAGGCCATTGGTGCCGGCGCCCAGGTAGCGCTGATGGCGCCCACCGAAATTCTTGCCGAACAGCACTTCCAGAATTTCCGGGCATGGCTGGAGCCTCTCGGTATTCGCCTCGCGTGGCTGTCCGGGAAAGTGAAGGGCAAAGCCCGGGCTGAAGCGCTGGAAGCGGTCCGTTCCGGTGACGCGGGAGTGGTGATAGGCACTCATGCCCTGTTTCAGGAGGATGTGGAGTTCCACCGCCTTGCACTGGTGATCGTGGATGAGCAGCACCGCTTTGGTGTTCACCAACGACTCGCCCTGCGGGAAAAGGGCGTGGGAGGCTCTCTGGCGCCTCACCAGTTGATCATGACGGCAACACCGATTCCCCGTACTCTGGCCATGAGCGCCTATGCTGACCTGGACACCTC
>PYVH01000112.1 GCA_003030785.1 Marinobacter sp. B9-2 | reverse complement strand
AACCTGTCCCTGACATTGAGTGCTGAGACCTTGCAAACGGGGAGGAGACCATATACGGATTAGCGAAGCGTAATCCGACAGAATATCAGCGGCATTACGTATCAGCAGATTGTCGGATTACGCTTCGCTAATCCGACCTACATTTA
This sequence comes from Marinobacter sp. B9-2, assembly GCA_003030785.1. GTDB lineage: Bacteria > Pseudomonadota > Gammaproteobacteria > Pseudomonadales > Oleiphilaceae > Marinobacter. Next base: position 6,333 of record PYVH01000112.1, on the reverse strand, counting down.
ATATCAGCGACTTCAGAACTCGTAGCGCACGCCGCCGGAGAACTGGAAGGTATTCACATCCGTTGCGGTGTCTTCGAACAACTTCCCGCCTTCAAAAACCAGGAAGGTATCGTCCATCACTTCGAAGTCGAGACCGGCAATCCAGCTGACGCTGAAACCGCTGTCCGGAAATTCGCCGTCGAGATCAAGGTAGGCGTTGTTGCGGTCATTCGCCGGATCGCTGATCTCGCCCTCACCGTGGATGTAGGAAAAGCCGAACTGGCCGTAAACGTTGGCGTAGTCGGTGATAGGGTAGTGCAGGCCCATGTACCAGCTGGCGTAATAGTCAACGCTCAGGGTGAGGTCGCTGTTCGGGACCTCGGCGTCTTTGAAACCGCCGCCGGCTCGCAGCTCGGCGTGGAACAGATCGGTGATATGGCCACCCAACACCAGGGTTCCGCCAGTGCCCCAGGCGGTTTCCTTGGTGTTTTCACCGATGGTGCGGTGGTTGTAGGTGGTTGCCAGCAGACCGATGTAGTGTTTGTCGGCCCTCGGGGTCTCCTGGGCCAACGCGACCTGGGAGGCGAGAAGCAGGGCAGGGACAAGCGGGCAGATGAGGGGCGTTCGCACAACCTTGTTCATTGTTATCGGGCTTCCTGACGTAGGCGAATACGGGCTGATTCTGCCTCGTGTAACCGTTTGTTACGTCGACCCGTGTCACACTTCCCTGTGTCGGTCTTACCTGCTTAAAGGTCTTCGTCGAACAGGCCTTCTTCGCGGGCCATCAGCAGTAGGGCGTAGACGCCGTTTTCAGGCAGCTGGGGTTCCAGGCTCTCCTCGAACAGCAGCTGGCGCCGACGATCTTCCAGGGTTTCGCTGTCCAGGCCCGTGATCAGCTCACTGATGGGGGCAATCTCGAATGGGGCCTCCTGGGCCACGGCGGTGAAGATTAGATCCACCAGAATCTCGTCCGGATCGAGGCCGTCTACAAAGACCGTCTGGTCGGGCAGGTCCTGGTGCAGTTCCCGGGCAAGTTCGATCAGGGGTACGCCCTGTTCTTCAAGATAGAGGAGGTCGACATCGCCCAGGTCACCGTCTTCCGGAAGCCAGTCATCGGAAGGGGCGATCACCACGGTTTTCATTCGGCCGTCTTCCAGCGACCAGGCCATGGCGGTCGGGAACAGGGCGTCATCGGTCTGGCAATATTCAATGTCGAGAAATCTCGGTGCAGGCACGTTGGGCTCCCGGTGGTGGTTGATTTGTGACCCGGTTATAGGGAATGTCCGTTGACCCAGTATGAGGCTTTCCGGCTTCATGCCATACTGTTGAAGCAATTATCTTTTAATCAGGGACATCATGGAACACGCTGAATTTAACAAAGATTTATTGAAGTTTCTGAACACTTCCCCCACGCCCTGGCATGCGGTCGACACCATGAAGCAACGGCTCAGTGCGGCCGGATTTCAGGAGCTGGATGAGCGGGAGGACTGGTCACTGGCCAGCAACCAGGGCTATTTCGTTATCCGTAATGGCTCTTCAATCGTCGCCTTCCGTACCGGCAGCAAAGATGTCACCACCTCCGGTATCCGTATGGTAGGCGCCCATACCGACAGCCCCTGCCTGAAGGTCAAGCCGAACCCGGAGCTGCGTCGCAAGGGCTTTTTCCAGCTGGGTGTCGAGGTTTACGGCGGTGTTCTGCTTAACCCCTGGTTTGATCGGGATCTTTCCCTGGCCGGCCGGGTTACCGTGCTGGACGAGGATGGCAAGGTACGGGATACCCTCGTGGATTTTCGCAAGCCAATCGCGTTTATTCCCAGCCTGGCCATTCATCTGGACCGCGAAGCCAACAGCAATCGGACGGTCAACCCCCAGACTGATCTGCCGCCGGTTCTGATGCAGGTTCCGGAAAGCGACACGACCAGCTTTGTTGATTTGCTGTCGCAACAGGTCAGGACCGAATCCGGGATTAGTGCCCGCAAGGTTCTGGGTTATGAGCTGAGCTTCTACGATGCCCGGGAAGCGTCGTTCGTGGGTTTGCGCGATGATTTCATTGCCTCTGCACGACTGGACAACCTGCTGAGTTGTTACATTGGCCTGCAGTCGTTGCTGAAGGCCTCCGGTGACGAGGCCGCGCTGTTGGTCTGTAACGATCACGAAGAGGTTGGCAGTATGTCGGCCGAGGGCGCCCAGGGGCCGTTCCTGACGGCGGTTCTGGACCGCTGGGTCGGCGCTGGCAAGGCTCGCGCCATCGCCCGCTCGATGATGGTGTCGGCGGATAACGCCCACGGCATTCATCCGAATTACATGGATAAGCATGACGAGAATCACGGGCCGATTCTTAACCAGGGGCCGGTGATCAAGGTTAACCACAACCAGCGTTACGCCACTAACAGTCGCTCTGCTGCGGTATACCGTCATATCAGCGACGAGCTAGGGTTGCCGCACCAGACCTTCGTGGTTCGCAGTGATATGGGCTGTGGCAGTACCATCGGGCCGCTGACGGCGGGGAATCTGGGTGTGACGACACTGGATATTGGTGTACCCCAGTTCGGTATGCACTCTATTCGGGAACTGATTGGCACCGAGGATGGTTTCACGCTGTTCCGCGTGCTGACCGAATTCATGCAGCGCGAACAGATTTTCTGAGACCGGAAACGAAAAATGCCGCTGATTCATGAGAAGCAGCGGCATTCCGGAATAAGTGGCTCCCCGAGCTGGGCTCGAACCAGCGACAAACGGATTAACAGTCCGTTGCTCTACCAACTGAGCTATCGGGGAACAGCATCAATTGGCGCGCATCTTAAGCGCTTTGGTATGCGGGGTCAACCCCCTGATATGAAAGGCTAAAAATTGTACGAAAGTCAGATACTCCAATACCGACCGCCGCTCTGGTTACGTAATGGTCATATCCAGTCTGTCTGGCCAACGCTGTTCCGCCGGGTATCGATGGTGGAACCGGAGCCCGAAGTTCTTCCCACGCCGGACAATGATGAATTGCATCTTGACTGGTACCGGCAAGGCAGCAACCGGCTCGCGATTGTTTCCCATGGTCTGGAAGGGCACAGCCGCAGACCTTACGTGCTGGGACTCACCCGGGCGTTGCTGCGCGAGGGGTGGGATGTTCTGGCCTGGAATTTCCGCTCCTGCGGCGGTGTGATGAATCGCCAGCCAAGGTTCTATCACAGTGGCGCCACAGAAGACCTCAGCCTGGTGATTGATCATGGTCTGGCCGGCACCTACGACACCCTGTTCCTGTCGGGCTTCAGTATGGGAGGCAACCTGACGCTGCTCTATCTGGGGGAGCAGGGTGAGCGGGTGGACAGCCGGATCTGTGGCGCCGTTGCCTATTCGGTTCCCTGTGATCTGGCCGGTAGCGCAGACATGCTGGCGTTGCCCAGCCGAAAGATCTACATGCAGCGCTTTCTTCGGGACCTGAAGGTAAAAATGCAGGAGAAGGCGGAAAAGTTTCCGGATCTCATAGATGTTTCGGGCTTTGATGCCATCCGCAGCTTTCACGAATTTGATGATCGTTACACGGCGCCCCTTCACGGCTTCCGCGATGCCCGGGACTACTGGGCCCAGTGTTCGGCACTGGCGCGGATGCGAGATGTGAGGGTGCCGGCGCTGATGGTGAATGCCGCCGATGATCCGTTCTTGTCACCGCAGTGCTTTCCGGAGTCCCGGCGGCAGCTTGGTGCCCATGTGCGCCTGGAAGCCCCTCGCTGGGGCGGCCACGTGGGGTTTGTCGAGCATGCGAAAGATGGCTTTTACTGGTCCGAGCGTCGGGCTCTGGCATTCCTGCAGGGATTAACCTGAGCCGGCTTTATTGCAGGATCGGTTTGAGCACAGGCCAGACGTTTTCCAGCAATTTGGCCTGGGCTTCCTCGGTAGGGTGAATGCCATCGTCCTGCATCAACCCGTCCTGGTTGTAGATGCCGTCCAGGAAAAAGGGAACCAGAGCGGTGTCGTAGCGGTCTGACAGCTTCGGATAAATGTCGGCAAACATTTCGGTATACCGCTGTCCGTAGTTCGGTGGTATCTGCATACCCACCAGCACGGCACGGGCACCCGAGCTCTGGACTTTTTCGATCATGGAGGCGAGATTGGATTCGATCACGTTGGGCGGAAAGCCGCGAAGGCCATCGTTGCCACCCAATTCGATAATCACCACTTCAGGATCATTTTCCTCAAGAAGTCCGGGCAGCCGGCGAGCACCGCCATCGGTGGTTTCTCCGCTGATGCTGGCATTGACCACTTCCCAGTCTGTTAGCCCGTTGTTCTCCAGCCGGTTGCGCAGCAACTGCACCCATGCAGTTTCGGAGGGCACGCCATAGGCGGCACTGAGGCTGTCGCCGACAATCAGCAGCGTGTTCTGGTTGGCCGCTACCGGCAGGGCCAGCAGGGTAACTACAAGAAAAAGAATTGATCTGACGTACACCAATGCCGTATGCATAGACAACCAATACACCTTTAAGCCGTTTTCAGGACCCAGGATCGGGAGATTCCGTGAACCAGATGACCAATGTTAACCCGGATAGCCAGAGCCCAATGTTACGGGTAAATAACCTGACTCACCGCGTCAGTGTTGAAACCGATACGCTCACGATCTTGCAAGGGGTCACTCTCGAAATCAATCGGGGAGAGTCCGTAGCTATTGTCGGGCGTTCCGGTTCCGGCAAAACCACGCTCCTGGGTTTGCTCGCGGGCCTTGATACGCCCACTGAGGGCACAGTTGAGCTGGACGGGTCGGTGATCAGCAAGCTCAGTGAAGACGAGCGGGCAAAGCTTCGGGCACATCGGGTGGGGTTTGTGTTCCAGTCGTTCCAGCTGTTGCCGGCGCTTACCGCGCTTGAGAATGTCATGTTGCCCCTGGAGCTTGCCGGTATGCCGTCACCGGAAAAGAGAGCCCGTGAGCTTCTGGAGCGGGTTGGGCTTGGCGAGCGACTGACCCACACACCCAGGCAGCTCTCCGGTGGTGAGCAGCAGCGGGTGGCCATTGCCCGGGCGTTTGCGTCTGACCCGTTGATCCTGTTCGCCGACGAGCCGACGGGCAACCTGGATAACCGAACCGGCCAGGCAGTTTCCGATCTGCTGATGGCGCTGAACCGGGAGCAGGGCACAACGCTGGTGATGGTTACCCACGACGAACATCTCGCGGCGCGCTGCAATCGGCAGTTCCATATTGAAGCCGGCGTTCTTACCGAACCGGAAGCAGCTCAGGAGATGGCGCACTGATGGCTGCTGCAAAAAAGCTCATGTCGGTCCGCCGGGACTGGCGGGAACGGGATGTTCGTGTCGTTCTGGCGGCCCTGATCATTGCCGTTGCCACGGTTGCCACCATCGCCCTGTTTGCCAGCCAGCTGCAGCGCACCCTGGTTTCCTCAGCCAGCTCTTTCCTGGCGGCAGATCGGCAGCTGGAAGCCGAGAATGGTCGACCTATTCCCGATTCCTGGCTGCAGGAGGCGGCTGATCAGGGATTGAAAACCGGCCGAATGGTGGAATTTTCCACCATGGTGTTGGGCGCCGATAATTTCCAGCTGGTGTCGGTGAAGGCCGTCAGCAACGAATATCCGCTTCGGGGTGATATCGAAATACAGCGGGAGCCAACGGGGCCGAGGGAACTGGTCAATCAGGGCCCCGGGCCCGGAGAAGTCTGGATCAACCCGCGCCTGCTCAGACTGCTGGATCTCGAGATTGGGGAGTCTCTGGAAGTCGGGAATCTGAACCTGACGGTCTCCGGCCTCCTCATTCGCGAGCCCGATGGTGGTTTCCGGCTTTCGGCGCTGGCGCCACGGGTAATGATGCACGTGGATGATGTCTCGGCCACCGGGGTCATTCAGGAGGGCAGCCGGGTTGAGTACATCTACCTGTTTGCCGGCGATGAAGCCTCGCTGGAGTCTTACTATCAATGGCTGCAGCCCCGGATGGAGCCCAGTCATGAATGGGAAGGGGTGCGGGATGGTGAAACCTTCTCCCGTTCCCTGGAACGTGCCGAACGATTCCTGCTGCTGGGCGGCAGCCTTGCGGTTTTGCTCGCTGCTGTGGCGGTGGCCGTGGCAAGCCGGCAATACGCCCTGTCCCAGCGCGACACCGTCGCACTGCTGAAAACCCTGGGCCTGAGCGGCGCCGGAATTGGCAGTCTGTATCTGAGGCGTCTGGCACTCTGGGGCGTTACCGGTATCGTTGGTGGCCTGCTGGTGGCCATACCGCTTTACTGGTTGCTGATTCGGATGCTGAGCGAAGTACTGGAGCGCCCCGTGGACTTCCAGCTCGACCCTGCCGCCCTGGTGCCTGCGCTGTTGACGGCCCTGGTCTCCCTGTTTGCCTTTGCCTATCCGCCAGTGCGTCGGCTTC
>PYVH01000111.1 GCA_003030785.1 Marinobacter sp. B9-2 | reverse complement strand
AAAACTGGTGCTAGCAGCACGCCGAGAAGACCGCCTGAAAGCCCTGTCTGAGGACCTGAGTGCCAAGGGCGCCGAAGTCATCTGGCAGGTCACCGATGTAACCGACCGCAAACAGGTGGAAGCCCTGGCCGCCTCGGCAAAAGAAGCTTTTGGCAGGATCGATGTGCTGGTCAATAATGCCGGCTTGATGCCATTGGCACCGCTGGATGCGCTCAAGGTAGACGAGTGGGACCAGATGGTGGATGTAAACATCAAAGGTGTGATGTACGGCATTGCGGCGGTGTTGCCCACCATGCGGGAACAGCACAGCGGCCACGTGATAAACCTGTCCTCTGTCGCCGGTCACAAGCTCTTCCCCGGTGCCGCTGTTTACTGCGCAACGAAATTCGCAGTCAAAGCCCTCTCGGAAGGCTTGCGGATGGAAGCCGGTGATGAGATTCGCAGCACCAACATCTCACCGGGTGCCGTAGCGACCGAACTCACCAGCACCATTACCGATCCAAATGCCAAGAAAGCGGCAGAAGATCTGTACAGCGTTGCGATTGATGCCGATGCCGTGGCGCGGGCCATCGTTTATGCCATCGAGCAACCGGCCGATGTCGATATTAACGAGATTATCTTGCGGCCCACCGCCCAAGAACTGTAAAAGTCGAGTTCGTCGTGACGTCGCCCTCCTGGGGCGGCGTCACGACAGTATCACCGGCCAATTTCATCGATCGCATTCTGCACATCGCTGGCGCCACCCTGGATTTCAGCAACGATCGACTCAGCATCTGTTACCTGCTTTCTGCCTTCAACGGCCTTGCCAAGCAACTCACGTACCTGACGCTCGACGCCCCTTGAAAGCTCCAGAATGGCATGAATTACGTCCGCAATTTCTTTGATAGAGACGCCTGTATTTGACGCCAGCGTGCGAACTTTATCAGCAACCACGTCCAATCCTCGCCCATGCTCACCAGCCCGGGCTGCTTCTACGGCTGCATTCAACGACATAAGATTGGTCTGGTCAGCCACGCCGGCGATGGTGCCGACCATTTTTTCGATACTCTGAAAGCGTTCGTTCAGATCCGCAATGATCGCCGTTGCCTCGTCGACACTCGCTTTTTCAATACTGCTTCAGATCCAGCAACAACGACCATCCCATTTGGAGTGAGGTAGCCTGTCGCGGTGACATGTTTCATAGAGAAGTTAAGGATTTCAGTGTCTACTCCTGGCTCTTCGTTACCGCCGGGTTCTACCCCGTTTCCACGGATGACTTACTAGAGGCAAATGTTCGCTTTTGTTTAGAAGCTTGGACTTATGCTGGTGCCTTCGCCACTCCTAGCCTGTGAGTGAACCTACCCTGGTTCAGACTCCCTTCACTGGCTCATCTCGTCGCGGCAAAAAGGTCCGCCTTCCAATGTTCAGGTTTGCTTTATCGACATCAACACCTACATTGACTGGGGTTTGGATTTCCGTGTTGTTCATAATAAGCTGACTTTGCCTTGCTAAACGGGCTTTAGGCCCTAATGACTGTTCGAGTTATCGCCTAAGAGTCATGCAGCACTACGCACTTGTTATCGATCTCTCAAAAGAGAGCCGTCGCTCAATCGAGCTGCTACAAGGCCCGCAGCGGCCACTGGGGATGGGCCTCAATTCACCCAAACACGGCAGAAACTATCCATACCAGTTGCTGTAGGAGGCCCAAGCAAAATGATGGTCGCTGTAATTTTGGCCCTCGGGGTCACTGGGTGGGTTCATTACCGCCTGGCTTTCCAGGTTCCGGGTACCCTCCAACTTTGGGCCGGACGCATCATGCTTCTGTTGGTTGGGGCAGGCTTTGGCTGGGCGATGAGCCAGGTTTACACAGACACACGTGGGCTCGCTGCGTCATGGGTTTTCCTGACCTCTTTTGGCGTGGCTCATCTGCCCGCCGCAATCATCCTCTGGATTAAAAAGCAGCGCGATAACAGTTAAATTCCTCCCGGTTTTCGACTGAACATCGGACCCATAACTCTTACCGAATCTGCATTGAGGCAGTTTGGCGCTGCGCCTTTCTGACCTCAATGCTTCGCCAACCCCATACAATTGGCGTAAAACGTTGTTGTCGCCGGCCAGTCCGAGAAGATACCGATGACACCTACCTCACGGGCCAGGACATCGATCACGGTAAGCATGTCGCCATCGTTGTTAATGGCATCGGTCACCGTCTGGTAATACCAGCCACCACCGTTTGCCAGCGGTCCACTACGTTCAACCGTCCAGGCAATCAGGTCGAGGCCGGCTTGGCGCGCATTCTCCGCGTACCGGGACGGAACGATCTGCCCCTGCTTGTCCAGAGTCAGCAGCTTCCAGAGCGCAGGCGCCAGAATGTTAACGCCCCGGCTTTTAACGTAAGCCATATAGGTTGAGGAAGCGTTTACAAGCGTAGACTCAGACTGATCCAGAAACACCGCCTGTCGGCCAAATTTCGGCATCTCATCCACCCAGAACAGAACGTCCTTCAAGTTGAAAGACTGGGGCCAGACGTGTTCAGGCTGCACACCGGCATCAATGTAATCCTGGATCATCTGGCGGGCATAGTCTTGCTGGCTGTAATCCCCCTCAAAGGGCATAGCTACCACCGGTGACTTCAGTTCGGGAGTGAACTTCACCCCCAGCGCCTTGAATAGCTCAATGCTCTCCCGGTGGGTCATCAAGGTGCCCCGGCTGGCGTAGAGATCGGTGCGCCAGTCTGCGGTGCCGGTCAGATACTCCTCCGGTGTGGTTGCCATCGGGTTGTAGGCATCCATCTTGCCCTTCAGGGACTTGAACTCGGCGAGGGTAATATCACTGGTTCGACACTCGGCCTGGGCCTGGGTGCCTGAGGCAGGATCGGCAGGCACAAAAGGCTGGGTGCACTTCGCGTTCAGGGCCGGAACGGCAACAATATTGGTGGTGGTATGAAGGTCGTCCTGAGCGTGTCGGCAAACCAGTTCCCGATCCCTGGTGAAAGCGACATCACACTCCAGAATACCGGCACCCATGCGCGCTGCCGCGATGTAGGATTCACGGGTATGTTCGGGAAACTGAAGGGGTGCGCCCCGGTGACCAATAGAGAAATCCGTTTTCTCGACAGTGTCGGTATTGCAGGCCTGCAGGCGCTCTTTGAGCGGACCCTCGTCCATGACATCAACCAGCCAGAAAGGCCGTGGTCCCAGATGGACCGAGGGCTCCGGCTGTTCAGGCGCCAGCGCAATTGATTGCGGGGAGAGCTCTTTAACTGTCGCCGCTTGTGCCAGGGAAAGCACCGAGCACAGCACCAGCCCCGAAAGGATCCGTAACGTCATAAACTCCTCCTTGTGAGACCGATGATACCTTATCAACAGTCTCCCAAAGGAGGATTACGGCCAATTGACAGCCGATGCTGGATTATCTGGCAGGTTGCCCTCAGCTAGCCGCCGAAGCCTCATACTCGCGAATCATGGCAAACAACTGGTCCTTCAGATTCAGCCGCTTCTTTTTGAGGTTTTCCAGATACTCATCGGAGGTGTTTTCAGCGCCCGTTTCAACGCGATGAACGGCATGGTCCACTTCATGATATTCGTCAAACAGCTTGGCGAAGTGAGTGCTGTTGGTTTTCAAAAGATGAATGGCTTCTTTGGATTCCGGCAGTTCGTGAATCAGATCGTGTTTTTCGAGGGACATTCGAGCAGTCTCCATGACTGTGGGGGATGAGATGTATTTGACTCATTCCAGTGTATGGCTAGCTGCGCTTGCCAGTCTTGACCCCCGTCAAGCGCCAGTGAGCCTGTGCGCTCAATTACCGCGCAGGTTCATCATTCCGGATACGGAGAAAGCTGGCAAAGCGAGGCAGCCCCGTGGCTGTGAGGCCATAGTGCTTGAATGTGATCGTGGTTCCGGGTCTCGGAGGAGACGCTCGCTCGGAATCGCTGAACCCCGTACCAATCCGGAATCGCCTGCCATCGTCCAACTCCACCAGCAGTGACCCCATCAGCCCCTCGTATTTGCCCTTTCCCGGCAGATGATGAACAACCACCGCTTCGGCATCCTGATACTGTTTTACTTTCAGTAGATCATCGGAGCGCCCACTTCGGTAATGACTGGACCCCAGCTTCAACATCAAACCCTCTGCGCCGCCGTCGACGATCTTATCCAAACGCTGCATCAGTTTCTCATGGGTGCTCGCCCGTTGCTGATCGACAAGCGCCATGTAGGGTGATTCAACCTCTTGGATTAATACACGCAGCCGGGCCAAACGTTGGTCGAAGGTTGCCTCCTTATCCGGAAGATCAAACACCATGAACCGAATCCGCCGCCAATCGTTGTCATCGGGCACCACCTGACGCACCGCCCCTGACAATTCCGCAAAACGGCCCCGCCCCATCCAGAGCTCACCGTCCAGGGGACGTGCCGGAAACCCTCTGGTGAACCAACCGGGTGCCCGATACTCATGACCGCCACGGGAAAGAAATCGCTCGCCAGTCCAGTATGCTCGCACCCCGTCGAGCTTTTCACTGACCCAGTAGCCGTCCAGCGGCATGCCCTTTTGATACACGTTCGCGAGTGTCAGCTCGGGCGGTTTCGCTACCGCCAAGGGGAAAAACAGAAGGGAAATCAGCACCGGCAGCACGGCGCTGAACAATCGAAAAGACATGGCAATTCCTTTGCTCTCAGTTGCTTTTTCCTGCAGAGGTCAGACTTTCCTTTCCGCCCCTGGTCATCAACAGCGTATTAGTCGTTTCCGCAGGTGCTCCTCACCTTTTCCCGGAAATCTTCGCGAATACGGGTGTTCTCGGCCTCGCTAACGAATACTCTCTCGCCCTGATCGTTTACGTTATAAAAGGTAGAGACGCTGGCAAGATACTTGAGGCGCGCCCGAAGCTTCCTGCACAGCTCAGCTTGCTTAGCCGCTTTCTCTTGAGCCTTGGCATTAGCTGCCTGACGTACCTCACGCTCTTCCTGCTGCTGCTCCAGAAACTCGGTCATCTTCTGGTGCCGCTCCCGGGCACCCGCATCCACTCTGGCCGGAACGGCCTTCACCGCGACTTCACTTGATTCCGCTTTAGCCGGTGGACGGTCTCCGAAATGGGTCTGGCCGTTGGCGTCGACCCATTTGTAGACGCCGGCGTTTGCTGAGAGGGGGATAAGGCAGAGAGAGATCAGAACCAAAAATGCTTTCACAAAGAACTCCTTTTCACTTCGTTAACTCCTTGGCTCACCTGCGAGGATATGCCTTCTACGGCGTTGGAAAGGCTAGCACCTCAGCGAGGAGCAGGTAAGCCCACCTGCTGGTTCAACTGAAGATTTTGAGGGAGCTCTGATCCAACTGTCCTGTCCGCAAGGAAAGCCTACGCCATCGTTGCCTCGTTCAAATTCGGCACGCTGTACTGCATCTGATCTTCCAGCGTGTCCCATGGGAAGTTCCGGATTTTCTCCATGTGGGCGGGATAGCCCTCTTGCTCCCACCATTCCAGATCCAGCGTGGCCCAGTAATCGGCCGGGCGTTGGCGTTTGCCGGCCGCGTCATACTCGGCAGTGGTGGGGTCCAGGTGTCGGTAGGGCTCGAGAGCAGGAATGTCCGGCAGGGGCTGGGAAACATCCATATAGCGCTGAAGTTCGTCCCAGTGGGCGTAGAGTTCCTCTTTCTGCGTGCTGTGTACCTCGGCAACCGCCGTCTGCCAGCCGCTGTAGCGGTGGCGAAGCTGTAGCTTGTAGCTGACCGGGCCCTTGGGTTGGACGTGGTAGGAAATGTAGGGGTCGAACTCGATAAACGGCGCCTCAAAGGTTTCCTCCCGCCAGGTGCGGAATTTGACCATTCCCGTGGGGCGGAAGAAGCCGCAGCCCAGATCTTTGACGATGAAATCGGGATTACGCTCAAGAAACCAGGTGAAGGGGTAGCGGAAGAACAAATGGAGAAAAATCGTAACGAGCATTGCAGTGGAAAACACGGAGATTACTTGCGAGCCATGAGCAAAAAAAGAAAAAAGGCCGGCAAGAAAAACCGCCCCAATAAAGAACTTTATCATTTCCTTGTCAGCAAACGAGCCTGCCAGGATCAGGAGCAGTTGCCAACGAGTTTTGATAAGGTCCTTGGGTTTCTGCTTGTGTGTCCACGCACGACCTTCTGGTAAACGAGTCCCAAGTTGTTTTCGAGCTTGATGAGCTTTTAAATATTCTGGGCGCACGTGAATATTGAGATTGCTATAGCGACCCCATGGCAATCTATCTATAAGATCACTTCCCTCGAGCGACTTTGCAAAGCCACCGGGGTTCTCCAGGGCCTGCTGTTTTGGAATATGATCCGAACGAAAGGCCGGTCCGTGGTATTCGCTCATCGACTCCAACTCACTATCGTTGCCACTCAACGTCCAGATCCTCCATGGTATGCGTCACTTCCTGAATCTCGTATTTGTAAGCGCCTCTCTGCCACACATCAACCGAAAAGGTCAGTGAAAGACTTTTCACTTTGTAACGGGTTTCAACTCGCTCATAGTCCGACTGCGGCGTAAAACTTGATAACTGCGACTTACCGATCAAGAAGTTAATACTTTGGCGCTGCTCGTCGAAGTCATTCTGAATGCCCTGAC
>PYVH01000110.1 GCA_003030785.1 Marinobacter sp. B9-2 | reverse complement strand
TTGACGGTGAAATTTGCGGAGAACAGTAAAAAGATCTTGGAGTGAAAAGGCGGTCCCGAAAATTCTAGGCGGAAAGACAATAATCACTCTGATTGGCTCTTCATCTCCATTCCATCGCTATTAATTTCAGGTCCGTGTCTGGGCGGTAAGATATTGCCCGACTTTGGTTTTTTTTCTTGTTCCTCACTTCCCGATAATACAAGCTTGCTGCTATTCAACCTTTTTGCCATATCTTCAGCTTCATATCCGACAATATGAGATCCCTCACAGAAGTGCGTACTAGTGCAATGAACATTGACTGTTTTGGCTAACCCATGCCACTTTTAGGAAGAGACACGGACACTCTTCACCAAGCTCGCTTCCTATACCGGCCGCAGTCTCAATTCTCTTATTACCCCAGCCGAAGATGGGTCCCAGAGTGTTTTCCGCTTGCAAGGATGCCGGGTTTACTACGTGAACAAGGATATCGCCAATCTGAGTGTTTCATTCCCTCGTGATCAGCTCCTTTCAGCTGGGACTATGGTCGGCAAATTTACGAAGGTCCGAGTCGCTCTGCTGTCGTTCTAATCAGTGATACTAATATGCTGGCAGACGGGCAAGTTCCGCATCAACCTGACGGCTCTGGATCTCCTGGCGCAAAATGCCCGATACAAGGTACGTATCACGATTTCAGCATTGCAACAGGACATCATGCTAACTCTAGGGCTATCGCACAGGTCTGGATCAAAGCAAATGGAGTGATGGTAAGCTTATTCCAACTTCCTATAGGTCTGCTGTCCTTGCTAACAAGATTTAGCCTCTGCTCTATGGCGGTTCGGTCCTAAAGGCCCACGTGGCTCGTTTCTCGGAAGACTGTCCGGAGAATGCAGGTGTTGTGATTCTGGACTCAAATGACGTTCCCCTCGGATTTGGAGTTACAGCACGGTCATCCGCGCAGATCGCAAAATTGGACCCCACCAGTATCGCGGTCCATCGTCAGGTAGGTGCAGCTTGGGTCCCCTTTCTTACTCAGTTGGCTAATGCAAACAAACAGGCCGACGCAGGAGAGTACCTTAGAGAGGTGAGTTGGATCTATCTTCAAATTCTCAAGGGCCAAATTGCTAACATCCATTATAGGAGGATACGTTGTTCACAACCTAAGCAAATTCGACATGATACCGAATATTACATATTTGCACCTCGCAAAAGGCGTTTGGGAGTTTTACCAGATCTATTTGATCTTACAAAAGTTGACTGTTTTACCATCGATTCCGTCCTCATTGCTCCTAGTGTGATGAATTGATGGCGAATGTTGACCAACAACTTCTCTGTAATGGTTACTATATGGAAATATATCCTCTGAATACACACAAATTCACGTCCAAGTGTAATGAAAATCAATAGTTTTGCCAAGTCTATCTATAGATGGGTTGTTGATATAGGACCAGTGGACTTTTTAAGGTTAGGAGACTTGATGAGTCAGCACGATGCCATCCCGATCCGACCTTGGGAACGGGATGATAACTCACTACAAGACCTCATAGTCCAGGTGTTACGTAGATCTTCCAAGCTAAAGAGGATTTCTCTCACACCAGCACTACAAACTGAACGGCTTCAATTCCCCCAAAGTGTCTCTATCACTTTTTGACTTTCTCCTCTGAGCCGGCACAAATATTGACTACCCCCACCATGCCACCCTATACGACCAGCCAGAAACACCAAATCGCTGAGTTTGTCAACTGTACACGGACAAAAGAGTCTGTTGCTACTAAAGTAAGTAACTTATATGCTTTCCGGACATGTTCTCCCCTATGCGGTCCGTTTGGATATCTCGAGACGGTTCTGTCAGGTCACGTGGATCAAAAGATTGACTTTCTGCTATAGTTCCTTAAAGCATGTGGATGGAGTTTACCTCCAGCGCTTGATGCGTAAGTGCTTGTCATCACTCTTATGCCGTACCCTGGAACCTTGTGTCTCTTGATTTTATTTGCCTCCAACCCCAGCCTGGACATATGGTGTTGAGTCATGCTAGCAGATATCTAGAGCATCAAAGCTCCAACATCTGCTCTTCTGTTTCCAGGACTTGCCTAAGTCCCACTTCGGGAAATCCTTGATCACTCATCTCATCATTCATCATCCAAAATGCCTCGAGTGAAGAGGACGAAGAAGAAGTGCTTGCCATTCCCTAGCCCTATGACAATATACCTAACCATGTTGCTCCGAAGAAATCATACATGGTTAACGCGTGAAACATCTCAAGGCTAACGTTGTTGCTGGAATAGTTTCTTCGCCGCTGCATCTGGCACCTCCGCAACTATAACCTCAGAACTTACAAAGATCTTCGAAAGCTACCGAGGTACCTACCCACCCCTCACTCGAGATTTTATACCTAAAATACTCATGTCTCCGCAGATGACCCGGTCGAAAGCCCAGATACCATCGGTATCACGCGAGCAATAGATTTTCTTGGCGATCTGGGGGTCGAGCTGGACGAAGTAACCTGCCTAGCCATCGCCGAGCTACTCCACTCACCATCGATGGGCGAGTTCACCCGTGAGGGATGGATGGAAGGATGGCTGAAAGTTCTGTGAGTGCAACATGACGTGGAAGAAAAGCCCCTTTCAGTCCACACTCAAAACATCATCACCGTCATATCCATCCAAGCTAACAAGCCACAAGCTGCGACACCATGCCAAAGATGCAAGCGCACGCCAAGCTCCTCCGGGAGAGGATCCCACGAGAACCAGAGACCTTCCGACGAGTCTACAGATACGCATTCCCGCTCTCACGAATGCAAGGACAGCGAAACCTGCAATTCGAAATCGCCACCGAGCAGTGGCGTCTCTTCTTCACTCCTGACCATGGCGGCGTGGCGTGGAACACGGAAACGACGCCGTGGCTGGATTGGTGGATTCAGTTCCTCGAAGAGCGCGGGAAAAAGCCTGTTAATAAGGATCTGTGGGAGCAGGTTGAGGTGTTTATGCGCAAGAGTCTGGAGGATGAGGAGATGGGCTGGTGGAGTCCTGATGGGGCTTGGCCCGGTGCGCTAGATGACTTTGTTGCTTGGGTGCAGGCTAAGAGGGGGAAGGGGTCGGAGATGGAGGTTGAATAAGTGGCCTCTCGTCTTTTCATGGATATGGATATGGATATGGGGGATCTATTTCTCATTTCCGAATGAGTCAATACATGGCTTGCGTCGCATGGCTGATTATCTACTCCCTCGGAATCCATGCCTTCTTGTACCTTACCCAGTTCTATTATCCACTGATGTCCTTGTGTCTCGGATCTTCTTATAGTTACCATGGGATTAACAATGGCCATGATGCGTCCGTTTCATGTCAAGGGCAGTTACATTTCTTTCTCTATCCAGATTTGTACACGTATGTGTGTGTATAGAAGTACACAGGAGCAGACGTAGAAGCAATGACGCTAGCCCAAACAGGGAAAATATATATATAGCCGTGTCTCTTTTGGTTGTCTCCCCCAATCTTAATGTTGTAGCGCGTTGTTGAACCTTCCAACGTTACCTAGCTACATACATACGTAGGTACCTTGGACTTAACAGAAAATACACGCGTATAGACGTGTTTTTATTGGTAACCGAAGTAAAATGTCTTGGCTAAGGCTTTATCAGTTACACTTGTGGTGATATATAGTATCTTCAAGGGTTGGAATTGAAATAAAACAGAGATATAAAGCCATTCGTCATGAGATTGAGTGATAACATCAAGGGGAAGATATCTGCGGCAAGTGAAGATGCACGAGGGGTGTGTACATGGATTTAGATCAACACCGGAGAATAATAAACAAAGGAAATAGACAAATCAGTGACTGCAAACGAGCAAGAAACGACACATATAGGTATCCGACGCGTCCGGGTGCATTTGCAATCAATTGCGGACTCGGCCCATTTAAGGGAAGTCGCGCTTCTCGTAGCCGGGGTCGCGACGCTGGTCGTAACGCTGCCGAGTCGTTAGCAATCGAGTCGCAATTGTCGCAATTCCAACTATTCAATCATACCTTCCGGAGAGCTTCCAGACGCTTCTTCTTGGTGTGGGTGTTGACGTAGGTTCCAATGAAGAATCCAACAATGTTGAAGAAGGGCACCCAGGTGTGCTCGGGGAGGAACTTCTGGGCGAAGGCCAAGCACAGGGGCGAAGTGACCCAGCTGACCTTCATGACGGGCATGAAGCCAGCCTTAACGGTAGCGCGAATCTGGTGGATGTTACGCGCACCGGCGATAACAGCCATGGAGGTCAGGTAGACGCTGTTCTGGATGGGGGAGATCTAGGGAAACGGCGGATGTCAGCAAATGTCAGGTCAGGTGATCGCAGCGACAACGACGTACAATCAGATTGCTAACGAGGATCTGGAGAATCTTGGCCTTCAGACTTGTGCGGCCGGCGAAGATCTTCTGCAGGATGCCAATGAGGACGTGGCCGAGGGGCGCGGCGACGAACATTCCGTACAGCGACATCTTGGGGATGCGCGAGCTGAAGTAGTGGCCGTGCTTGCCGACATCGTGGGCGATCCACGAAGCCAGCAGTTCCTGCAGACCGGAGAGCACACCGGAGGTGAGCATCTTCGTGCGCAGAGGGTTCTTCTGGAGCTGGAGGAGGTATGCCTGTTGACGATCCATTCCCCGGATCAGTGTCGGTTCGATATTATTGGGAGAGGGGTGTGGCGCTGCATACCTGGAGATATCCATTGGCCGTCTTTCCACCGGTCAATCGCTCACCGACGCGGTGCACGAGGTCTTCGGACTTGCCGCCGCCCGTGACGGTGCGGACGGCCTCTTCTTGGAACTTGACGGACATTGCGATGATCGGAGGGGGTTGGGGGAGGACAGGGTTCAGGAGGGACGAGGAGTGATCAGACTCAGATTAGACGCGCCTAGAAGGAATTAAAAAATGAGATTAATATGCAATGGATGATAACCAAGTGGAGAAATTGGGAAGACGATGGGGGGAGAGCTGGGGGGCTTGTTTGTTTATGTTGGCCCGAGGGTGGCTGGGCTGGGATATGAGGGAGGACAGCCGAGGCTCTTCAATATATAACTCACACAAAATATCAAATATCTCCCAACTCTGATGGATAACTCTCCGATAAATAAATCCGGAAGAATATATCCAGGAAATGGAGACGGTTATACGAACAATCGGCAGATGGATCCCCGGCGAGATCCATTGGCGGAGCACATCGGAAACCCCCGACGGCTTTTGATTGAATCCGGGGGTTTTGGACGGCCTTTACCCCCTATAATTTACAATGTTGTGTACAATATATGGATATATGGTTTCAACTACATCTTAATGACCTCTACGATCCTAATGATCCTGATGATTTTAATCAATCCTGGAAGTTTTGCTCTGCACTGTTTGTTATTTGTGATTGCCCAGGGCTTTCATGGTCACGGGATAGTCACTCTTAACACCTCCAGACTCATTGTCTCTCTTAATGTTTGAGATTGATGCTCCACGGCTTGGTTTGGCCCAGGTGGTTATTCAAGTCTAAATAAATTACGTATCTACATATGTAGAGATCTGGACCTTGTCAGTTTGGACTGTAGTGGATCCTACATACGGCTTATATGTACTAATAGTCTTTCCAACTACAACATACATACAAAAGCCCTGGAGCAGTCGCCCGCTTATGCAGCCATAATCTTGGCAGTCTGGAGAATTCTCAGGTAGGCTTCTCCAATAGTTTTCTTATATGTCTTTGTAGTGGCCCTTTTGGCAGTGTCCTCAGGCGGGCTTTTTAGATATCTGGTTATATAGATATTCTGTCGCCCTTCCCGGGAGATTGCAGGAAAGAGTCAAAAAGGGGGTTCAATTCGTAAAAGTGAATTTTGTATGTATAACCTCCCGAGGTTTGATCTATGTGGTACTATCGATCTGATAGCCGATGTATAACTGTACCCTTTGATGTACTCTGTACATATCCACGTGTGTGTTGTACTATCTATCCAATAGTCGGCAATCAATTCTTCAACATATTACCTTGTTTACTTGCTCTACGAGAGGCCCCGAAGGCAAGGTAATACATTTAAGAAGAATCACTGTATCTCTACATGGTTGCAGTACATATTTCCACAATATAGTCCCCCGAAGGGTTGACAGACATGAAGCAAGCCCGGGTGTCACTCAAGCTTGTTATAGCTTGTGTTCATCCCAGTTTGCGGCATAGAAAATAGCCAAATTCATATATAGGCCAGTTGGCAGCAACCGGGTACAGGATCAATGATGCCTTGCACCAGAAGCATCCCATCGGCACTGTTTTGTGCAGACTCTTCACCGTTGAGTAGTATTGACAGGAGAAATGGGACCCGTAGACAGCTCCATTTGATTCGTGTAGGGACCGTTCTGGGGACCTGGGGATATCCGCTCTGTAATGGGTCCTCCTCGTCGTCGTCGCAAAACCGGCGACTAAGCAAAACGCGATTCCTCGTCGGGGCGACGATGCCATTCGACGATGTAATCAAAAACAGCCCGCTTGTCAACACCCGGGCAACTCTTTCACCTGATTTGACTTCTCGCATCAATCATCTCATCCCTCCCATCGTATCTTTTCATCCAAACTTTCTATCAAAATCATTCTCATCACATCTTCC
>PYVH01000109.1 GCA_003030785.1 Marinobacter sp. B9-2 | reverse complement strand
CTTCGAGCCCCTGTGAGGAGTTGACTTCCATCACCAGCGGTTCCCTGGCGGCCCGCAGTGTCAGCGGTTTCATGGCCCAGCGTACGTCTCGCCACCATACCGTTATGGTTCGGCGGCTGGTGTTTTACGTCATTGTCGTTCTGTTCTTCGTGGCGGCCCTGAGAGAAGCCGGTTTCTCTCTGGACGTGGTGCTCGGCGCTGCTGGTATCCTGACTGTGGCCATTGGCTTTGCCTCACAGACGTCTGCCTCCAACATGATCAGCGGCTTGTTCCTGCTGGTCGAGAAGCCCTTTGAGATCGGTGACTTTATTGAAGTGGATGCCACCCTGGGTGAGGTCATTGGTATCGATATGCTCAGCGTGAAACTACGCACCCCGGACAACCTGTATGTGCGTATTCCCAACGAGACCCTGATCAAGACCCGGGTGGTCAACCGTTCCCGGTTCCCGATCCGTCGGCTCGACCTGACCGTAGGAATTGCCTACGCTGAAGATGTGGAACGAGTGGAGGCACTGCTCCTGGCGCTGGCGGAGAGAGATCCGCACTGCCTTGAAGAACCCAAGCCTTTTACGCTCGTGACGGCGTTTGGTCCGTCTTCGGTGGATCTGCAGTTTTCCTTCTTGGTTCCCAAGGACAAGGTGCTTGAGGGTCGCAGCGGCATGATGGTCGCCATCAAGAAAACCCTGGATCGCGAAGACATCGAAATCCCGTTCCCCCATACCAGCGTTTATGCGGGTAGCCATTCGGAGCCCTTCCGTGTTCAGCTGTTGGGGCCGGAAAAAAACACAGAAAAGGATCTCCTGGATGTCGAGAAAGACCGCTGAAGTCATCAAAACCGTTGCCCCGATGCCGGCCGAGAATAAGATCAGCCTCGGCTGGCGCGAGTGGGTGGCCTTGCCGGAGCTGGATATCGGGCGTATCAAGGCAAAGATTGACACCGGAGCCCGGACCTCCTGCCTTCATACCTTTCGCACCGAGCCTTACACCGAAAACGGCGAGCGACGGGTGCGCTTCTGGGTGCATCCGATACAGAACGATCTGCATCAGGTTGTGGAATGCGATGCCCGGGTTCTGGATGAGCGAAACGTATCCGATTCGGGCGGTCACAAGGAAATGCGTCTGGTGATCGAAACCACCCTGGTCATTGGTAGTCAGAGCTGGCCGATTGAGATGACACTGACCAACCGCGATTCCATGCGATTCCGGATGCTGCTCGGGCGTACCGCCATGGCCGGACGCTCGCAAATTTATCCCGAAGCTTCCTATCTTGCTGGTGAGCCGGCCCCTAAGGACTGAAAAATGAAAATTGCAGTTTTGTCGCGAAACCGCCACCTCTACTCGACCCGGCGTCTGGTGGAGGAAGGCATCAACCGTGGCCATGAAGTAAAGGTGATTGACTGCCTCCACTGTTCAATGAATATCACCTCAGCCAATCCGCAGATTCACTACCACGAGGAAGTGCTGGAAGATTTTGACGTGGTGATTCCCCGCATCGGTGCGTCGGTTACTTTCTACGGCACTGCAGTGCTGCGCCAGTTCGAGATGATGGGGGTGTTTCCCGTCAACGAATCGGTGGCCATCACCCGGTCCCGTGACAAGCTGCGCTCGTTGCAGCTGCTGGCGCGAAAGGGTGTCGGTATGCCGGTCACCGGCTTTGCCAACAAGCCGGACAACGTGCCGGAGTTGTTGAAAATGGTTGGCGGCGCGCCGGTGGTCATCAAACTGCTGCAGGGCACCCAGGGCATTGGTGTGGTGCTGGCGGAAACCCGGAAGGCGGCGGAGAGTGTCATTGAGGCGTTTATGGGCCTGAAGGCAGACATTCTGGTGCAGGAATTTATCAAGGAAGCCGGCGGTGCCGATATCCGCTGCTTCGTGATTGGCGATAAGGTGATTGCCGCCATGAAACGCCAGGGCGCCGAGGGCGAATTTCGCTCCAATCTTCACCGTGGCGGCACCGCCTCGCTGATCCGCATTACCCCCGAAGAACGCCGTACCGCGATTACCGCGGCCAAGGCCATGGGCCTGAACGTGGCGGGCGTTGATCTGCTGCGTTCCAGCCGAGGGCCGCTGGTGATGGAAGTCAACTCCTCACCGGGGCTCGAAGGTATTGAAAATGCGACCAGTAAAAACGTGGCCGGTATGATCCTTAACTGGATCGAAAAGAACCAGCAACCCTGGAAAACCCGGACCAAGGGGAGAGGCTAGACCATGGCCCGAGCCCCCTTTGACTTTATCGGTACCCAGATCAAGGCCGGCACCCGCCAGACCGTCGAAGTGCCGGTGGCCAAACTCTATACCCACACGCCACTGCATATCCCGGTGGAGGTGGTTCATGGTCGGCGGGATGGTCCGGTACTGATGGTGTGTGGTGCCATCCACGGTGACGAAATCAACGGTGTGGAAATTGTCCGCCGAGTGTTGACCAATTCCGCGCTGCGGCATCTGCGAGGCACCCTGGTGGCGGTGCCCATCGTCAATATTTTCGGGTTCGTGCAGCGCACCCGCTACCTGCCGGACCGTCGGGACCTGAACCGGTGCTTTCCGGGCAGCGAAACCGGCTCCCTGGGTGGCCGGATCGCGTATCTGCTGCGCACGCAGATCATGGAAAAGGTTACTCACATCATTGACCTCCACACCGGAGCCATCCACCGGTTCAATCTGCCCCAGATCCGGGCGGAACTGAAAAATCCGGAAACCATCCGCATGGCGGAGGCCTTTGGCGCCCCCATCATTATCAATGCCGGCCTGCGAGAGGGCAGTTTGCGTGCCTACGCCGATTCCCAGGATATCCCGGTGGTTACTTTCGAGGGGGGCGAGGCCCTGCGGTTTGATGACGTGGTTATCTCCAGTGGCGTGAAAGGTGTGATCCGGGTGATGCGGGAGCTGGAAATGATTCCCGCGAAAAAGGGCCCCAAAGCACCCAGGAAGCGCTCGGAAACGGCCGCCAACTCGCAATGGGTGCGAACTGACACAGACGGCATCATGCGCCCGGTGGCAAGCCTGGGGCAGAAGGTGCGCAAGGGACAGAAGCTGGCCATGGTGGCGGATCCGTTCGGCGAGTCGGAAACCGCCGTGCTCTCGCCCTGTTCCGGCATCGTTATCTGCGTGAATAACCTGCCCCTGGTGAACGAAGGGGAGGCCATCTATCACATTGCCCGGTTCGACGAGCTCAGTGAGGCGGAAAAGGCCATGGACTATTTCCGCAGTAGCTACGAGGGGGACGTGGGCGATGATGTGGTGCCCGTTCATCCCTGGGACGACCGGCAGAAATAAGCGGGAGATCAGTCATGATCTGGGATCAGAGCTTTATTGAACTGGCGCCCCTGCCGCGGGGGTTTCACCTGGTAACCAATGAGATCGTCGCCCAGGCGCCGGACCTCACTAACTGCGAAGTGGGGCTGCTGCATCTGTTCATTCAGCATACCTCGGCCTCTCTTGCCGTGAATGAGAATGCCGATCCGGATGTGCGCGGCGATCTGGAGCGCCACTTCAACGTGATGGTGCCGGAAAATGCCCCCCATTATGAGCATGTGACGGAAGGGCCGGACGATATGCCGGCCCATATCAAGAGTATCCTGATCGGCCCGTCACTCACCCTGCCGGTGTCCTGGGGGCACCTTGCCCTGGGAACCTGGCAGGGAATCTATCTTTGCGAACACCGGGACCGCGCGGGCAGCCGCAAGATCGTCGCCACGCTTCAGGGGCGGTGGTAAGAGTCCCGCTTTGCGTTAACGTCCTTTCGAATCTCCATCCCGTGTCTACACTCAGGTGTAGGATTCCACCCATTGCCTCCGGGTGATGGGTGGAATCTCACCCATTATGAAGCCGTTCATTTCAGCATCCAGTCATTAACATTATGTTTTATAAATGTTTTTGAAAACTGGTTTGGTCCTTGCTGAAACAGTAGCTCACCGTGGCCGTTGACGGTCGCGTGAAGCACCCGACAACCAAAATGATATGGGGAGCATCCTCTATGAAGATCCAAGTCATTCTGGCAGCAGCCGTTGCCTCCGCCGCCATCGCCAGCCCGGCCATGGCCCAGGACAAATCCGAATGGCCCCAGAGCTTTACCGTCGGTACAGCCAGCCAGGGCGGTACCTACTTTGCCTATGGTTCCGGATGGGCCAACTACATGGCCGAGACTCTGGGTCTTTCCGGTGGTGCCGAGATTACCGGCGGTCCGATGCAGAACATGGCGCTGGTACACACCGGCGATCTGAACTTCGGCCTGACCACCATGGGCCCGGCCCGTGAATCACTGGAAGGCAATAGCCCGTTGGCGCCGGGTATGGCCATGGACAATGTCTGTGCCATGTTCCCGATGTACCAGACACCCTTCTCCGTCACCACGCTGAGCAGCTCCGGCATTACCTCCATCGACGAAATTCCGGACGGTGCCACCATTGGTTTCGGTCCGGCTGGTTCCACCTCCGACACCTATTTCCCGCGGATGATGGAAACCCTGGGCGTGGATTTCGAGCATCGTAACGGCAGCTGGTCCGATCTGGGCACCCAGCTTCAGGATGGCCTGATCGACGTGGTGGCTTTTGCCGCCGGCATTCCCATCCCGGCTGTGAGCCAGCTGGAAGTACAGACAGACGTGAACATCATCGGTATGACCGATGAGGAGCTCAAGAAGATCACCGAAGCCTTCCCGGTGTCTGAGTTCACCATTCCTGCCAGCACTTACCAGTCCCTGCAAGAGCCGTCTCAGGTGGTCTCCATGTGGAACTTCGCTATCGCAAACTGCGATGCGCCGGATAGCCTGGTCTATGAAATGGTCAAGACCACTATGGAGAACAACGACAAGATGGTCTCCATCCACAAGGCAGCGAAAACCACTGTTCCCGAGAACTACACCAAGAACAATGTTCTGCCCTGGCATCCGGGCGCAGCACGCTGGTTCAATGAAAACGGCTACGAGATCCCGGAAGACAGGATCCACGAGTAACCGTTGTGTAGGAGGAGGCTGCTTCGGCAGCCTCCCGGTTTTCCGGTCCTGAACCGATCCGGTGTTCCCGCTAGCAGGTTTGTATCATGTCCACTGAACACGAAATCCAACATTCGCCCCGGGTGACCGAGGACGAAGACCACATTCTTGCCCACAACGTCGACGAGGAGCCGGTTGAAGCGAACCGTCGAGTGTATGAAGGTGGGCTCCTGAAGTTTGTTACGCTGCTGACAATTGCCTATTCATCGTTTCACCTGTACACCCTGAACATTGCTCCCCTGGAAACCTGGTCGTTCCGGATTGTCCACGTTGCCGGGGCCCTGTTGCTCGGTTTCATGCTGTATGCCGGCGCCCGGTTTGTTACTGCCGAGGAAGGCGAGGCCCGTCATCGCTGGACCAGCTGGATTGCCGGCGTCGCTCTGTTGCCGGCACTGTATTCCCTTTACCAGGGCTTCGTGTTCTATCAGACCCTGCAAGGCGGCGCTCTGCGCATTGCGCCCGAGCTCGAAACCTGGCACTTCGGCTGGCCACTGATCGCTGCCACTGCGGTTGGTATTATTGTCAGCTGGTTCCACCAGCGCGGCCGCTCCCGCTTCAGTGTGCCGGATCTGGTGCTGATGGTGTGCTCGGTGTCGGTCGCCACCTATCTGCTGGTGGTCTATAACACCAATATCCGCATGTCTACCGGCACCCCTTTCTCGCCGGTGGGCATCTCCTTCGCGGCCGTGGCCGGCACCGCGCTGATCTTGGAAATGACACGCCGCGTAGCCGGTACGGCACTGGTCATCATTGGCCTGGTGTTCCTGGCTTATGTCTTTCTCGGGCCTTACCTGCCCGGGTTCCTGGGTTATCCGGGCCTTTCCGTCAAGCGTTTCTTCAGCCAGGTCTACACCGATGCGGGTATTCTCGGGCCGACTACGGCTGTGTCCTCCACCTACATCATTCTGTTTATTATTTTTGCCGCCTTCCTGCAGGCTTCCAAAGTGGGTGACTATTTCGTCAACTTCGCCTTCGCGGCGGCTGGTCGGTCCCGCGGCGGGCCGGCAAAGGTGGCGATATTTGCCTCTGGCCTGATGGGTATGATCAACGGAACCAGCGCCGGTAACGTGGTTTCCACCGGCTCGCTGACCATCCCCTTGATGAAGAAGGTGGGCTACAAGAAAACGTCCGCTGGCGCAGTGGAGGCAGCCGCTTCGACGGGCGGCCAGATCATGCCGCCGATTATGGGGGCCGGCGCCTTCATCATGGCGGAGATTACCGGTATTCCCTATACCGAGATTGCGATCGCGGCGATCATTCCGGCCATACTATACTTTGCCTCGGTCTACTTCATGGTCGACTTCGAGGCTGCCAAGACCGGCATGCGCGGTATGCGCGAAGACGAGCTGCCCAAGCTCAGGCGCCTGATCAAGCAGGTGTATCTCTTCATTCCAATCATCATTCTGATCTACGCGTTGTTCCAGGGCTACTCCGTGATCCGTGCCGGTACCCTGGCCACCGCCGCGGCTGCCGTAGTGAGCTGGCTGTCCCCCAACAAGATGGGCTTGCGGGCCATTCTCCGGGCGCTGGATATTGCCTCGGTGATGGCAATCCAGATCATTGTGGTCTGTGCCGCTGCCGGTGTGATCGTGGGTGTGATCTCACTGACCGGTGTCGGGGCACGATTCTCGGTATTGTTGCTGGATGTGGCGGAAGCCAGCCAGTTGTTGGCCCTGATTTTCGCCATGTTCATTTCCATCCTGCTGGGCATGGGGATGCCTACAACGGCAGCCTACGCGGTGGCAGCATCGGTGGTGGCGCCGGGCCTGGTCCAGCTGGGTATTGAACCGTTGACCGCGCACTTCTTTGTGTTCTACTTCGCAGTGGTCTCGGCGATCACCCCGCAGGTGGCTTTG
>PYVH01000108.1 GCA_003030785.1 Marinobacter sp. B9-2 | reverse complement strand
GCTCTTCCACTTCAGCCGTCAGTTGATTTATTTCAACCTTCAGGTCTTCTACGGTCGGTGACGCACGCCCGACCGGCTCCGCGGCCAACGCCGGTGTTGCTACTAAAGCTATCGCCAGCGGAGCGCTTATTGATTTGAAGATTTTGCTCACCTGAAACTCCTTATTTTAATTTTCATATCGACAACGATTTATTGCCTCAATATGGATGTGCCAGTTAAACGGCACTTAATCTTGACGCACAAAGCTTGTAGTGGTCAACTGAAACGAACCTGAATTTTCAGCTAAATTTCATTTTCCCGATTTTCGTACTGACATCCCCACCCGTCAGACTGTCAGACCTGACGACGCATCAAAGAGGCTATTTCGCCCCCAGCGCCCATTCTTGGAGAGGTGCTATGATTGCTCACTATTGAAAGGCATACTGGGCGCCAAGCATGCAATCCGACCATTTGGCGCATGAAATCGAGATGGCCGCAATGAACCGACGAGTTATCTCCTTGCTGCTGCCGTTGTTTTTGGGTGGACCGGTTCTGGCCATTTCCGAAATATCGGGTGGTCAGGAGGGCGCTGCGATGAAGGGTTGCGATTTCAACTTCGGCTGCCTGAAGTTATTAGATTGGCTGGATAGATTATGCATTGTTCACGTCGACCATCACGTAGAGGCTGGTTCCTGTTTTTTTTAATCTGGTCTGTCAGCTTTTTGCTGCATTTTTTTTGGGAAATGATCCAGGTGCCTTTCTTTACAGGGATGATGGAGGCGTCCCATGGTGCGGTCGTCTGGCTGTGCACGCGGGCGGCAATCGGCGATGCCAATATTGCACTATTTGCCTATGGCGTCGCCGCAGCGGCAACTAAAGATGGCTTTTGGATACAGGGGCGGTGGCGCCGCCATGCTTTAGGAGCGTATTTTGCTACCGGTCTGCTTATAACCATAGTCTTTGAAGCCTGGGCCACAGGCGCAGGCCAGCGCTGGAGCTACAATGATTCTATGCCCCTGTTTCCCTTCCTTGGCACAGGTATCGCCCCTCTAGCGCAGTGGATTATCGTTCCAACAGTCTCGCTCTTTGGTTTGCGTTGGCTCTACAGAGGCTGGCTTGATCTCAGACGTCAGGGCCGCGATCACCCCCAGCAATGAATGCCGGAGCCCCGGGCATCATATAAACCGCCCTACAGACAACTGCACATCCACACCAATCACGAGTGTGGCGGTCAGCGACACTACACTATTGATGATTGCCACCATTGCCAGACTTAGACAAGTACGATCACAATAATACGATGTTCCACTGTGACTGATCGACTCATCCATCACTCAACTCCGAAGTCCTTGCGAACGGTTGGCATTACGTATGCCACTCCCGGCCATGCCGGCACCAGACACAGCCGCAGTCGACGTGATTGCAGCTTATATCCCGTCGCTGGCTCCGCAAATGCAAACCCGCCAACGGCGCCAGCAGACGCCTGGCAAGTGTGGGCCGGTAGAGACGGCGCAAAAACTCGCGCGCATCCAGATGGTTTTCCTGGCGGCGCATGCACCAGCGATAACCGCGGTTACCCAGCAGCCCATAAAACGCGCGGTTCACCAACGCCGCCGCCATCGGACGCTCCAGGGATTCTCGCCAAAGCCGGTTGTAGTCGTCACCATGCAGCAGACTGCGTGCGGCCAGCACGCCGGAGGTGATGGCCGCGCGCATCCCGAAGCCCCACAGCGTATCCTGGAAACCGGCCTGCTCACCCGCTACCGGGTGCACCCCGGACAATGCGGTTACAGGGATGCGGAAGTTCCCAACACCGCCGTGCGGCTGAGGATTCATCATCTCCATGCCGGCCAGCCTCTGAAACGCACTGACAGTTCGCTCCACATACTTTGCTTCATCCCTGAAACCAGTAAACATGCAACTCTTTACCGTTCCCTTGCCTCCCATTACCAAAAGGTAGGCATACCCTTTAGGGGCAAGGTTGTTATCACAAATTGCCCAGAAACCGTCCGGCATGGATGTATCGAAATGATAGCCGACCGCAATGGCATCGGCGGCCTTTGGGCCAGTCGCCAGGATGGCCGGGCCCCGGGCATGCCGCAGCCGGCTTTTGAAATGCACCTGCACGCCCAGTTCCCTGGCCTGTCTCAGCAACGCCGTGTCCAATGTGTCTGGCCCGGAGCCACGCTCCACCAGGTAGAACAGCGGCTCAATGCTCTCAATGGCGTACGGGGAATCCCAGGCATCAAAGGCGGTACCCCGGCGGCAGGGAACTCGCTTGAAGTCGGTGGTGATTCCGAGTTCCTGCAACACCGCCAGGGCATCCTGCTGCGTGCTCCAGTTCTCCAGCCCCTGCAGGTCCCGTTTGAAGCGGGAACCCACCTCGGCCCGGGCCTCATGCACGATGACTGATCGCCCCGCCCGCGCCAGTGTGATGGCGGCCGCCAGCCCGGCCGGTCCGGCGCCGGCAATCTCGACCGCGCCATTTCTGTTGTCTGACATCATGGCTCCGATACCAGTCCCAGCCTCGTTGACGCCCATCATGTCCGCACCCGCCTTCCCCTCACCTTGTCACAAAGACATAAGACACAGCGATACCCGATCACTGGGCCTCCTTGAAGTCACGGATGTGCAGCAGGTCTTCCACCGGCAGCACGGCTATGATTCCGTCGCTGGCAAGCCCCTTGTGCACCGTTCGGGCAATGAGGTCAACGATCTCGTCTGCCTGCTCGGCTTCCGTGAATATCTCCACGCGAACGGAATCGGCCATGGTGTCCTTGGCATAGTAGTTTTTATATCGACCACGGCCATGGGTTTTAGACACCGTCATACCGGAAAAACCAGCCGCGATCAGCGCATCCTCTACTTTCTTCAAGTCCAGACTGGAGAAGATCGCAGTCACTTTGCAAAACTTCGTATTCATTTCGCCTCCTCGTCAGTGAGCTGAAGAAGGATCGCTCCGGTTCTTCGGCTTGAAAATGACAGTTAATCACCCACAACTGAACTGACACTGAAAATAGGGAACAATCTGAAACCAGCCGGGGCTATACTGATTTAAGTCAAAGAAGCCTGGCCGCCCAGGCGAGACCCGCCACCCAGTCAATAAACGGCACCGGGTAAATACCCAGCAGCAGTATTGAGACGGCAACAATCAGAAGGGCGAGCTTCTCTACCCGACCCCGGCCGGCATCCGCCACCGCCTGCTGCATACCCGGTTCGCGCAGATACAGGGTGACGATCACCCTCAGGTAGTAGAACAGCCCGATAACGCTGCCGATAACGATCCCTCCAACAAGCCACCACCGGCTGCCTTCCACACCCAGGGCGATGATATAGAATTTACCGAAGAATCCGGCGGTCAGCGGAATGCCGGCCAGGGACAACATGCTCAGAGTCAATAATGCTGCCAGCCAGGGGCTGTGCCAGAACAGTCCCCTGTAATGGTGCAACCCGGAGGCATCCTCGCCACTGCCGGTGCCGGAGACATGCATAATCACGCCAAACGCCCCCATGGTGGCCACAATATAGGTGAACAGGTAAACCCCGGTGGTTTCCAACGCCAGGGGGCCACCTACTATAACGGCCACCAGCAGGTAGCCCATATGGGCGATGGAAGAGTAGCCCAGCAGGCGCTTCAGGTCAGGCTGGAACAGGGCCAGCAGGTTGCCACCGAACATGCTGAGAAGAGCCAGCAGGCTGATCAGGCCAAGGAGCCATCCACTGCCGAAGACCGGGGCCACCAGTACCAGCCGCAGCAATACCAGAAACACCGCCAGTTTGCTCACCGTGGCCACCACAGTGGTCGCCGGCGCCAGACCTCCCTGGTATACGTCCGGTGTCCACTGGTGAAACGGTATGATGGACAACTTGAACCCCAGCCCCACCAGTAACAGTGCGGCGCCGCCCAGAATCCAGGGGTCCGGACTGCCAGCAACCCCCGCGGCGAGTGCCGTCAGCTCAAGGTGGCCGGTGCGGGCATAGATCAACGCCATGCCAAACAGCAGAAAGGCGGTGGCGGCGGCGGACAATATGAGGTATTTGATCCCCGCCTCCAGGGACCGTTCTGTCCGGAAACTGTACGCCACCATGCCGTACAAAGGCATCGACAGCAATTCAAGGCTGATGAACAGGGTGGCCAGGTGGTTGCTGGCCACAAGGCCCAGGGCACCCGTTACCGCGCAAAGCAACAGCAGGTAAAACTCTTCCCGCGGCCCCCTGTAGCCGGCCAGGTAACCATGGCTCATGACGGCGATAAACAGGCCGCTCACCAACACCAGCGCGCTGCCCATGAGGGCAAGGCCGTCAAAGATCATCAGCGGCGGCGAAGAGGGCGCGGCCGAGGCCAGCGGCAGGCTCGCCAGAGCCAGGGCCAGACCGCTGACAGTGACCGCCGCGGTACCACCGTGGTGGCGTCGCCAGGCGACGCCCAGCATTACCAGTACGGCTGTCGAGGCGACAATAAGCAGGGGCAGCAGCCCCACAAGATCGATCAGGGTCAGCATCAGTTCATCCCTCCTGCCCGGACCGGGCCCGCCATGAACAGGTCCGCCACCGGCCGGACCATTGACGCCGTGGTATCAAGCAGGGGTTGCGGATTCAGGCCCACTGCCAGGGTGAGTCCGATCAAGGCCAACATCATGCCGTACTCCCGCACATCCGGACCCGCGAGCAGGCCCGGTTGTTGTTCGCGACCGAAATGCACCCGCTGCATCATCAGCAGTGAATAGATCGCGCCAAGCACCAGCCCGGCGCTGGCGATGACCACCACCACCGGAGCGCTGCGGAAGGTACCGAACAGTACCATGAACTCGCCAAGGAAATTGGCCGTGGCGGGCATCCCCAGAGAGGCCGCCAGAAAAAACAAGGTCACGCCGGGCAACACCGGTATGCGGCCCCAGAGCCCGCCCATGCGACGCATATCCCGGGTATGAATGCGTTCAAAGAGCTGGCCACTGAGGATGAACAGAGCGGCACTGGAGAACGCATGGGCCACCATGAGTACGATTGCGCCCTGGATCGCCAGTTCGGACCCCGAATAAACGGCAATCAGCACGAACCCCATATGGGATATGCTGGCATAGGCAATCAGCCGCTTGATATCCTGCTGGCCGCAGGCCAGGACCGCGCCGTAAATAATACCCACGACCCCCAGCGCCATGGCCACCGGCGCAAAGGCCTGGGACTGTTCCGGAAACAGCGGAATCGCAAAGCGCAGCATGCCGTAGGCGGCGGTTTTCAGCAGAATGCCCGCAAGGTCCACGCTGCCGGCAGTGGGCGCCTGGGCGTGCGCATCCGGCAGCCAGCCATGAAAAGGCACGACAGGCAGCTTCACCGCAAAGGCAATAAAAAACCCGAGCATAATCCAGAAGGACAGATTGTCGGGCACGTCGGCATTCAACAGTGCGTCATAGCTGAAGGTTATCTCGCCGGAGCTGGTGTAATGCACGAACACCAGCGCAAGGATCGCCACCAGCATCAGCAGGCCGCTGGCCTGGGTGTAGATGAAGAAGCGGGTGGCGGCACGAATCCGGGTTTGCCCCGGGGAGCCGCTGTGCCCCCAGAGGGCAATCAGAAAATACATGGGTACCAGCATCACTTCCCAGAACAGGAAGAACAGGAGCAGGTCCAGCGCCAGAAACACACCCACGACGCCACCCAGAACAAACAGCAGATTCAGATGAAAAAAGCCCACCCGCTCGACAATCTCTTTCCATGAGCAAAGTACCGCCAAGGCACCGAGAAAGCCGGTCAGCGCAATCAGGATCAGCGACAAGCCGTCCAGAGCCAGATGAATCTCGATGCCAAAACGAGGAATCCAGGGGACTCGCCACTCCAGCAGCCACGGTCTCTCGCCGGTGCCATAGGCGCTGAAATCACCGCCTGCCCAAAGCACGACGCTGACCGCCAGCACGAACAGCATGGTGGCCAGGGCAATCCAGCGCGGCGCCTGTTCGCCCCAACGCTCCGAGTGCCAGCACAGCATGCCACCGAGGAAGGGAATCAGAATCAGCCAGAACAGAATCATGCGCCACCTCCCTGAGTCATTACCAGGCCAACCAGTATCACCGTGGCACCGAATACCATCACTTTGGCGTAAGTCCGCAGCTGGCCGTCCTGGGACCGCACCAGGCCCGCATTGCACAGGCGGGCAATCACGGCCGGCAGGTTCATCCCCAGGTTAATAAAGTCGAAACGCAGCACGCGTACCAGGGCCTGCCAGGGCCGGACCAGTGTCCGGTCGAACAGGGCATCGAAGCCCCAGGCCCGGTTGAACAGGATCCAGAGCCGCGCCCCCAGGCCCCGACCGACCTTTGCGTCCAGCCACCGGCGCCGCGCCAGGAACAGCCAGCCAGCCAGAGCCAGGCCAGCAAGCACCGCTCCGGTCGCCAGGAACTGAAACAGGGTGTGGCCGGCGTTCGTGGCATCATCGGGGGGCGGCGGGAACACCACCTCAAGCCCCGGGTACAGCCAGGCACCAACGAAGGTGGAAAGCACGGCCAGGATTGCCAAAGGCAGGTGATGCCTGAGGGGACTGGTGCCCGGCCGGGGATGGCGTGCATGATCACTGCGGGGCTGGCCATGAAAAATGCCCAGGATCAGCCGCACCGTGTACAGGCCGGTTAGCACGGCTCCGGTCAGACCCGCCGCGAACAGTCCGTAGTGGCCCGAGGCCATGGCCTGCCAGAGAATCTCGTCCTTGCTGAAGAAGCCCGCGGTTACCAGCGGCAATGCCACCAGCGACGCGCCCCCCGCCAGGAAACCGGCATAGGCGACCGGCAGTTTGCGCCAGAGCCCACCCAGCCGGCTCAGATCCTGTTCATGGTGGCAACTGATGATAACGGCCCCGGCTGAAAGGAACAGCAATGCCTTGAAGAAGGCGTGGGTCATCAGGTGAAAAATGGCCGCGTCAAACG
>PYVH01000107.1:3045-7005 GCA_003030785.1 Marinobacter sp. B9-2 | reverse complement strand
CAAAAGGTCCGCTTTGTGGTCATTCAATCGTTTCTGAATGTCCGCTTTTGTTTAGCAGAGTTCAGAGGATGCCTTGGTCGCAAAGCGGACATTCAGATCAAAGGCCGAAGGGCTCGCTTTGAGTTATGTTGATTTGGAAGCCAACACGCCAGCTGCACCCAAGTAGAACGACGCGACGACCTTATTGGCCCATTTGCTCCCCCTCAAATGCTTTCCCAGCGTAGAAGCTCCAACTATGTACGTCGCGTATATGGAAAAGGAAATCGCCATTGCGACGACTACCAATGCCACTGCGTGCGAGGAATAAGCGCCAGAAGACGTGATGAAGAGAGGGTAGATCAATAGACTCGCCAACAGTGCTTTCGGATTTGTCAGTGAAACTGTCATTGCGCTTATCATCATTTTGCTGACAGTCATTGCCTGAGAGGAAACGGTGACCGTATTTACCCTCGATCTGAACGTCTTTATGGCAAGATATACCAGATAGGCAACCCCACACCACTTCAACAGCCCGAGCGCGCCTGCATAACGTTGTATCAGTACGCCCAGTCCGGATAATACGAGTATCCCGTGGGCGCAGGTGGCCAGCATAAAACCCACTGCGACAGCCAGCGACTTCCGTGCGCCGTACCTAAGGGACTGCCCTACAGCAAATGCAGCGTTTGGCCCAGGCAGAGCCAGGATTGACGCGAAGGTTGTAGCGAAAGTGATTAAAAGTCCCCAATCCACTCAAAACCCTCCGCTTTTACCCCGTTGTATTGACCGTCGTGGAGCGACATTTGCGTCACGATAAATCCAGCTCATCAATCAAGTTCGCCAGTCGTCGACGCCCCTCTTTATCAAGGGTTTTGAGCGGCAGCGGTAAACACTGAGACTCAGCAAGTCCCTGCAATTCCGCAGCAGCTGCGACAACCCGCAAGCTTCCTCCAGATTCGTTGAACAATTCCCATAAGGGCTGTAATCGTTTCGATAAACGTGTCGCTTCCTGCGCCTTCCCGGCCTGAGCTGCGCGGGTAATCGCAAGTGCTGTAGCGGGAAACACGCCCCCGATCACTGAGTACCAGGCGTCACATCCGGCATTCAGACCGGTCGCGGCGAAGGCATCTCCGCTTACACCCAAAGTGACATTTGATGGAATGCGTGCTCGAAGCGCTTCAACCCGCGACCTTGCTTCAGTCGGGTCCTCCGGCACTCCGGGAATCTTAATGGACGCCACGTTCGGAAGATGCGCGATTTGTCCGTGAAGCTCGTCGCTGAAAATAAACTGAGTAGTGCCGGGATTGTCGTAAACACAAAGCGGGACCGACAGTGCGTGGGTTACGGTTTCATAGAGCCCGAAAACTTCGTCTGGAAGCAGTTTCTGATAGGACATTGGCGCTAGCAGTACCCCGGAGGCACCAGCTACTTCGGCATCCTCGGCCAGCGTAAGTACATCGCGCGTGCGCAGCGCACCGATACCTACCATCACAGGGACATCCCCTGCGTGTTCAATGGCAAGTCTTACGACACGTGCACGCTCGTCCATGGTCAGATAAGCATAGTTTCCAGTTGAGCCCAACACGCCTATTGAATCAACGTTGGCAGTAACGAGCTGTTCGATCAATCGAACAAATGCCGCCTCGTCTATACCTTGCTCACTCATAGGGGTTAAAGGAAATGCGCTGAGGCCCGAAAACATGATGAATCCTCCGAAATCATGGAACAGACGGATGCCTTACCCTTTAAAGCCAGCCTATCAGAACAGAGGCCAACGACCGGCTGAAATGTTTCTAGCCGATCGGCCTCAGTTTACGATAGCAACCACCCGACAGATACGAAGAGCAAGATCCTCACAGGTAATCCCGGGTGGACTGGACACTCGCATAGGCAAACCCAAGCGCCGCCATGGCCGTAGCATGAACCTGTGCCGCCGGCACCTTCACGCCGTTGAACTCCAGGTCCATCGTGGCACAAGCATCTTCCAGCACAGTGACCTTGTAGCCAAAGTCTGAAGCCGCACGGCTGGTAGCCTCGATGCACATGTGACTCATAGCACCGATTACCACCACTTCGTCAATGTCGTTGGCATCCAGCAGTTCCTTCAGGCTGGTCTTCAGGAATGAGTTGGGATAATTCTTCAGAATAACCGGCTCATCACCTTTCGGTGCCACGGACTCGTGAATGTTGACGCCATCTGAGCCCGGCGTGAACACGGGCGCATTCGGGTCCGGAAACTCGTGGTGAACATGCACCAATAGGTCTTCTTTCTGACGGGCTGCGTCTATCACCTGTGCCGCCTTGGCGGCTGCCTGATCAATGCTCACCAGCGGCATTTTGCCGGAGGCAAAGTACTCATTCTGTAAATCGACAACAATAACGGCTCGCTTGCTCATTAGACGGTTCCTCATTTGGTCATTTGTTTCAGGGGTGTTCTGGTCAGAAAGAAAGAATCTCACCATCCGCCGGGATCAATACCCGCTCATCAATCCCCTCGTTCTCCACGAACTCTGCCAGCTCTTCACGGCTCAGGGTCATATGGTTCACCGCATCCATGTGCACGGCGACAATGTCCGCATCTGGTAAAGCTCGGTGCACGCGCAGGGTATCTTCTTTGCCCATGATGATCGGGTCGCCCTCAAAGCCTGTCAGTTCCGCCGCCCCGGCATTCACCACGACAACGTCCGGCTGAAAGCGCTCCAATGACTGAACCACTTCATCACGCCACACGGTATCGCCTACCACGTAAGTGGTTTCCTGCCCTTCGGCTTCAAAAACCACACCCATGATTTCACCGAGTGCCTTGGCCAGCTCGGGAATGGCATAAAGGGTATTGGAGCCGTGTTGGCCGCCGGTTTTATGGAGTATCACGCCGCCGAATTCAGCCTCGCCATCCAGAATACGCACATCCTTTAAGCCTTGTGAGCGGATCAGCTCGGCATCCGCCCCGTTCTGCACAAACAGGGGAATGTTCTTCGGCAACAGCTTCTGGGCGGCATCGTCCCAGTGGTCCAGGTGGGTATGGGTAACGATCACCGCATCGGTACCCTCAATCACATCCTTAGCGGCCATGGGCAAGCCCACCAAAGGATTACGCAGCTCACTGCGGTAAGTGTCCGGAAAGCCCGGGTAAGCTCCGTGTTCGGCCAGCATAGGGTCAATCAGAAAGGTGGTCTCTCCGTAAGTAACCTTGATGGTGGCATTACGGATTTGCTGTATCTGGTGGCTGGGTTCCCGGGTATCCGATTCGGCGAAAGCAGCGCCAGTAAAAACAGTCGAAGCCAGCATCAGGGCGCCAGCGAAGGTTTTGATCAACATGGTGTTTATCCTCCAACAGGGTGTTCGTTGATGGAAGAAAGTCTACGGAGATCTGATCACCACCAATATTGACCTGAAAGACAATCATCGAAAGAATCGGGCCAAACGATTATCATCAGATCTTCTAAACCTCAGGAGTGACACCGCGGCACTACCCAAAGTCGGGCTTGTCCTTCACCCGCAATTTAGCCCCTTCCATTTCTCGGTTCCCTACATGGTGTTCAGTATTGCTCTGCCCGAAGGCCCCTTGTTCGAGTTGCTGATTATTACCCCGGGCGGAAAGCCCCTGGCATCCGAACGGGCCATGACCGTGCAGCCTGATGGCGGGCTGGAACTATTGGATGCGGTTGATATTGCGGTGGTACCCGGCTGGCATGATTTGAGCGAAGCCCCACCGCCGGAATTGGCGGAGGCACTCACTCGCTGCCATGAACGGGGCGCGCATGTGGTAGGCCTTTGCTACGGCACCTATGCGCTGGCCTATGCGGGTTTGCTGGATAACAAGAGAGCCTCAACCCACTGGCTGGCAGAACAGGACTTCCTAAAGCGGTTTCCACAGGTGAATCTGGATACCAACGCCCTCTATGTGGAGGATGACCGGCTGGTCACCTCCGCTGGCACAGCGGCGGCCCGATCAGGTGTTCGAAGTGTTCCGGGGCTTCCGGG
>PYVH01000107.1:0-3035 GCA_003030785.1 Marinobacter sp. B9-2 | reverse complement strand
GACGCTCTTCCGATCTTGCCTGTTTCTGGTGCGGGAGTACTATGGCGCCAAGACCGCCAATACCCTTGCCCGCCTGATGGTGGTTCCGCCGCACCGGGAAGGTGGCCAGGCACAGTTCATTGAGCAGCCGGTCGCGATGTCCACCCAGGATGCGCATATCAACCGACTACTTGATTATCTGCGGGAACATCTGGCCGAAGCACACACAATCGATGAAATGGCCGCCCGCACCGCCATGAGCCGGCGCACCTTCACCCGCCATTTCCAGAGAGCCACCGGCATGACGGTAGTGGAGTGGTTAGTGAGTGAACGGCTTCGGCGCGGTCGGGAGCTGCTGGAAACCACATCACTGTCAGTGGAAGCTATCTCGGAAAGAATCGGGTTCCACACCGCAACTTCGTTCCGGCAGCATTTCAAGCAGCGTCACCACGTGAGCCCCCGGGACTGGCGCAGGACCTTTGGAGAGGTGGCCTGATAATCCAGTCACCAGTTCAGCGGTGCTACACTGAAGGGGAACTACTAATGTTCGCTTTTATTTAGCCGAGTCAACCGGCCCAAGGAGAATCAAGCCAATTCAATATTATTTATTTCTATCTCCGAATGTCACTACGGAGAAATCCAGGAAGCTGCGCAGTTTAGGAGTCATCCGGCGGTCTGGGGTGTATAAAATGTGCAACGGCGACGCAGGCACAGAATATTGACCAAGTAGCCTCACAAGAGTCCCATTTCTCAGCGCCTCCCCGACTAATTCTAGTGGCTGCAGAATTACACCTAGCCCAGCTACGGCGGCCGCCAGTAAGGGGTCACCCTGATTAATGGTTAATCGGCTTGTAATTGGTACATCTATCCGTCCCTCAGGACCGTCAAAACTCCAGCTCGAACGACCATCGGAGTAGCCGAAGCCGAGGCATTCATGTTGCTGGAGATCCCAGGGTGTTCTGATCGGGGGCCACCTCTCCAGATAGGACGGAGCGGCGCACAGAACGAGCTGATAGGGCACCAACGGAATTGCCTTTAGGCCACTGTCTTGCAGCACACCGATCCGAAACACGGCATCGTAACCGTCATCAACCACGTCGACCAGTTCGTTCGACAGTGTCAGGTCCAGTGACACCTGTGGGTATTTGACCATGTACTCAAGAAGACGCGGGGACAGGGCATGAATGCCAAAGGTGACGGGAGCGTTGATCCGCAAGCGGCCGCTGGGTACACCACGGGCCTCAGCAGCTAAGCTCTCTGCAGCGTGCATATCTGCCAGGATCATCTTTGCGCGCTGGTAAAATGTCCGGCCGAAATCGGTAAGACTCTGCCTACGTGTCGTGCGATTCAGCAGAGAGACTCCCAGGTGCTGCTCAAGCATCTTCACCTGCTTGCCAACCAGTTGGGGGGACATTTTGAGGTCGTCAGCAGCGGCACTGAAAGATCCCAACTCCACGGCTTTGACAAACGTAGCCATCTGAGAGAGGCGATCCATTATAAAACCCATGTTTCTAATCTTGAGCCAACATAGGGCTTTATCCATTGCCTGGCAACCTCTAAATTGTCACTTGCACTATGAGAGCGTACGGAACCAGTGACGAATATATGAGAAATATTCTCACCACACTGCCCGATGTACCCTCTTGCCTAGCCTTAACGACGAAAGAGGTAACCTCAATGGCACGAATTGTAAGAATCCATGAATACGGTGACGCTAGCGTCCTCAAGTTGGAGGAATTGGACGTGCATGCACCGGCAGCAGACGAGATCCAAATTGGCGTTAAAGCCATTGGCTTGAACCGCGCCGAAGTGATGTTTCGTAATCACGCTTACCTGCAAGAGGCCGACTTTCCAAGTCGCCTTGGCTACGAGGCCGCAGGCCTTGTAACGGCTGTTGGTAGCGAGGTAACGGATATCAAGGTGGGAGATTCCGTCGCCTTGATTCCCCCACTGGATATTGCCCGTTGGGGTACATACGGCGAATTGGCCAATGTGCCGGCTCACCTTGTGGTCAAGAACCCAGCGAACCTGTCCTTCGAAGAGGCCGCTGCATCCTGGATGCAGTACGTTACGGCCTGGGGCGCCCTCATTGAGCAGGCGAAACTGCAGGAAGGCGACTTTGTTCTGGTCACTGCTGCTTCCAGTAGCGTCGGCTTGGCTGCCTTCCAGATGGCTCGCATGGTCGGCGCTACACCGATAGCGATTACCCGCACCCGTGCAAAGAAACAAGCGCTTCTGAATGCTGGAGCAGCTCATGTCATCGTGAGCGATGAAGAAGATATCGTCGAGCAAGTCATGGCGTTGACTGACGGGCAAGGTGCCCGCGTCGTGTTCGATCCTGTTGGTGGCCCAGCTTTCGAGCCACTCACACAGAGCATGGCCCGAGGCGGTATTCTTCTGCAATAT
The DNA here is from genome assembly GCA_003030785.1 of Marinobacter sp. B9-2. GTDB lineage: Bacteria > Pseudomonadota > Gammaproteobacteria > Pseudomonadales > Oleiphilaceae > Marinobacter. Next base: position 650 of record PYVH01000107.1, on the reverse strand, counting down.
GGCGCATTGAGCACCGAGCCAACACCGTTCCCACTGTTTACCGTTTTGGGGAAGAGCCTGACTCTCAAGGGCTACCTTTATGCAGAAATCGTTGCTGACCCTGAAGCTCTCGCGAGAGCTAAAGCGTTTATTCTTGAGGGCTTGGAATCCGGAGCGCTCCGACCACTCATCGCAAAAACCTTTGCGCTGGACGAGATTCAGGAAGCACACAGGTTTCTGGAAGCTAATCAGCAGATTGGAAAGATCGTAGTGACTGTTTGATCATTAAAATTGAGGCTGGCACCCGCTCCTAGCGAATAAATGAGCTTTCAAGGCGAGGGCTGCATGACCAGCCTCAAAGACCAGACCAGACAAGACAAGACGATGAACATGAAAAATGGCTGTAAATGGGTGGCTCTGAAATGTTCGCTTTGTTCCCTGGGATACGGAACGGTCGCAAAGCGAACGTTCATAAGTACTGTTCACTACAAGCCCGAGCCGAGAAGCGGAGCTTGGACAGTGCTCAGTAAATGACACCGCTCGATTTATTGACAGCCAGCTAGTGTTAGTGGCCAATTAAAATGACCCACTACTGGCCATTTATTTTGACCCACCTCCGGGTGGCCGTCAGGCCACAGAACCAGCTACTGTCCCCCGCTTTTATCGATAGC
>PYVH01000106.1 GCA_003030785.1 Marinobacter sp. B9-2 | reverse complement strand
CCGGACCTGGCGTATATCGCCGGGTGATGTTCGCTTACTTTGTTTCTGATTAGTAACAAGTGCAGGCACGGCGACGCCCATTACATTGCGCCTTCGGCTCCATTCCATGGGCGCGCATGCTGCAAGCGTTATGTGTACTCATTGATACTTGGCGTATTTCGAGCTGCTTGAATTTTTTCTAGAAAAGAATAAGAATCTTCAAGTAGGTTTGTTGAGATATTCATACTTTTATTGAAATCAATCCTAGCTTCAAGTACACCAAACATATTGAACTTGGCGTTCATTTTGGCATCACCTTCAGGTGTTCCTTTCATGTCACTTACACTACCATCGCTATTCACTTTTAGGAGTGGTGGAGGTAAAAATGCTGAGCTTAAATCACCTTCTCCAGCTTTCATTAAAGCATTGGCAAGATCCATGGATTCTTTGTAGCTCATATTCTTAGGGTCAAATGATTCAGCAAGCTCACGAATAAACGGCTTTTCCGGCTGGATATTGCCGGTAACGGGTGTATTGGCCGGCAAACCGCTGCCGCTTTTCTGCGTTGGCGTTATAGGTAATGCGCTTGTTGGGCTTCCAATTTGCATAGTTAACTCCTAATATTTGTGGCTATAAATTAGATAGCAAGCTGCATGCCAATAAGCTGGTGCGCACAAACACATAACAAGTTGCAGCAGTTCGCGCCTTCGGCGCCGGACGCTCGTACCTCGCGCCGCTGTGCAAAGCGTTAGACGAGATGAGTATGAAGTCAGAGGACAGACTGGTTTTCCGCTTAAAGGGTCGATTTGGCTACGTAGATGGCTCCTGGTTCAGCGATGCGGACCTTGCCTCTGTGCCAGCAGACACGGTCTTTCTGAATCTGGAAAATTCAGGGGTATCCGATTTCGGGATTGCCAGCTTGCCTGAAATGCCCGCATTACGCTGTATTGATCTTGATGGAACGCGGGTAACTGATGCGGCGATGGAGCGCCTTGCAACATTCAAGAGTCTTGAGGAAATCTGGCTTGAAAGTACTGTAGTTTCAGATAGCGGGCTCGGTTTTCTCCAGTCACTCAAGGGGCTTAAATTCATATCGGTATTGGATTGCGAACACATATCGAATGAGGCGATATCGAGCTTGCAGGCAGCGAATCCAGGGATTGAAGTACATTGAGAGCCGGTACCGCGTCTAACCATGACAGTCACGGCGACGGCTACTACATTGCGGCTTCGCCTCCATTCCGCAGCCGCGCGTGCTGTTTGCGTTAAGTGCAAAATCATGGAATACGATTACCGGAAGATCATCAAAGAAGGCTCACCGGACGTTACTTCTGTCAAAGGAAGAAGGCTTGATTCAGCGTTGGCCCACGTCGTTGCAGATGAGATAAATGTCGTTCATCTCTGTTTCGATGGCATATGGTATTCCATCCACGGGCTAGTTGGTTCCGAAGTAATGGGCTTCAAAAGGCGTGAACGGCAATTTCAGGCGGAAATTATCAATGAAGGTAGCGTTGTATGCAGGCTACCAATTCTGGATCAGTTTGTCGGTTTAGAGGTTGCTGAAGTACGGCATATTGGCGAAGCCTGGAATGGTCATGGCTTTGAGCTAAGTTTCAAGGGTGTTCCAGACAAGACATTAATACTGCAATCGATCTATACGGGGTCTGAGCCAGAAGAATTTAGTGATTGCATGAGAATTGGCGTTGGGAATTACATCTATCAGGTTCCCACCAGCACTTAACAAGGCGCATCAATACGCGGCCGGTGGCCGCCGGACGCCCTTTACATTGCGGCTGCGCCTCCATTACAAGGGCGCCGTTGTGCGCTGGCGTTAGCACTTTATGAATCATCTCGAACAGCTCGTTGCTGAGTGGTATGAATACAGAGGATATTTCGTCCGCAGGAATATTCAGGTTGGGCCTCGTGCGAATGGTGGCTACGAGTGCGAGCTTGATGTGGTGGCTTTTCATCCTGGGCAACAACACTTGGTTCACATCGAGCCATCTATGGACGCGCACTCATGGGCAAAGCGTGAGCAGCGGTACGGCAAAAAGTTTGAAGCCGGGCGGCAACATATCCCAGCGCTGTTCGACGGCATTAGCTTACCCAAAGAGATTGAGCAAATCGCACTCCTTGGGTTTGCCAGCAATGCGAACGTAAAGACACTCGCAGGGTAAGCGTTCATTCCGAGACGTCCTGCCACCCCACTGAATTTCGCTCTACAGTAACCTCTGATTTCCTAATAAGAGGTTGCTCCCATGAGAAAACACCGCACTCCGGAACAGTGGCAGGTCCTGGTCGACCAGCAGCGTGACAGTGGTCTGTCGGCCCCGAAGTTCTGTAAGCAGCAGACCCCATTGGCTATGCCAGCTTCTGCAACTGGCGAAAGCGCCTGTCCGGTCAGTCGACCGATGATCCGGCCGGTTCCGGTGAAGCCGGTTTTCTGGATCTCTCGTCGTTGATGGCCAACTCTCCATCCTCCGGCCCAGGCTGGAACATAGTGCTGAGCCTCGGCAACGGCGTCGAACTGCGGCTGAGCCAGAACGGATGATCGGGCTCGATAGCCAGGCGCGCATCTGGCTGTGCACCGAGCCCACCGACATGCGCAAATCGTTCCGGGGCCTGAGCGCCCTGGTTCGGAATCAATTGAAGCACGACCCCCTCAGCGGTCAGTATTTTGTCTTCGTCAATCGCCGTAAGACCCAGATGAAGATGCTCTACTTTACCGCCACCGGTTACTGTCTGTGGGCCAAGCGCCTGGAGCAGGGCCAGTTCCGGGTGCCGTTATCCGCCTCCGGTCAGCGAACCCTGACCCTGACGGATTTGCAGCTGCTGATTGACGGCATTGAGGTGCAGAAATACCGCCAGTTCAAGCGTTTTCGAGGGGTATAGAAGACAGAGTTCCGGTATAATATCGGCCATGAATTCAACGGCTTCAGCTTCTTCTCCCGGTACACTTTTCTCCTCGGCTCTGGCCGAGGAGAATGCACTGTTGCGGGAGCAGGTCCAGATCCTGCAGCGCCAGTTGGACTGGTTCAAGAAGCAGCTGTTCGGCCCCAAATCCGAGAAGCAGGTGGTCGATCTGCCCGGGCAGGACAGCTTGTTCCAGCCAGAGGAGGCACCGCGACCGGAACAGCCTGCCGATGAAGAAAAACGCACTATTAAGGCTTACCAGCGCGGCACCGGCAAGAAGCAGCGGGACGACGATTGTCTGAACGACACTGGCCTGCGCTTTACTGCCGGGGTGCCGGTGGAAGTCATTGAACACCTGCCACCGGAGCTGACCGGTCCGGACGCCGACCAGTACGACATCATTGGCACTAAAACGACTTATCGCCTGGCCCAGCGCGCCTCCAGCTATGTGGTGCTCAAGTGTGAGCGCCCGGTGTTCCGTCGTAAGGGCACTGACTCAAAACCTGTGACGACGCCAGCGCCGTTCAACGTACTGGACAACAGCCTGGCCGACGTCAGCCTGCTGGCCGGGCTGCTGGTGGATAAGTTCCAGTTCCACCTGCCGCTGTATCGTCAACACCAGCGCATCCAGCAAGCCGGTATTACCGTTAGTCGCAGCACCCTGACCCATCTGGTCAAGCGCGCCATCGACCTGCTTCGGCCCATCGTGGCTGCCCAGACCGATAACGTATTGCGCAGTCGGGTGCTGGCCATGGACGAAACGCCCATCAAGGCTGGCCACCAGGGCCGGGCAGGCCCGCAAAAAGGCAAGATGAAATCCGGCTGGTTCTGGCCGCTGTACGGCGATGCCGACGAAGTGGTGTTCACCTACTCGAACAGTCGGGGCCGACTGCACATCGAGGAGGTTCTGAACGATCAGTTCAGCGGCACCCTGATCAGTGATGGCTACGCGGCCTATGCCCGCTATGCCGCTGCCCAGGAGAACGTCACCCACGCCCAATGTTGGGTGCACAGTCGCCGTTACTTTATCGAGGCTCAAAAGGATCACCCGGAGACCGTCACCGAGGCCCTGCAACGGATCGCCAAGCTCTACCAGAATGAAGAGACCATCAAAGCTCAAGGGCTGACCGGCGAGAAGAAACGCCAGTACCGCCTGGATCACTCCAAGCCGGTGGTCAGCGACTTCTTCCAGTGGTGCCGGGATCAACTGGAGCAAGGCGGTCTGGTGCCCAGCGATCCGCTGACCAGGGCTCTGAACTACGTGCTCAGTCGGGAAGTCAGCCTGACGGTGTTCCTGGAGAACCCGGACGTGCAGCCGGACACCAACCATCTGGAACGGGCCCTGCGCCCCATCCCCATGGGCAAGAAAAACTGGATGTTCTGCTGGACCGAACTGGGCGCAGAACACCTGGGGATCATCCAGAGTCTGATCAGCACCTGCAAGCTGCACGATATTAACCCCTACACTTACCTGGTGGACGTGCTGCAACGCATCAGCCTGCATCCAGCCAAAGAAGTGGCAGACCTGACGCCAAGACTCTGGAAGCTGCGGTTCGCGGATAAGCCACTGAGATCCCTGATCGATCCACGCCATCCTGACCGCCAGAACAGAGAGCCGGAGGCCCCCTTCCATGCGCATTGAAGATCTCAGCATCGATCAGTTACTGGAACTGAACCGGTATATCTGTCAACGCATCGATGAACTGCAAGATCAGGAAAACCTGCAAGCGTTGAGCCAGTTGCGGGTGGGGCTGAAAGTGACCTTCGAAGGCCGGGAGGGTCCTGTGCTGGGAATCGTCACCAAGATCAACCGCAAAAGTGTGATCGTGCTGGGTGACGATGGCAGGAAGCAGTACAAGGTCTCGCCGGGGTTATTGAGGCCTCTGCGTGACGTGAAGTAGGTCAACCACGTCTTGGAATGAACGCTTACCTCGCAGGTGGTCGAGTAATGACAACCTCCGAGCTATTTGCAGAGATCGTTGCCGGGATCGGAAACAAGAAAATTGCCAAGGCGGCGATCCCAGAGCAGTTTCCGCTGTTGCGAACTATTCAGTTCGCCAGCGAGCACCGTCATGCCGCTGGCTGGTGCTAACAAGGTGGTCAACGGGACACCAACTACGCTGCGCTCCGTTGGCGCCCATTACCACTGGCGTTAGGGAAGATTATGGATCTGTGGTCAACGAGAAGGGCCTCCCAAGAGTTACTGGATTCTGAACTCTCTGAACAAAAGGTATCGATTGAACAGGCCTTCGCGCTGATTGATAAAGCCATAGACTTTTTCAACCAGAAAGCCGCTCACGATCAGTACTGTAGGATCTGTGGTTTGACCCTCGCGAAAGCCAAAAGCTATGCGCTTGGTGCTTATGGGATGATCTTAGACAATCTTGGGCAAGAAGCCGGAGCATTAAACCGGCCATTTCTCGAATATTATGAGTTGCTAATCTACTTTAGCCAGGATCCTTCTCGAGTGGCTGAGGCAGCGGAAGACCGGCTGCCAAAAGCAGGAAAAAGAGCCAAGCTGATCGGCTCAGATTTAATGGGATTCAGAGAGTATCTGAATCAAAACGCTTCACATAGTTCATACAGCTTCTACTCGCTGAGACATCAGCTTGATACAACCTCCCTGTCAATAAAGAAAACGCAGGGATTTGCGGCAGATGTTCTTTTTCGAAATCTAGGGGATCTATTTGCTCAACTTCTACTCCTGGACTTTCAAGCAGCTGTCAGCATAAGTATCAAAGATCGCAGCGAGGGCCTCCAGCTAGCTCAAGAAGCGGAAATCTTGAGAGATACAGGTGGGGATTCCTTTCGGCTCAGAGATCGCCTAGAAGAAGGGTACGGAGATAAACTCCCTAACAAATAGTTCCAGTTCGTTCCGGGCCTGACGGCCCTCCACCGGACGCCCTTTTCTCCGCTTCGCTGCAAAAAGGTCGCCGCTGAACAAAATGCGTTAACCCTTGTGACCAGCATCTTGCAAAACTCCGTCAATGACGTATATTGACTGTCATGTTTACCATCATCGAAACCCCTACATTTGAAGCAGATGCCAGAAAAATCTGGACTGAGGAAGAGCGAAGCGCTTTCTTTGCCTGGCTTGCGGCAAGTCCGGAAATTGGTGACCCCATTCCGGGTAGCGGCGGATGTAGAAAGGTTCGTTGGTCGGTAGCGGGTTCAGGGAAGCGCGGTGGGGTGCGAGTCATTTACTTCACCAAGTTGGCAAATGGTGAGATCTGGTTATTGGTGATCTACAAGAAAGCCGTCAGGGGCAATATACCCGCTCATATCCTGAAGTCGATTCGTGAGGTATTGGAAAATGAGTGACGAGACACTAAGTGCTGAGGAGCTTGGCAACAAGTTGCTTCAGTCTGTTAAAGAAATGAAAGCGGGCAAAACTGCACGAGTCAGTCGTGTTGAGCCTAACGAGGTGGCAGAGGCTCGAGGCAAAACCGGACTGACTCAGGTCGAGTTTGCTGAGGTACTGCATATTTCCGCGCGAACCCTGCAGGAGTGGGAGCAAGGTCGACGTGAACCCTCTGGTCCAGCAAAAGCGCTCATTGAGATTGCTTCCCGTCATCCCGAGGTCATTCGAGAAGGCCTCGAGCTACGGGGTTAACAAGCGGCTGTTGTCGGACGCGCCTACGCTGCGCTCCGGCACGCCGCAAAGCCGGGCGTTATGTGGGGATGGCGCGAGGTGCCTCGTCAGAATCCACGATGAAAGGTGCTGATAAATCCTATTTGGAGTAAGCATGGTATTTTCTTATTTTCGAAAATTTAACAGGTGGATTCCATTATTTTTGCTCGTGCTCGGTCTGGTGTTTTTCATAAAGCTAAGCGATCTAAAATTGATAAATTCTGAAGAGTTTAATAGCAGCATTTCTTCCTTCATCTCCATCGAAGGTTCAGATGAGTACGTGATTGCTACCCTCAAAAGCGGCGAGACTTTAAAAAAACAAAAATTCCGTACAACGCTATTCGACTTGCCAATTGGCGATACAGACGCGAGTATATCTGTTGTCGCGAATTATAAATGTTAGTGGCCAATTAAAATGACCCACTACTGGCCATTAATTTTGACCCACCCCCGGGTGGCCGTCAGGCCACAGAACCAGCTACTGTCCCCCGCTTTTATCGATAGC
>PYVH01000105.1 GCA_003030785.1 Marinobacter sp. B9-2 | reverse complement strand
GCTATCGATAAAAGCGGGGGACAGTAGCTGGTTCTGTGGCCTGACGGCCACCCGGAGGTGGGTCAAAATAAATGGCCAGTAGTGGGTCATTTTAATTGGCCACTAACATCTGGCCGTTTAACCCTGGTGCTAGATGGTCTGAACGAGTGCCCATCAGCACGCTATGACCAGTGCGTGGGTGAACTGAGCGATCTATTGAAAGAGCACCCAAAGTCCCAGGTGATCGTTTCTACAAGGTCATCCCACCTACCCGTCTTCGCTCAGAAAGTAATCGAATTGCGGCCTATGGGCACCTCTCGGCAGCAACAACTGGTCAGGAACTATTTGGCCGACACGCCGGAATCGGTTGAGACATTTTGGGCAAATCTAATCCAAAAACCGACCGCAAATATGATCGCAAGAAGTCCCATCTTGCTTCGAATGGCGCTGTGGGTATGGCAAGAGACCGGCGAACTCCCGGGCGGGCTTGCAGAACTCTACAGTGAATTCTTTGATGGCTGGATTCACCGGGAAATATCGAAGGATCTCTCAGCCGGGGCAACTGCCATTTGGAGGGAGGATGAAACGAGAGAAGCCCTAGCGGTGCTCGCATATTCAATGCGCTGTGATGGCGTCGTTGCCTGTTCAAAAGCCGAGGCGACCGAGCGGCTGGATGTTGTCGTAGGTGAAAAATCAAAAGCTTTCATTGATCGAGTTGCTCAAGGCTTACTACTTGAAACCGCCAGAGATGGCATGACCATCCGCTTCCGACACGAAACAATACAAGAATTCCTAGTGGCAGTTTTCCTTACAAGTCATGCCGAGCATGAGTTACTTCAGGCAGGCCACCAGCTCGATGACCGTCGCTGGTCTATGCCAATAGTATTTGCTTTCGAACTATTCGAACAGCCACCTGAGCACTTCGTTCAAACAGCTTGGCAGATTGCGCCCCTACTAGTATGTGCAGCGATTCGTGACGACGAAAGGTTATCGCTGCTGCCAGAGCCGAAAGGTAGGCATTTTGCTCCGCAGAATGATCTCTGGGTTAGAGGGCTAATCAGATGTATGCGTGGAGAAAGCGTAACAGATACTACTCGTAGTCTGGCTTACCTCGGCCGCACGCCGTCTCCTGACCGTTACTTTCAAAAACACCCTCTGCCTGAGGAGCTGACATCAGCTCTTGAAGGAACCGCCTTCTGGTATGCGTTGAGCAGTCACGACTCCGGACGGGTGAGAGTTGAACGACTGCAACATCTTCTGATAGACCGGCGAAACTTGTGGCTTGAGTTATTACCACACGCAGTGGTGGGGCAATCCGACTGGTTAGTGCACCTGACTGATGCCCAGAAACTACTTGTGGGCGAGCTTAAAGACGGCAACCGTGCCAAAGTGATAACCAGCGCTTCTGTTGTTGAGCTTTGTTATATGGCCCGCAACGGCATCATCACTGATGAGGAGTTTCGAGAAAACTGGAAGCGGGCGCTCAATGTTGAGAACACCGAGCCATTGGAGCTTGAGATTTTAGCGCTGCTCGCGTCGAAAAAAGTCAGCGCCTCTCAGTTCAACGGGCTGCAACGCTCCAAAATAAAAGATATTAGCTACAATAAAGACCTATCACCCAGAATAATTCATGTTCTCGTAAAAGATAACATCATAAAGGCGGCAAAGATTCGTGAAGACCGGCAGCGTATAAGAGATCTTGTCGCCCGGGTTTCCCCGATTAACGCAAAGAGGCTGATAAAAGGTAAAGTCCTCAGGCGAGAGGACTTTAGCGAGCAGCAGATAAGGGCGCTTCTTGACCGCATAGAGACAGAGAAAGATATTGGATTCATTCTAGACGCAGGTTTAGTAAAAAGCCGTCAAGACATTCCAAAGTCCATCCGCGACCATGTCCATGGTCATGGAAATTCTCCGGATGAAAAACCTCGAAGGGCCATCGGCCCTGTTGCACGCTCGGAGAAGTCCGGCAGTGCGTCAAATACTGAAGAATTGATATCGGAACTCTATTTATCGGACGAGCAGAGTCAGCTCAAAAGGCTCCAGCGTGCGGCTCACGACCCCAAGAACTTCGAACCTGGTAGCGGATTCCAACGAGTACTCGCTGACAATGTGGCTGCAAGCGTCGACTGGCCAAAACCAGAACGCGAGACCCTAATCGATCTCGCAGAGGCATTTTTTCAAAAACATGCGAGCAAAAAGCGTCAAAAGGAGTATCGAGACCTTATTCGCTCTGCCCGACAAGATTTAGAAAATGAATGTCCACAACAACCAACTGAGGTTTAAGCCCGAATTGAAGCGGGGCCTTTCGAGTAGTACTGGTCTGTGATTTGCCCTATGCCATTCTCGGCCAGCTTGTGTGCTTCAACCAAGTCGTATTCATAGATGTGTGCTGATGCGACATAGCCTTTCATGGTGCCCAATTCGCACCCGCTTCGTCGTGCCAAATCTTCATGTAGTTGGGAAAGCGCGAGTAAATTGGCGTATTGTCGGCCGAAAATATTCTGACTTCGAAAAAAGAACTGCAGATGGACTTGGCCATTACGAATTTTTGCATCCAGAACGCTGAGGCACGGAAGATTTGGTACGTTTAATCCGGGGGTTAAGAGAGAAATAGTCGCTGATTTAGTTTCGGGCTTCTTTTGCAGTCGCTCTAGCATCCACTCGAACTGGTCTACTCCATTCATGTCATAAATCAGCTGCCCATAGGTGAAGGGTCGATCTTCCATGATGACCCCTTTGGAGAATTTCTCTAGCATCTTGGCTATGACGCTATGATCGCCCACCTCCTTAATAAAGCTGTCCTCAGAGGATGGATGCATGATTTGGAGCGAAAGTCCCAACAGCTCGCGAATCGCAACATCTTCATCGTTATGCTCATGACCATGCTCAAGCACAACCTGAACGCACTTTTGCCAACACTCACCTAGTGTGTGTGCGGTTACTGAGACCATCACAATCTCCCAAAACGAAAAATCGTTCTTGTACTACTCGAATAGCTCTTGAGGATCACTGAGAAAATCAAAGTAGCTCTTCCCATCAACGCGCTCGTGAAAGCTGTCATGCTCTATGTCCCGTAGTTTTTTTCTTTCTCCATTCACAGTCTTGACCCAGATACCAACCTCATCAGTAACCTCTCCAATTACGGTGAGCGGTGTATTGCTGCGCTCTGCAACATCCTGCAAAGCGGAAATGTGGGTTTCTGGGACGCAATAAAGGAACTGCCAGTCACCTCCTGCCATTGATAACTGGAGTGGAGTCAGCGATAACGAATTGGCGAGATCCTTTAATTCTGGGTGAATAGGTATCTGCGTTTCGCTCAGCTGAACCCCAAGGTTGGTGTTTGTCAGCATATTACGGCAAGCTGCTTGAAGGCCGTCACTAATGTCTGTACAGGCGTGGGCCAAGCGGGACTCACTCATCGCTATTCCTAAATGAAAGGGAGGACGCTGATTTATCAAGGCTCCATCAATGACTTTTTGAACGGGACCAGATACCCGACGCCTGCGCTTGTGAACCACAGATCCGAGCAACATGGAACCAAGCTGGCCGGAGACCACGAGGTGGTCGCCTACACGGGGGGTATTCCGATACAAGAGATTTGCAACCGGTGCTTTTCCAAGTGCAGTCACGACCAAGGATAGCGACTCTGCCTTTTTAGTATCACCACCGGTGAGAGTCACTCCATAATCTGAGCATGCCTGCTTGATCCCATCCATTATCTCATCGACCAAGCTTACGGTGGTCTCACCAGGCAAAAGCAATGCGATCGATACAGCGAATGGAGTGCCCCCCGTTGCCAGAATATCGCTAACCGCATGAGAAACTGCAAAATGACCGATGCATTCACCGCCAGCTAGTCCTAAGTTATACGCTTTATTGACTCCCGATCTGTCGGTGTTCACGAGCAGGGTATCGTCTGGGTTGAGAGGATTTTCGAGTACTCCCGCATCGTGCCCTAGGCCACCGATCAAAGCCTGCGTGGTTTCCGAGGCTTTTTGTAGCCGATCAATTATCCGACTCTTTATGAATCGCTCTCCCACATCCATGAGAGTTCTGGTGTCACTTCGCTGTTCATAGATGGTCATTGAATGGAATAGCCCAGTTGAAAGTTTCGTTGCGGGTTAAATCGAGGTTATGAAGTGACACGCAGTTTTCAGTCCTGATCAACAGTTGTCTAGAACCTCTCAGCCGTTGAAAATGCACACCACTCAATACCGACGAAGTCTCAGGTATTCACTAGGTTGTCCTCACTTAAACCCGTCAAGATTAAACCCAAATGTAAAGGGTTCCCTCCACCGTAATACGGATTTGGCGGTCTGCCACTTTGTATCCAGTGGTGGTTCATTTGGCATTCGAGGCTGCGCAATCGCTGCTCCCAATCATCGCGTTCCGAAGGTTCCATTAGATATTTTTGGGGCTCGGCCAGCAATCGGCGAGTAAGGAAAGCGATAAGGTAGATTAGCTGCCCCTCGCTGTTCCAGACGAGGAAAAAGACATCCCAATGCTCTGGCCTCTCACTCAGCGTCTCCATCGCTGACAAAAATCGGCGAATATCAGTGAAGCCCAAAATTGTTTGAATGTAATAGATCGCCCCTTCCCAATAAGCGCCTAGCTCGAATGTATCCCCTGTATCAATAGGGTACTGGGGCAAGGGGCAGCTATGCTTATCCTCTTGCCACATTAAGACAAGTCTTTTGTATGCCTCATGCCAGTCATCGCCGGATTTCAGATGGGGAGGCCTAGTGTAGTGATACGTTTTTCCTCTCACCCGAACCATGCTGAAAAGGGGTGGTCCTTTGAGCCATACGCCGGGGGTCGTCGTGGCTAACTTTTCACGATACTCTTCCTGATAATCTCTCCCCATAACAGGCAAATGGCCTTGCTCTGCCTCGCCGAGCATGTACGTAAACCACCCTGAGTATTCAAAATTGAGACGTTTGGTTCTCGCCATCAGCCGAGGGAACCTAAGTTTGATTTTCTCAGCTAACTCTCTCGCGGTATCTGATTTTGCGTCAGTCCACCCAAAATATTCATTTCCAATATGTCCAGAAGAGTGACGCGCTGGCTCAACTCCTTCTCCTAGAAGCTCGCTCCACATGTTTCCATCCCACTGGACCTGATCAAAAGGGAGTAGGCTGCAACGCCAAGAGGTGCCAGAAGGAGCCATTGGACAGGATACAACGAGGTCTTGGTAGCCCTGTTTGTGGAGCTCATGAACAGCGCCCAACAGCCGAACGCATCTGCGGATTAAAGCATCTTCGATCATGGCATCCCATCCTTCACAACTGAACAAAGGGTGGCCTTACGCACACGCCACCACGATCACCGAGGGCAAGCCGACAAATCGTCTACGCCCAGTCAACTTATTGAGGTCTCAAATAGCAAATGGGAGATGACCTCAAAGACGTAGGGGTAGATGTCAGGGCACTGCGAAGCCCTCGGACCTGCAACATTTAGCACACCTATCTAGTTCAGTAGGCAGAATTCCCGGACTTTCTCTGCAGCAAGTACTGGATCCGCGAGGGAAATATCAATTAGCTTTAGCGGTTTCCGCTCCTTCAAGGCTAAAGAAACAGTCAACGCTGTACCGCCTTTAAGTTCGTCGCGATAAACCACGAGCGTGCCGTCGCCAGTCTGAACATTTTTCCGAGTTCGGACTCTATACCCACCCGTGACTTCCGCAAGCGGGTACCGCTCTGGTATCTGCCCATCTTCTGCCAGGCGACCTTTCGGACAATAACCCGCGATCAGTTGATTCCGGTCTATAGCCGCATCAATTGCCGCGCGGTCGGCACCAGTCTGACCACCGCTAATGATTTTCGTTGGATACTGCTTCATATCAGACGTCGCCAATCTTCAATCCCTCGAACAGCCATAATACATGCCGCCAGCTCCAGCGGGACTGGACCGTTTTCCAACCTCTCCGTTCGCCCAGTCGAACCGGTCATTGATTCTGACGAATAGTCGAAACGTAGGCAAAGCCCTCTATCAGAGCTAAGAGCTGCCATCGCGTCTGCGGAAGCATTTAACAGCATCACGCGAAAACTGCACTAGGAACCAAATCATGAAGGGCAGCAGAATCAATGAAAGAGGCTCCATAAGCCCCACGTAAAATGGGTTCCAATGGATCGGGTACAAAGGCTGCATTTCTGAATGCACCAGCATGTCCAGCAAGACATGAGTAACCCCGCCCAGATACGCTCCGATCACCCACTTGCGAGACCGAAAACCAATCGCCGCTAGAATGCTAGCCAAGATTAAAGATGCCAGCAGGCTGTGGGTGGTTGGGCCGTGAAGCTCAGGCCGGCTCAGCCCAAAGCCATAATAAAGAATGGCATTGCCATCCATCCAGAGATTGATCAGCGTGAATGAAACTAGGCTAACCTTGCCGGGTAAGAAGTGGTTAACCGGAGCAAGAACCCCAAAGTGCAGGGGTGTTAAAGGCATAAGCGACGACTCCTAGATGATCGGCAAAACCCACGTTTCAGTTAACGGATATTGTCAGATTTCAGGCGTCCACAATACCAACAGTTACCCTTCTCTACTCGTCGTCTTTAGACCGATAGAGACCAGCGCTTTTCGCTCCAGGTCCAATGACGAAGGAACATGGGACTACCCATTTGATTACAGACTACCGTCAATCGCTCAGAAGTGCGCTTACGACAATTCGGTCGCCAAGCTAAGCCGTAATATAAACGACCATGAAGAAATTATGAGACACACTGAGACGTGCATATACCCCAGAACTTCTTGCTCAAAAATGCAGATATAGGAAAGAGCGCAAATGTTACACAGCTATTGATGTCTCTAAGCGGACAGTTCAAACCCGACAAATTGAACACGCTCCAATGCATGCGGTAATGCCATGTCATCGAAAAAAATGGCGTGCCGGGCAGCGGTCGAAGTGTCCGAATTTAACCAATCCGTTCCTGACACTTCTGTGCCAAAAAATGGCGCTAATCGTTGAAAACCGCCCAGAACAAGGGCTTCAGACACACAGGTCTTCTTACTGCATCTGTTTGACTTGTATCGAATAAGCCCCGATTAAGCCGCACAACACCCACCTAATTCCGTGCCCTCCGGAGGCAAAGGTCATAGGTTCGAATCCTATCGGGCGCGCCATTATTTTCAAAGGCTTGCATGAAAACGCAGGCCTTTTTTATTTGGCTGTGTCCAAATTGTGTCCACGGTGTGTCCGTACAAATTCGGAAGGAAATTGGGGCGATCGCAATCTGACCTTTGCACTGAACGAAACCAAAGCGCCTCCGGAAAAGAAGATTCATTGAGGTCGCTACGGTCGCAAAGCGAACGTTCAGATTTGGAGGGTGACGCGGAGCTTTGCGGCAGTTTTGGAACCGTGCAGCGGTGGAAAGGCTGT
>PYVH01000104.1 GCA_003030785.1 Marinobacter sp. B9-2 | reverse complement strand
CCGGACCTGGCGTATATCGCCGGGTGATGTTCGCTTACTTTGTTTCTGATTAGTATGCTCGTTGGAGTCGTTTTGAGGAGCTGGATATCTACAGTCGTGAAGGTGGTAACGGCCAGATTTCTTCAATTTCGGGAGATCCGATAACGCACGTTACAGAACAGTGGAAGAACACTTGGCAGTTCAATTTGGGCAGCGTTTGGCAAGCAACCCCTCAGTGGGCTCTGAAAGCCGGCTATGCGTGGGATGAATCGCCTGTCGATCAATATCTTACTGCTCGGATTCCTTCCAGTGATCGCCATTGGCTGACTTTAGGTGCGCAGTGGAAAGACGCACAGAGTGGCTGGGCAGTCGATGCCGCAGTAGGTACTCTCTTGTTCACTGACGATCCGAGTTTCACCGAACGCAATTACCAGCATGAGAACCCGGATCAGGTCGCACGTTTGTCAAATGGCGCGGAAGACCCGAGTTACTACAGTGCAGAATATGAGCTAAGCGCCTGGAGTGCTGCGATCGAGGTAAGCAAGTCCTTCTAAGTCCCTGAAAACCTGACTGGTCAGCCAACGACCTGGCCACGGTAGATGACCTTTTTCTTCCGTGGCGGGTCGATTTCTCCCTCCTCGTGGTCCTGCACTGATGCCGTCGGTGCATCCGCAATCACCTGTCCTCGATAGTTGCGCTTCAAACCGTCGTCTTCTTC
The DNA here is from genome assembly GCA_003030785.1 of Marinobacter sp. B9-2. Taxonomy (GTDB): domain Bacteria; phylum Pseudomonadota; class Gammaproteobacteria; order Pseudomonadales; family Oleiphilaceae; genus Marinobacter. The sequence goes on along the minus strand of PYVH01000104.1, from coordinate 6,853 downwards.
CTCCGGTTCAATATTTAGCTGTGGAACCTGTTCTTTCAGCGTTTCCCAGGTGCGGATCAGTTGGGTGGAGCGGGTTTTTCGGGCGTAATCGGCCAGTTGTTGGTCCAGATGCTCTTCCGTGAGATGCAGTTTGACGCCGAATTCTGAGTGAATCAGGCGGCGGCACTGGTGAACCAGTTTCAGCACGCTGGGGTCCAGCAGCCAGCTACGTTCAGATGCCAGAGAAGTCATGGTGTGAGCCTCGGAGATGGATGTCACAGCATGGCGCTGCCCGAAGTGTGCGGTGGGGCAGGGCGCCGACTCTGATTATGTAGCGAATATCGTGCCGTGACGGTGGTATTTCGCCGGGAGGTAGTGCGTGCGGCCTGCCCTGGAATCGCGGGACTTGAGAGCAGACCAGGCGGTGGATATTGCGGTCGATTTCGGTGCATTTTCGGGCATCCATGCCCTTTTCTGGGTCAAATCAGTGCGCCTCGTCCCAGTTGTCACCAGCACCGGCTTCCACCAGCAGTGGAACATCCAGTTCAGCTGCTGCGGACATGCGCTGCTCCAGGCCTGACCGGATCTTGTCGAGGGCCGATTCCTTCACTTCCAGGATCAGTTCATCGTGAACCTGCATGGTCATGCGGGCTTCATTGGCGTGCTCCTTGAGCAGCCAATTCTCCACATCCACCATCGCTCGTTTGATGATGTCGGCGGCTGTGCCCTGCATGGGAGCATTGATCGCGGTGCGCTCGGCCGCCTGCTGCAGCTGTTTGTTGCGGGCGTTGATTTCCGGCAGATACAGCCGACGGCCGAACAGGGTTTCAACGAAACCATCGTCGTGGGCCTGTTTGCGGATGTTGTCCATGTACTTCAGAACGCCGGGGTAGCGTTCGAAATAACGGTCGATGTATTGCTGGGCGAGTTTGCGCTCAACGTCCAGTTGCCGGGACAGGCCAAAGGCGGACATGCCGTAGATCAGGCCGAAGTTGATGGCCTTGGCGCTGCGGCGCTGGTCTGAAGACACCTCCTCCAGGCTGACGCCGAAGACTTCCGAGGCGGTGGCCTTGTGGATGTCTTCGCCCTTTTCAAACGCTTTCAGCAGTCCCTTGTCCCCGGAGAGGTGGGCCATGATCCTCAGCTCGATCTGGGAGTAGTCGGCAGCCACCAGCTTGTAACCCTCGGGTGCGATAAACGCCTGCCGTATTCGGCGGCCCTGCTCGCTGCGAATGGGGATATTCTGGAGGTTGGGCTCGGAGGACGACAGTCGACCGGTGGCGGTGACGGCTTGATGGTAGGAAGTGTGCACACGGCCGGTGCGATGGTGAATCAGCTCCGGCAGGGTGTCGGTGTACGTAGACTTCAGCTTGCTCAGGCTGCGGTGCTCAAGGATCAGGCGCGGCAGCTCGTGTTCATGGGCGAGTTCCTGCAGCACCGGTTCCGCCGTTGATGGCGCGCCCTTGGGGGTTTTCTTGACCACCGGCAGGCCCATCTTGTCGTAGAAAATCGCCTGCAGCTGCTTGGTGGAACCCAGGTTGAAGGTCTCGCCGGCCACGTCATGGGCTTCTTTTTCCAGTTCCGCCATGCGCTCTGCCAGTTCCTGGCTGTGCTGTCGCAGGGTGCTGGCGCTGATCAGGGTGCCGCGCTGCTCCATGCGCGACAGTACCGGCACCAGAGGCAAATCGATGTCTTCGTAGACAGAGGCCAGCTTCCCGGTTTCCTTCAGTTTTGGTCTCAAGGTCTGGTGTAGGCGCAGGGTAATGTCCGCATCCTCGGCGGCATAGGGTGCGGCCTTTTCCAGTTCGATCTGGTTGAAGGTGAGCTGTTTCGCGCCTTTGCCGGCAATGGATTCGAAGCTGATGGTCTTCTCGCCCAGGTAATACATTGCAAGGCTGTCCATGTCGTGCCGGGTAGCGACAGAATTCAGCACGTAGGATTCCAGCATGGTGTCTTCGGCAATGCCCTCCAGGGTAATGCCGTGGTTGGCCAGTACGTTCTTGTCGTACTTCAGGTTCTGGCCGACCTTGGCCAGACCGGGGTCCTCCAGCAGCGGCTTGAGCTGATTCAGCACTTCGTCACGATCCAGCTGCTCGGGAGCGCCCATATAATCGTGCCCCAGGGGGACATAGGCGGCCTCGCCGGGTTCGATGGCGAAAGACACACCGACGATCTCGGCATTCATGTACCGGAGGCTGGTGGTTTCAGTATCGAAGGCAAACAGCTCGGCCGATTTCAGGCGTTCCAGCCATTGATCCAGTTCTTGCTGGTCGGTGATGACGCTGTAGTTTTTCCTGCCGGTCTCCGGGCCGGGTTTTTCATCGCTGGACCGGGCGGTGCTGGAGGGTGGGGTTTCGCCCTCTTCCAGTTCGGCAATCCAGGTGCGGAACTCGTATTCCCTGAACAGCTCAAGCAGCTGCCCGTCGTCCTGTTCCCGAAGCTTCAGGTCTTCCAGGCCAAAATCCAGTTCGACGTCGGTGCGGATGGTGGCCAGTTCGCGACTCAGGGGCAGGGTTTCGGTGGCCTCGCGCAGGTATTCACCGATCTTGCCTTTGATTTCATCGGCATGCTCAATGACATTGTCCAGGTTTTCGTAGCTCTGCAGCCACTTTACCGCGGTTTTCGGGCCGCACTTGTTCACGCCGGGGATGTTGTCGACCTTGTCGCCCACCAGCGCCAGATAATCCACGATCTGCTCCGGGGTAACGCCGAACTTTTCCACCACGCCGTCCCGATCCATCCGGGTCTCGGTCATGGTGTTGATCAGCGTAACGTGATCGCTGACCAGCTGCGCCATGTCCTTGTCCCCGGTGGAAACCACCACATCGATGCCCTTGCTGGTGGCTTCGTTGGCCAGGGTACCAATCACATCGTCGGCTTCGACGCCTGTCACTGTCAGCAGCGGCAGGCCCATGGCCTTGACGATCTCATGAATGGGCTCGATCTGGCAGGCCAGATCTTCCGGCATTGGCGGCCGGTTGGCCTTGTACTCTTCATAGAGGTCGTGCCGGAAGGTTTTGCCCTTGGCGTCGAAGACCACCACCATCTTCGAACCGGGGAAATCCTGCTCCAGGCGCCGGATCATACTGATCACACCTTTGATCGCTCCGGTGGGATGGTCCTTGCTGGTGGTTAGTGGCGGAAGTGCATGATATGCACGGAAAAGATAGGACGATCCGTCCACAAGAACCACGGGTGGTGTGTTTTTGCTGGTCATGTCAAAACAGGTCCGGAATCTGATTGAAGCGTGGGTTGGCTTATGCAACTCTGTACTGAAATCGATGGACGAAAGGGTATCACGAAAATGAAACGAATCGCCTGTCCGGCTTTGCTGTTCGCCTGTCTGCCCCTGGCTGCCCTGGCTCAGGACGAGGGCGCTCTGGATGAGACGCCGGTGGAAACGCCCGAAGAGCCTGTGGTGATCTCGGATTACCAGCCTGCGAGCCAGGGCCCCGAGATTGTTATTCGCCCGGGCGAGAAGGAAGTGTTCTACGAATACCGGGTCAATGGCCAGCTCATGGAGATCAAGGTCGTCCCGGAGGTCGGGCCGGAGTATTACCTGGTGCCTGCAGATGGCGGTGGCTGGATCCGGGAAACCGAGTCCGACATGCTGGTGCCCAGTTGGGTGATTTTCCGCTGGTAACGCCCATGTGTTTTAACGCCTGCTTTTAGTATGAACATTCTAATTTTAAGGCGTAACTTGAACCCTGAGATCGAAGAAAGGCCCTCGTTGCACTGGTTTCGACAGGGTCTTGGAACTTTCAGGAAACCAAGGAGATTCAACATGGGTAAACTCAAGTCCTATCAGGAACAGCTTCAGGAAATCGTGGACAAGGGCATCAACGCCGCTGAAGATCAGCAGAAGAAGCTGGCTTCCAAGCCGTTCGACTACGCTGAGAAGCTGGAGTCTGAAGCGCGCGAATACAGCGTCAAGACCCTTCGCAAGCGCTACAACGGTTACAGTGACAGCCTGTTCGAGCAGCTGCGCAGCCTGAATACCCGTTTCGGCAGCTTTGCTGGCGATCTGGTAGCCAAGCTGGAAAAAGAAGCGGCAGAAGGCGCTGATGCGGTAGCCGAAGCTGCGGAAGACGTGTCTGACGCAGCTGAGGATGCCAAGAAGTCTGTTGAGCCGAAGAAGCCGGCTGCGCGCAAGACCACCGCGCGCAAGACCACTTCTACTGCCAAGAAGAGCACTGCTTCCGCCTGAATCGCGGATAGCGTCTCACCGACAGGTGAGTGAAACGAAAAGGCCGCCGGGTAAAACCGGCGGCCTTTTTGCTGGGCCCGGGAATGTCAGTGAAGAATCAGTTTTCGGTCTTGGTATGATCCAGCGGCAGGGTCCGCACCTCGCCCGTGACTTCTTCCAGGCGCTCAATGTCGGCCTCGAAGGCCCGGCGCAATTCTTCGATTTCCTGGGTTTGTGAGGTGATTTCGCGTTCAATGTCGCGTATCTGGGCTTCCAGTCGCCGAATTTTTTCCAGCGTGGCCTCGGGAATCTCGCGACCGGCCCGCTCCATGTTGGCGGCACGGCTCTGTTCGTTATCCAGTTGGCTGGATATAACCGATATGTTGCCCCGCTTGAGCTGAATAAGACCCTCAAGCTCGCGGATTTTCCGGTGCATGGCTTTCACAGCCTGATCCGGGTGGCTGAAGCGCTTCAGCAGCGCCCGATCTTGCTCGCGCTGTTCAGCGAGTTCCTTCTGGCGCTGTTTTTCCGCTTCCCGGGCAGCAATCTCTTCGTCGGTTGGTGCTGGCGGAATGGTGTCAATTACGCGGCCGTTGTCGTTCAGGATGTCGTAGCCACGTTTGGTGGCCTCCTGGGGAATGGTGCTGCTGATCACGATCTGGCCGTTTTCATCCGTGTAACGGTACATATTGGCTGCTGCCTGGGCAGAAAAACCCAGAGCCAGCGCCAATGCCGTTGCTTTGACAGAGAGTGCGGTCAGACGATTGGTCATCAATCAGACTCCGTAGCGATCCCGATAACTGGCTACCTTTTCAGCATGCCCGGCAAATTCCGGGTTGGCTTTAAGGTAGTCCAGCACCTGCTCAAGACGAATGATGCTCACCACAGGGATGCCGAATTCCTTCTCCACTTCCTGGATGGCGGATAGCTCGCCATTGCCTTTTTCCTGACGATCCAGCGCAATAAGCACGCCTGCCGGTTCGGCCCCGGCGGCACGGATGATATCGATGGATTCCCGGATCGCGGTACCGGCGGTAATCACATCATCGACAATCAGCACTTTGCCCTGTAACGGTGCGCCAACAATATTGCCGCCCTCACCATGATCTTTCTTTTCCTTGCGGTTAAACGCAAAGGGTTTGCTGTTACCGTCTGTAGCCAGTGCCATTGCTGTGACAGTGGCCAACGGAATGCCCTTATAGGCAGGGCCGAAAATAATGTCATAATCCAGCCCGCTGCGTGCGATCGCGGCGGCATAGGCCTTGCTTAATTGAAGCAGGTCGTCCCCGGTATTGAACAGGCCAGCGTTAAAGAAGTAGGGGCTGGTTCGGCCCGACTTGAGCGTGAACTCACCAAAGCGTAGTACATTTCGGCGGATGGCAAATTCGATAAATTTCTGCTGATAGTCGTGCATGACAAGGCTTCTGGCGGGTGTTGATCTTTAATTAGCGCGTAAAACAGGTATCATACACACAAACCGAATCAGGGAACACGTATGCGGGTAGTATCAATCAGCGTCAATGGCCTCGCCCAGGCTGTTGAGAAGGGCTTTTTCGACTGGCTGGCGCAGCAGGATGCCGACGTGGTCTGCGTTCAGGACCATCGCATGCGGGCCTACGAGATTGAGGACTACAACCTGATTCCGGAAGGTTATGAGGCCTATTTTATTGATGGCGAGAACAATGAGGATGGTGGCGTGGGCATTTACACCCGCCACTTTCCGAAGGCCATCATGTACGGTTTCGCCAACGAGCAGGCGGATCGTGAGGGCCGGTTTATTCAGGCCGATTTTGACAAGGTTTCCGTGGCCTGTGTGCTCGCGCCCTGTGCCCTTGGCCGGGAAGAAGAACTGATCGGCGAGGACGACCTGACAGTGCTGGACCATAAGGACGAGTTCATGGAGTCTTTTGGTCTGCACATGCAGAAGACGCTGCGTAAGCGCCGGCAGTTTATTTTCTGCGCCAATCTTCAGACGGCCCACCATGTAACGGATGCCAGCCCGCTTTATCACAAGCTGGACTTTTCCGGTTTCCTGCCCCATGAGCGTGCCTGGCTTGACCGCCTGTTTGATGAAATGGGCTGTGTTGACGGGTTCCGGGAAGTGAACAGGCAGAGTAATCAGTTTACCTGGTGGCCGGAGCAGGCGGAAGGTTCCCGCAGGAATGCCGGTATCCGGGTGGATTACCAGTTGCTGACCCCTGGGATCCGCAAGACCATCGAGGATGGCTGGATTGACGACTCAACCCGGTTTTCCGATCACGCACCGGTGATCATGGATTACGATATCGAAATCGGTTTTTGAGTCTGGGGCAACGTCGCCACACAGGCGCCCCAGACTTGTGAGTTAGCCTTCCAAAGCTGTTTTCTGGATTTCGAACAACTGCTCAATGCCCTGCCTGGCCAATACCAGCATGTTGTCCAGCTCTTCCTGAACAAACGGCGCACCTTCCGCCGTTCCCTGAATCTCGATAAAGCCGCCCTGGTCGGTCATGATGACGTTCATGTCGGTTTCCGCTTCGGAATCTTCCGGGTAGTCCAGATCCACCACCGGGGTACCCTTGTAAACGCCAACGGACAGCGCGGCGACCATCTGTTTGAGTGGTGATTTTTTCAGGCGCTTTTCGGCCACCAGGTGGTTCAGGGCATTGAGCAGTTTTTCGAAATCCAGAAAACAGCTTTGGAAGGCTA
>PYVH01000010.1 GCA_003030785.1 Marinobacter sp. B9-2 | reverse complement strand
ACAGCCTTTCCACCGCTGCACGGTTCCAAAACTGCCGCAAAGCTCCGCGTCACCCCCCAAATCTGAACGTTCGCTTTGCGACCCTAGCGGCCAATATACGGTGACAATCTCCGGCAACAATATGGTGCCACCATCAAGCAGATCTGAACCCGTTGAGAGTAACTTCAGGTGTTTATATGCCTGGAGCAAGTTGAGGAAAGTAAAAAGGCTCGGCATGTTCCGGAATCTCCCATTTCAACGGAGAACGACTACTGGTTTCACTTAACAGACCATCGTCCTTCAGTTGTTTTATTAAACGCCTGGCTGTTCGGCTTTCGCTAGCGCCTGTCATCTCAAGTGCCGTCGAGCGTTCAAGAGAGCCCTGGATAAACGCTTGAAACAGAATGTGGGCTGCTTCCGATTTCAGGTCACCATCAATTCCAGGTACTCGGCCATCGTTTCGAGCTTGTACGTAACTCAATATGCGTTTCTGCATGCCTCCAAGGTCTAACAGCCCAGAGATATAGGCCACTTGATCTTTCGCAGTTTCGAGCATGAATTGGCAGAAACGGGCCAGCTCGGCCTCGCTGAGATAGCCACGACCATCCTGATTGCCCTGGCGAGGGAAGTCTGCGCGCGCCAGCTTTGACTTGTAGATGTCTGACTGTTTAGCCAGACCCCGACTCAAACACCAAACACCGATACTCTCCAGTCCGGCAGCTCGCCATGCAGCATCGGTCCAAAGCCTTATGACCCGCCCATTTCCATCAAGGAAGGGATGGATCCATAACAGACGGTGATGAGCACAAGCCAGAGCAACGAATCTTTTGTCGCCCGCGTAAAGTCGCCCAGCATAGTGCTCGCAGGCCTGAGCGATTAGTTGGCTGACGTGTTCCGCAGAAGGCGGTTTGTGCTGACCCACCGTTACCGTTTGGGTTCGGAACCGACCTGGCTCAACCATGCTTTCACTGCCATTCTCGGACTTCATAGTTCGCAGAGAATCAGGTAAATCTCGATAGAAATGCCCATGTATGTCCAAAAGGAACTCCGGCGAGCACACTCGATTCAGGTCGGGATTTTCGGCTTTGATCCAGTCCTGCACTTGGATGTGGGCAATAGACTCTAATTGGTAATCCCGAGCGACTGGATCATGGCTGAAGTCGCCTCGCTGAGCTTCCCGAATTTGGTGGGGCAGGGTGCGGTTGCCCTCAATGAGATTTGAGTAATAGGAGTTTATGACCGCCATGTGCTGGCGAATGGTTTCTGCAGTCTCGTCGGCCAGGCGTCCTGTTAGCTTCGCGGCCTCGCGATTAAGAGAGCTCGCCAGATCTAAAAGCCCGTAGTGAAGCATGGAATCTTCACGTGGAACGAAAGGTGTCATATCGATGAATGCGGTCATGTCGAAAACTTCGCAGTATTGGTGCCCGATTGTGTCCGGTTTGATGTCCGGTTTCACTAATTTACCTTGCCACAAAAAATAACTATTTGATAGGGAGGTACGCGTTAGTTGCTCACGGCTAGTAGTGAGCTGGTAGTACGATTTTGTCCGCTTTTTTGTCCGGTTCTCTGGATCTATTTTGAGTTGATGTCTTTCTTTTTTTGTTCGCGGCACTCGTCGTTGGCTTATCTGGAGACTTTTCAGGAACACAGCGCGCATATTCTGAAGCCGGCGTTTCAGGAGCCAACCCATGAGTTACCGGCCGGTAACTTGTACCTGAATTCCATGTGCTACGCTGAAAGAGCGTTCTCCGAAATTAATGATTGGCGGGGGCGCATTCTTATTCTGGAAACGCCAAATTAGCAGTAAATCTATTGTTTAAGGAGGCAGAACATGGAAGCCAAATCTACCCAGGACGACTACAACCAGGTCAAGCAGGATCTTCAGGAACTGCGCGAGGATCTGGCCAAGCTGACCCGGACCGTTTCGGAAAGCCAGAAAAGCAACATCAGCAGTTTGCGCGATGAAATCCGTCGGGAGAGTCGCGAGGCCCTTGATCAGGTCAGGCAGCGGGGCGATGAGGCCCTGCATCGTGCCAAGGATGCCGGAGACAAAGCGTTCCACGATGTTGAGCACAAGATTGAGGAGCGACCGTTCCTCAGCATCATCGTCATGTTTCTGGCGGGTATTCTGGTAGGCAAGATGCTTGATCGCTGATCATGCTTGATTCCCCTCAGGTACAGGGTGCGATGCGCAAGGCTGCCGCGGCCGTCATCGGTTTCGTATTGGCGATGGTCTTGCTCACCGCCCTGCTGCTTTTCGGATTTTACCTGCTTGTTCAGGCAGCCGTGCTTGGGCTGTCACCCTGGCTCGGCGAGGCCGGCGCCATGGCGCTGTCGGGCTCCGTTTGCATTCTTTTGCTTGCGCTCGTCTTCTACCGCCTGACTCGCCCGGTTTCCGCCAGCAAGCCTCAAAAAGGATCCGAGGCTCAATCAGGCTCCGGTATCGATGCCATTCGTAATCTGATCAAAGCCAATCCCCTGGAAGCGGCGTTGATGGCTTTCGCGGTGGGTATCGCTGAGCAGAAGGATCCCAGGCTCAAGTCATTGCTGATGGAAGGTGGCATGGAGCTGATGAAACGGGCGGAATCCACAGACCCTGATCAATCCGGCCCCGGTGAGGTTCCTCAACAAGACGATCAAACCCCTTCAGGTCCCGGAACCGCCCGCTAAACCGATTACTGAACGTTTTCCAGTTCACCAAACCGGTCTGTAAACAGGGCAGAGGATAGGTACCGCTCTGCCATGTCCGGCAGTACCACCACAATGTTCTTGCCCTGGTACTCCGGCTGCTTGCTGATCCGCACCGCAGCCACCACTGCCGCGCCGCAGGAGATGCCGCAGAGAATACCTTCTTCCTGCATCAGCCGATGGGCCATGTCCATGGCGTCTTCATTGGAAACGGCTTCCACCAGATCGACCTGTTCGAGATCCAGGTTCTTGGGTACGAATCCGGCGCCGATGCCCTGAATCTTGTGCGGCGCAGGTTTCGGATCGTCGCCGTTCATCACCTGGCTTATCACCGGGGAATCCGTCGGTTCCACGGCAACGGTAGTAATCTGCTTGCCTTTGGTGCCCTTGATGTAGCGGGATACGCCGGTCAGCGTGCCGCCAGTGCCAACGCCGGCCACAAAGATGTCGATTTCACCGTCGGTGTCATTCCAGATTTCCGGGCCGGTGGTGTCCTCGTGGATACGGGGGTTGGCCGGGTTCTGGAACTGTTGGGGCAGGAAGTGATTGTCCGGATCGGAGGCAAAGATCTCTTCGGCCTTGGCGATGGCGCCCAGCATCCCTTTGGCCGGCTCGGTCAGCACCAGTTCTGCTCCCAGTGCCTTCAGGACTTTTCGCCGCTCAAGGCTCATGGAGGAAGGCATGGTCAAGACCAGTTTGTAGCCCCGGGCGGCAGCCACGAATGCCAGTGCGATGCCGGTATTGCCACTGGTTGGCTCCACAATGGTCATCCCGGGTTTCAGGGTGCCGCGTTTTTCGGCATCCCAGATCATGGCCGAACCAATCCGGCATTTGACGGAGTAGGCCGGATTGCGGCCCTCGATCTTGGCCCAGATAGTCGCGCCGTCGTTGACCCGGTTCAGCTTAACCAGTGGGGTATTGCCAATGGAGAGTGAGTTATCCTCGTAGATACGTGCCATGGCGGTCTCCTTGTCCTTTTGTTTCCCAGCAGTTTAGCACCACTTCTGATCAGACCGCGCGTGCCTCAAGACGGTTCCTGCCATTCTGCTTTGCCAGATACAGGGCCTGGTCTGCCTGCCTGAGAAATTCCGCGGGTGAGTCGTCTGGGCCCGGAACGCCTGTGGCCAGACCAATACTGATCGTCAGATGGATATCCTCGCTGTCACAGACCGAGCAGCCACTCTCAACCGCTTTGCGGAAGGTCTCCAGCCGGTTGCGGATTTCGGCGCTGTCCTCATAGCTGGCAAAAATCACGAACTCCTCGCCGCCAAAGCGGGAGAGCCTGTCGGTTTCCCGCCGGAAGTGTTCACGCATGAGTTCCGCGAGTGTTTTCAGGCACACGTCTCCCGCTTCGTGGCCGTAGTTGTCATTGATCCTCTTGAAATGGTCGGCGTCCACCATGGCCACCGCAAAGCCCGAGCCATGGCGCTGACACCACTGGAAGCTCTTGCGGAATTCCTGGTCAAAATAGCTCCGGTTGCCCAGCTTGGTCAGGTCGTCTGTCACGCTGAGCCGTGCCAGTGTCTCGTTGGCGTCGGTCAGGTCTTTGTTAAGACGATTGAGCTTCCGGTTCCAGTAAACCAGCAGGAGCGTGATCACTATGGCCGCGATCGACAGCTGCCAGATCAGGGTGTAATCCACCGATTGCTTAATGCGGATATTGCGCCACTGCCGTTCGAGATTTTTCCGTTCCTCTGCGGTAAGACTGGATACCAGCTTCTGCATGATGCCCAGAACCACGGGCTCGTCTTTGCGCGTTGCGACCGAAAGCGACCAGTCTGCCGGAATGCGGCCGATGACTTTCACGTCGGCAAGGCCGAGCTCCTGCATGTAATAGCTGGCGGTCGCCAGGGTTGTAATGTAGCCGTCCAGCTCATCGTTCTGCAGTTTACGCAGGCCTGCCTGCTCGTTGGTCACCTCGATCAGGTTCAAAGAGGGATAGCGACTTTGCAGTAGCTCCGCGAAGGCATAGTCTCTAACCACGCCGATTCGCTGCCCGCGCAGATCGCCCACCCGTTCGATGAACGGGGCTTCGATCCGGCCAAGCACAACCGTCGGAACTTCAAGATAGGGCTCGGTAAAATTCAGGAATTCCGAGCGCTCCGGCGTTTTCATTGCCATGGTGAAAATGTCGCACTTGCCCTGCCTGGCAGCTCCAATCGAATCCGTCCAGCTGTCTGTGCGCACCAGCTCGAACGTAACCGGCGCCCGGTTCGAGAATAACCGGGCCACTTCCGCCGATAATCCGGCATGGTTGCCGTCCTCGTCGAGACCTTCCAGTGGGAGCCAGTCAGGATCAATACACAGGTTGATCTGGTTGTCCCGAGCTTCAAGCCAGGCCAGCTCAACCGCGTTCAGGGTGACATCACCGGTTTCCTGCACGTCCAGGTCAACGCTTGCTCCGAGCCATCGGCTCTCGATGGTGTGCATTTCTTCGGGGGTGATTGCCGACAGGGCCTGGTCGAAGATGTCGGCCAGAGGCGCAAGACCCGGTCTGACGCCGAACCGGAGGTCTTCGCCGGTCTGGCCATCAATGTTCAGCTCTCCCGCTATTCTCACGCCCGGGATACCCAGCTCCCGGATCCAGAAGTTGCCGTTGGGCAGCGCCGCTAGCACAACATCCACTTCGTCCCTGGCAAGGGCCTGGAACATGGTGTCCTGGGTTGTGAAAATTCGGGCATTGTTGCCGAGCACCTGGGTGACAGGTTCCTCATAATAAATACCGGAACCCAGGGCAACGCGCTGGTCCTTCAAATCGTCCAGGCTCTCGATTCTCAACGCCGGGTCCCGCGTAAACGCGACATTGGGGATGCTGTGGTAGGGCTGGGAAAACCGGGTAAAAGCCTGACGTTCGGGGCGGAACGACATGTTGGCAAGCACATCAATCTCGCCATCACGGAACAGGGGGAAGAGCTCTATCCACTGGCCCTCGACAGGTATTACCTGTAAACCGGTCAGGTCTGATATCCGGCGGAGCACATCTACGCTCAACCCGTGAATCCGTGTGGCGCTCTCGAAACTGTAGGGAGCGTAATCCCGCATCAGACCCACGCGAACGGGGCCGGTTTCGGAGATAAACTCGCGCTGTTCCGGCGTGAGGGAAAAGCTGGCACCACTGGCAAGGCTGTCACCGCCCAGTTCCTGCCAACGTTGGAGCAGTTGGTCGATGCGCTTGTCCGGGATCTGCTCCAGGCCAGAGGCGATCTCCTGGTAAAGATCTTCGTTGGCTTTCAGAACGCCAATGCGAAAATCCTCGGTCGCGAGCTCTCCGAGAGGCGCTGTGCCGGCAATCTCGAGAAATCCGAAGCCAGCATTGTTGGCATAGTATTGCAGGGTCAGTCTTGGGCCAATAATGACATCCACCCAGCCGAACGCCAGGGCGCGAATGAGACTGTGGACTGAATCATAGCTCGTAAGGGGGATCCCTTCCGCGATCAGTGCCTGGCGATAGTACACATCGCGAACGACGCCCACCCGGAGGTCCCTGAGATCCGACATGGCGCTGATTTTTCCCAGTGGTGTCTGGGTGTTGTGCATCAGATAGGTTTGGCGAAGGTGATAGGGCTCGGTGAACAGTATGTTTTCCGCGCGTTCGGGACTGAACGAGATGCCGTCGATGACATCCAGCTCACCGCGCAGGAACGCGTCGTAGACCTCCGGCCAGCTCCCGGCCCTGAATCGGAAATTCAGATCGGCCTGTCGGGCCACCTCCCGGAGAACATCAACTGAAAAACCGGAGGCGCCAGGGCCGTCATCGAACGAGTAGGGTTTGTTGTCGCCCACGATTCCGACGGTAACGGTATTGTCCGGCTGCTCGGACGCCGCCAGTGGGTAGGCCAGCAAAAGGCAAAGGGCCCAGAGAACAGTCGCGGCCACGCTCCGGCATCGGGTTTCATTGTAAGTAGCGCGAGTGTCCATCGGTGGGCCGGCGATCCTTAACAACTTCGATTTTAGTGTAGCCGTAACCGACGCGATTTCACATTATTCAGGCGCTGACCGAGCGGCCGGTGTAATCGGAGAAATCGGGCTTCCTCGGCTGATGCTGGTCGTCGGTCATGTACGCTGAAGTCAGGATAAATTCCGCGGTTGCCCGGTTGCAGGCCACGGGAATGTTCCAGAGTGCGGCAATACGCAGCAATGCTTTGATATCCGGATCATGGGGTTGCGGTTCAAGAGGGTCCCAGAAGAACACCAGCAGGTCGATTTCACCCTCGGCGATCTTGGCGCCGATTTGCTGGTCGCCGCCCAGGGGGCCGCTGAGCAGGCAATGGATGTCATCCCGCTCCAGATTATCCCGGAGCAGCCGGCCGGTGGTGCCGGTGGCGTAGAGTTTCAGTGGGGCAAAACGGGTGCGGTTTTCGGCAACCCAGTCCACGAGTTCTTTTTTCTTGTTGTCGTGTGCCACCAAAGCGACGGATTTTACGGCCATTTGGGGTAAAGTCTCCTGTTATCACGGTTTTTACAGGGTCAGTGTTTCACAGCCTGACCCGGGACGGAATAGGAAAGAGGTTTATGTCCACGACTGCATCCTTCGACTGGCAATCCACCCCGGCCGCCGTCTGGCGCCGCCATCGCTCGGGGCTTCGCGCCATCCGCCGGCTCGATCCGGTGCAGTGGCAGGATCTGAAGGGTATCGACCGACAGCAACAGGCCCTGGCCCGCAACACCGAGCGCTTTCTTGCCGGCGAGCCTTCTAACAACGCGTTGCTATGGGGCTCCCGGGGCACGGGCAAGTCGTCGCTGATCAAGGCGCTGCTGAATCGCTACCAGGAGCGTGGGCTTCGGATGATCGAGGTGGACAAGGACGATCTGGTCAACCTGCCGGAAATTGTCGACGACATCTGCGAGCTGCCGTTCCGGTTCGTTATTTTCTGTGACGACCTGTCGTTTGATGTCGGTGAGTCCAGCTACAAGGCCCTGAAAAGTGTACTGGAGGGTTCCCTGGAACTGCCGCCGGAGAACGTGCGGGTGTATGCCACCTCCAACCGCCGCCACCTGATGCCGGAGTTCATGTCTGACAACCTCAAGAGCGAGATGCGGGACGGGGAGCTGCATCCGGCGGAGGCCATCGAAGAACAGGTGTCCCTGGCCGACCGGTTCGGTCTGCAACTCTCGTTCTACGCGTTTTCGCAGGCGGTGTACCTGCAGGCCGTGGACGCGCTTTTCCCCGACTTTGATGACCGGGAAGGGCTGCATCGGGAGGCGATTCGCTTTGCTACCGTCAAGGGTGTGCGCAACGGCCGAACGGCCCAGCAGTTCTACCGGCAGTTTGCCGGCGACCGGTATCTGGGCAGGCTGAAGTAGCTACTGCCGTTTTGCCATCTTGATAAAGTGATGGTGAACCACCCGAACCCCCAGGAAGACCAGGGCCATCACCACCGGAATGGCGATGCCCAGAACCAGGGTTTTGTTGAAGACGACGCCGGCCTCGTACACCGAATCCAGACCGAATTTGAGAAGCCCGATCAGGTAATAGGTGATGGCCACCACCGAGAACCCTTCCACGGTGTGCTGCATCATCAGCTGAATTTTGGAGCGCCGGTCCATGGAGCTGAGCAGTTGCTGGTTCTGGCTCTGGATGGCCAGCTCCACCCGGGTGCGCATCATGTCTGAGGCCCGGTCTACCCGGCGGGACAGGTCTTCGAGGCGCTCACTCACTGCTTCGCAGGTTTTCACCGCCGGTGTCAGCCGGCGGGTCATGAACTCGGTCAGGGTCAGGTGGCCGGAAAGTTCGTCCTCCCGCAGTTCTTCCAGGCGGGTCAGTACCAGCTGGTGATAGGCGCGGGTGGCAGAGAAACGGAACGTGGAGTGGGCCCGGAAGGCCTCGATACGGGCTGCAATGTTGGTCAGCTGGGCCAACAGCTTCTCTTCATCCACATCTTCGTTTTCCGCTAGTGACCGGGTGATCACCGCCAGCTTCTCGTCCATATCATTCAGGGACGGCGTGATTTCACGGGCAACCGGTAGCGCCAGCAGCGACATCAGGCGGTAGGTTTCAATCTCCATCAACCGCTGGGTCAGACGGCCCAGCTGGCTGTCCGACATGTGGTGGTTCATTACCATGAACCGGCCAAAACCATCGCTGTGCAGCCGGAAGGTGCCCCATACCCGGGCGGCACCCTCCTGGGGACTGCTGCCAATCAGCCGCATGCCCTCGAAGTGCTTGCGCACATAATCCAGGTCGCCTTCGGTGCCGTCAGCAGCGGGCCGGACTTCCAGGTGGAATGCCGCGATCACGGTACCGGTCAGTTGCTCCAGCCATCCTTCCGGTAGCGGGGTGATACCGGTCTCGGTAAAGGGTGTTCCATCGCCCTTGTCCAGATTGATAAAGGTGTAGGACGCGAATTCCATGTGCATCTCGCGACGCACTCGCAGTGAACCGAAGGTGTGTTCAAAGCAGCCCACTTCCTTTTCCGGCACCGGATGCCCCATCAGCCGATGGAGTTCCTGAAGATGCCGGAATTGCTGCTCCCGCTGCTCTGGGGTCGTCATCACCGCCATCTGGGTGACCCGCGCAGGTGTTGGCAGCACCTGAAACGGCCGTGAATGCAGCTCGTTGTAGAGATCGTTCCGAAGCGGATGAATATCGAGGGAGTCCAGGCGTGCACTCACGGCGGGAAGTTCCTGTTTTCAAGAATGGATGGCTGGGATAATAACCCGGAAGCTTACGCCGTCAATGCCACCTTGGGTGCGGTTACGGGCTTCGACCCGGGCACCATGGTAGTCGGCAATCAGGCTGACAATCAGCAAACCCTGCCCCAGGTGGCCCTGTTCCTGGCCGTCCCGCATAGAGACAAACGGGCTGAAAATGTCGGTGGTGGTGTCTTCGGGCAGTGTCGAGCCCTGGTTGAAAACCGACAGGCAGAAGCCCTCTGGTGTGTTTTTCAGCCCCACTTCAATCAGACCATCCGGCGGTGTGAAATCCCGGGCGTTGTCCACCAGTTTGTCGAGCAGTTGCACCATCAGCTCCGGAGAACCGGTAATCGCGCAGCCCGCCTCGGGTCCTGAATAGCGGATCTGGTGGCTGCTGTCGAGGGCATGGTAGGCGGCCGTGGCTTCGGCGGCCACTTCGGCCAGATCAAACTGTTCTTTATCCGCATGGTCCAGGCTCTGTTCAAGCCGAGCTGCTTCGCTCATGCCGTGGAGTATCTGCCGGAGGCGTTCGGTGGCTGAGGCCGCCCGTTCAATATAC
The DNA here is from genome assembly GCA_003030785.1 of Marinobacter sp. B9-2. Classification (GTDB taxonomy): domain Bacteria; phylum Pseudomonadota; class Gammaproteobacteria; order Pseudomonadales; family Oleiphilaceae; genus Marinobacter. Next base: position 44,229 of record PYVH01000010.1, on the reverse strand, counting down.
TGCCTGCGCTCTTCTTCCGAGTTGCTGTGGTTGAGGTTTTCCAGCGAGGAACGGACCACTGCGACAGGGGTCTTCAGCTCGTGGGACAGTCGCCTGGAAAAACTCTCGAGGTAGCGGTTGTAACCGTGGAGGCGGTCCACCATCAGGCTGAAGTGCCGTTGCAACTGGCCCAGTTCGTCCTTGCTTCGGGCATCCGGCACCCTGCCGGTGATCCGGCCGTCTTCGTCGATACTGGCGCTGACAGCCCGCTGCAGCCGGGTAATCCGCCAGGACAGCCAACTGGCATAGCCAAGCAGAACCAGGGTGAGAGCGACAATGATGAGGGTGCTGCGGGCAATGACCGAGCCCAGGGCAGAGCCGGAGAGGGTCAGAAGCTGATCCAGCGATTGCTCCAGAATCAGCGTGCGGCCACCGAAGACCTCCCGGGTGGTCAGCAGCCAGACGCTGTCATCCTCGTGGCGGACCAGTCCCGTCTCCGGGAGCGACTCAATGGTCACACGGTTAGTGCCGGTTTCAATTGTTGTGGGCGCCGGCTGGTAAAGCCGCACCAGGCCCCGGAGCGCATTGAGACTGATCTGCTCGACCACCTGAAGCGGGCTGAGGCTGTCGAACTCGGGTGTTTTCGTGGCAGAGCCAGACTGCTGTCGTGCGATCACCCAGCCGGCCGGTTCAACCAGACGTACCCGCTGGCCCTGGTTCAGTTGTGGCTCCAGCTGGCGCTCGAGGGCCAGATTGCGACTGACCAGAACCGGCAGTGGGTCGACCTGCGTGGAGACGCCGGTGGTCTGGTCGCCGCCCCATAGTGCCGCAAAACCGAGACGGCTGCGGTCCGCGGGCATGGGCAATTTCAGTTCCAGCTGCCAGCCCTCGCCGGTGCCCTGCAAAAAGCCGGAGATGCGATAATCCGGCTTTCCGCTGGCCTCTTCCAGACCATACAGCTGGCCCGGGGCCGGCGTGCGCAGCAGCCAGGATTTCCGGGTCGCTCCGGGAGCCAGGTTGCCGGGGGCAGGTTCCAGCCAGAGCCTGAGACGGTCATGGGGCTGATCCGGGTTGCCGGGATTGAAGAACACGGGTTGCCGTTGGTTGACGCGGATCAGCAGATACAGGTTCCGCCGGTCGGTCACAGCCTGCCACTGGAGGAACGGCTCGCCGGCCTCCGTGCTGGTCTGGCCTTGCCAGTTTCTTGCCTGGTTTTCCTCGTCGTAGCCCGGCCAGTCGTCGCCATAACCATCCAGGTTCAGGTTGCCGGCCAGGGGTTCAACGTAGATGGCTGGCTCATCAGGCCTGATAACGGTGGTGCCAATAATCTGGTCGCCGGCCGTCTGGGCCAGTCTCCCGGCCTGGGCCTGCAGTTGCTGCTGGGCCTGTTGTCGCAGGGCGTCGTCCAGTTCCAGAACAAACTGCAGGCCTGCCCAGGGAATCAGCAGCATCAGCAGGCTGGCGACGAAGAGCTGGCGCTTGAGATTCAAGGCTCAGACCTCACGGGCATTCCAGCGATAACCCATGCCGTAGGCGGTCTGGATGCCATCGAAGGTGTCGTCCAGTTGCAGGAACTTGCGGCGGATGCGTTTGATGTGAGAGGTGACCGTGTTGTCGTCCAGCACGGTGCTGGCCGCTTCCATCAGTTGTTCGCGGCTACGCACATGGCCCGGGTGCTGGACCAGTGAGTGCAGCATCCAGAATTCGGTGACGGTCAGATCGATGGGGGTTTCGTCCCAGGCGACGGTCATGCGATCCACATTGAGGGTGAGTTTGCCCCGCTGGAGCACTTCGTCCGGCTTCTGGAGGGCTTCGGCCCAGGCATCGGCCCGTCTGAGCAGGGCGGTCACCCGGGCCAGCAGGTGGTCCAGGCTCATATCTTTGGTGACGTAATCATCGGCCCCAAGGCGCAGGCCGTGGACGGAATCGATATCGCTGTCACGGGCGGTCAGGAAGATAATTGGCAGGGTCTGGGACAGTGACCTCAGATCCTGGCACAGGGCGAAGCCCCCCTCCGGCTCGTCGCCCAGGCCAACGTCGATGATGGCCAGGTCCGGCAAGGACTGCCGCAACACCTGCCAGGCCGACGACCGGTCGCCATGAGCGGTCACACGATAGCCACGGCGCTCGAATGCGGCGCGGTAGTTGTCGCGGATGGCGGGTTCGTCTTCGATCAGTACAACGTGTTTCTTCATGGTGGCGGCTGCTTCCCGTTGCCGGTGTGTGCCTATTTAACCACGGCAGGTGGTGATAACAAGGGCGCAGATCGTTGTTGCCATAATTCATCATTTTTTGAGGGCGGTTTGTCGCTTTCTGCCATGGGAGTTCCTTTCCGGATTGCTGAAATGGCGGTGTTTCGCACAGTCATGCAGTCACAAGGATTCTCTCATGATTATTTCCAGTTCTCCGCTCAGGCTCTGCTCACCAGCTCCAGTGACCAGGCGTCAGCGATTCCGGTTAAAACGCTTTCTGGAGGGTGTCAGCCTCTGGCTGTCGGTTCTGTTGATGCTGTTTGTTCACCCCCTCTATGCCGAGGCGAATGAGGCAGACAACGTCGGCCAGTTGCATTTTGTCGACGGCCAGGGGCAATGGCAGGAACCGGCGCTGGTGCTGGACAGCGAATTCGACATTCAGATCAGCGGACTGATTGCCGACACTCGGTTGCTGCGCAGTTTCCAGAATACCAGCGACCAGTGGCGCGAGGGCGTGTTCGTGTTCCCGTTGCCCGAGAAGGCCAGTGTTTACGGTCTGACGATGACGGTGGGGGAGCGGACCATTGAGGGCAAGGTGCAGCCCAGGGAGACGGCGCGGCAGACCTATGAAAAAGCAAAACAGGCCGGGCAGCATGCGGCGAATGTGGAGCAGCAGCGTCCGAATCTTTTTACTGCCCGGGTTGCCAATATCCCGCCGGGGGAGACGGTTTCGGTTGAGCTGAAGTACCAGCAACCGGTGCAGTATCAGGCCGGGGTGTTCGAGCTCACTGTTCCAACCACGCTGACGCCGCGTTACATGCCGGGAGCGCCGGTCAGCACCGCACCGGATCAGTGGCAAGGCGGGTGGGCGCTGGCGACGACCGAGGTGCCGGATGCCGGTGCCATCAGTCCGTTTACGGTAACCCCGGATGATGTGGCGGCCGACAGCCACCGGGCGGTGATTAACCTGGTGATTGATTCCGGGCTGCCGCTGGAGAGCGTCTCCAGTCCGTCGCACCGTCTCGCGAGCAGTCAGGATGGCCAGACGTTCAGGATTCGTCCCGATGGCGGCGAGATCCTGATGAATCGTGATTTCGTGGTGCGGTGGCGTCCGGTTGCCGGGCTGGAACCCTCCGCAGCGGTTTTTCACCAGTCCTGGCAGGGTGAGGACTATCTCATGGCGATGCTGGTGCCCGGCGAAAACGGCACCATGGCGCTGCCCCGGGATCTGGTGTTCGTGATCGACACCTCCGGTTCCATGGCGGGGGAATCGATCCGCCAGGCCCGAAATGCCCTTCAGGCCGGTCTGGACACGCTGACGCCACGGGACCGGTTCAATGTGATTCAGTTCAACAGCCAGACTCACTCGCTTTTTATGCAACCGGAAGTGGCGACCGGCAATAACCTCGCCCGGGCCCGTCGGTACGTTGACCGTCTTCGGGCCGATGGCGGTACCGAGATGGCGCCGGCCCTGTCCAGAGCACTGGAAAGTGCTAGCGAGACTGAAGACGGCGCGCGGGTGCGCCAGGTGATTTTCATTACCGATGGTGCAGTGGGAAATGAGGCGTCGCTTTTCCGGCAGATCCGTCAGCAACTGGGCGATCAGCGGTTGTTTACCGTGGGCATTGGTTCGGCGCCGAACCGGCATTTCATGCGTGAGGCTGCCCGCTGGGGGCGGGGCACGTATACGGCTATCCACTCGCCTTCCGATGTGGACGGTCCTTTGCAGGCGCTGTTTTCGGCCATGGAGTCGCCGGTTCTGACGGACATCCAGGTCCACTGGCCCGGCCAGGAGACAGGCAAGGAGTCATTTCCGAGGCGCCCGGGCGATCTGTTCCAGGGCGAGCCGCTGGTTCATGTGGTGCGCGGTGTTCCGGCCATGGGAGAGTTGAAGGTGTCGGGTCGCCTGCCGGGTGGCAAGGACTGGACCAGAACGCTGGACCTGCAGCAGGCCGCCCCGGCAACCGGGCTTCATCGGCATTGGGCGAGAGAGAAGATCGATAGCCTGGAGGATGAGGCCAGAGTGACGGGCCGGGAGCCGGACAAGGCCGGGATTACCGAGCTGGCGGTCAGCCATGGCTTGATGTCGGCCTATACCAGTTTTGTGGCCGTGGATTCCACACCGGTGCGAAGTTCAGAGACCCCAATGGAAACGGATAATTTGCCCACTCTTCTGCCGGCGGGCAGCCAGGACGGCATGCTGCGCTATCCGCAGACGGCAACGTCGGCGCCGCTGCTGATCGCACTCGGCCTGGTCGGGCTGATGTTCTCCCTGGCGATTGTGCTGCTGCAGAGGAGGGCGTTTGCATGACAAGGCTCCTGCTACTGTTATTGACCAGCTCTGCTACCTTGTTGGTATTCGGGTTATGGATTCCGCTCAAGGCGGTTATTGCCCAGGAATTACTGGAGATGGCCTGGGCGGAAAGTCAGGCCCGGCAGACGGAATCACGGCCCTGGCCCTGGGCGGACACCTGGCCGGTGGCTCGGCTGGCCATTCCGGAGCTGAACGACACGATGATTGTTCTGGCCGATACCCATGGCGAGAGTCTGGCGTTTGGTCCGGGCCAGTTAACCGGGAGCAGGGATCATGGCGGAGCCGTGATCATTGCCGGGCACCGGGATACCCATTTCCGGAGCCTGAAAGCGCTGGAAACCGGCAATGAGGTTCGCCTGCAAGGCCGGGATGGCCGGTGGCAGAGTTACCGCGTAGACGGTGCCCGGGTGGTGGACAGCCGTTCAGAGCTGATTGACACCCAGCGTTTGCCGGAGGGGACGCTTCTGCTGGTGACCTGCTACCCGTTCGACAGTGTCGATGCCGGAGGGCCGCTTCGTTACGTCGTCAGGGCCTCGGCAAAGGGTAAACAAAGCGCCCAAATTGACACTGTTGCCGGAATATAAAGTTGGCGTACACTTGTGCGCCAAAAATTGGCTGCAGGGTGTGTTTGCATGGGTGTTATCAGAAAACTGCTGGCGTGGCTGAGCGTACCGATCATCTGCCTGTTCGCGCTGGTTTTCTACGCGGCAAGGCCGTTCAACCCGGATAACAATCGTTTCCTGGCGCGTGCTGTGGCGCGTTTCGGGCGGGCAGTCCTCGGTATGGAACGGCCGCTGGAAGGCTGGGAGAACATGCCGCAGGACCGGCCCACAGTCGTCATTGCCAACCATCAGCACAATGACGATCTGTTTGTTGTGGGCGACCTGTTGCCGCCGCGAACCGTAACTGTCGGTAAATCGTCACTGGTCTGGGTGCCTTTCTTTGGCCAGGTCTTCTGGCTTGGTGGCAACGTTATCCTCAATCGCGGACGCTCCCACAAGGCCGTTGCGGTTATGAAGGCAACAAGCAGTGCCATCGCCCGGGACCGGAAAAGCCTCTGGGTTTTCCCCGAGGGCACCCGCAGCAAGGGCCGTGGCCTGCAGAAATTCAAAAAAGGCGCGTTTCACGCAGCGGTGGCATCCGGAGCGCCAATCACCATGGTGTGTGTGCAGGAATATGCTGATGAGGCGAAAGGCTGGAGCGGCCGCCGTGAATCGGTAGCCATCCGGGTTCTGCCGCCCATCGAAACCGAGGGCCTTACCGCCGAGGATATTCCGGAACTGATGGCCCGATGCCACCGGCAAATGTCTGAGGCCATTGCCGCACTGTAATCCCCTTCCCTGGAAGTGCTTGAAGCACCACTGGAAACAGGGCAGTCTTGCGGGACTGTAGTTTCGTTCAATGACCCTCAGGGAGAGGCAAGAGATGAACCTGATTCTGTTTCTGATTATCGGCGGTGTGGCCGGCTGGTTGGCTGGTCTGATCATGAAAGGCCGTGGATTTGGCATTCTGGCCAACATCGGTATTGGTATTGTCGGCTCTTTTCTCGGCGGCTTCGTATTCCGGCTATTGGGGCTGGCGGCCCAGGGCGCTGTCGGTGAGCTGGTGACCGCAACGGTGGGTGCGGTGCTGCTTCTGGCGATCGTCAGCGCAATCAAGAAGGGCTGAGCATGATCGTACCCGTAACCGGAGTGTTTGCCGCAGTAATCGGCATTCTTTTACTGGTGTTGTCGGCTCAGGTCGTCAAATTTCGTCTGAAGTACAAAAAGGGTCTCGGCACCGCCGACGACCAAGATTTTGAGGCGGCTGTCCGGGCCCACGCCAATCTGGTGGAGTACGCCCCTCTGGGTCTGATCATGCTTGCCATCGCTGAACTCAACGGCGTTGCCAGCGGCCTGATCTACTGGACCGGGATGGCGCTGGTGGTTGGCCGTATTCTGCATGCCTTCGGCATGATCAACGGTCGCGGCGGCACCCACTGGGCCCGGATGATCGGCATCCTGCTGACCTGGCTGGCAATCCTGGTGGCTGCATTGCTGCTGCTGTGGAACGTCTGGCAGGTTTACGGTTAACGGAAACGCTACTGGCAAGATTTGCAGAGAGTGAATCCAAAAGGGGGCCTGGCCCCCTTTTTTCGTCTGTAGGCGATTTGTCAGAGCGCCCGCGCCACATCCAGCGTCAGATATTCCAGCTCAACCCGACGGTTGGCAGCCCGATCTTCCGGAGTTGCCAGAGGGCGGGCCGAGCCCCAGTGACTCATCAGAATCCGCGATTCCGCAACGCCTTCCTGTATAAGAATCCGCGCTACCGCGTTTGCCCGCAATCGGGAGAGGAACCGGTTGTAGTCTTCCGAGCCGAAGTTGTCGGAGTGGCCATGAATCCTGACGCTAACAGAAGGGTGTTCCTTCAGATAGGCGGCATGCTGCTGGAGGAACACCATGTCATCATTGTCCACCGAGTGCTTGTTGAAGCCGTAATGGAACTTCATGCGGTGCGGGCGCCTGGTTCCGGCCTCGAAAGTGGCAGTGGTGAAGCCGGCGGCTATCGCGGCATTGGCAATCAGCTCCGGGTTATCCAGTACGAGTACGGTCATCTGAAAATCCTTGGTTCGGTATCCGGTTTTTCTTGTTATTCCTGTTCACTATTGGCTGGAGCAGGAACAACGGCAATTGGCGAAAGGTCGATATCTGGCCCGGTACAGTCCGTCGATGGAACCGATTAAATGTCATTTCTGTGACGTCTCAATGACAGTCGGGCCGTTTGTCTGGGCTTTTCCGACACTGTGGTGTGTGCCACATTTCCGGGATTGACCCGCAACGACCTTTGCGCTGGATTCCATTTGAGCGCGAAAAGAAGGCGTGGGTGTGGTAAAAAACACTCTTTCAGGGACAGATTATGATGAATTGTGACCGCCCATGCTGATTATCCCCGCCGAAAACGCCATCAACTGGAAGCGCCCGCCCTGGGTGACTCTTGGCCTGATCATGGCCTGCCTGCTGGTTTTTCTGTTCTATCAGGGGGGTGACAGCCGCAAACTCGAGCAGGCCGTTGAACAATACCTGGCCGCCGATCTTCATCAGCTGGAGGCGCCAGTCTACGAGGATTACCTGCAGCGGCAAATCCAGTTCCAGGGCGAAGAGAGCCGGGTCTACGAGCTCCAGCAGTTTCAGCAACTTCGGGAAGAGAACGAGAACTTCTGGCTGGCCATCAACCTGATGATGGACCGGGAGTTCTACCAGTACCTGCTGCAAAATCGCGATGTCATCTGGGCGCCGGCGGAACGGGCGCACTGGCAGGAACAGCGCGGCGCCATCGAGCAGGAATACCTCCAGAAACTCAGTGCCAACCAGCTTGGTCTGGTGCCGGCGGATCTGTCGCTGTACACCCTGATTACCTACCAGTTTCTACACGGCGGCTGGGGCCACATTATCGGTAACCTGATCTTCCTGTTCCTGCTCGGATTTACCGTTGAGAAAGCCCTTGGGCCAGGCCGCTACCTGATTGCCTACCTGGTATGCGGAGCCCTCTCCGGCCTGATGTTTACCGCGGTTTCTGCAGGTAGCTATGTGCCTCTCGTGGGGGCCTCGGGCTCGATCTCCGGCCTGATGGGCATGTATGTGGCCATCTACGGGCTACAGAAAATCCGTTTCTTCTACTTTCTCGGTGTCTACTTCAACTATTTCCGTGCTCCGGCTATTGCCCTGCTGCCCGTATGGGTGGGCAAGGAAATCTACGATTACTGGTACGCCGGTGCCACCGGCATCGCCTACATGGCCCACGCTGGCGGCCTGATCGCCGGCGCAGGCCTGGTCTGGCTGCTCGGCAAGAGCTGGCTGCAGGTGCGCGAGGAATTCTTCGAGCCGGAAGAGGAAGAGCAGGATGCCCGGTTCACCACCGGTTATGCCCAGGCCATGGCCAGCCTCGGCCGGATGGAGTTTGATTTGGCCCGGCGGCAATTCGAGGCTCTGCGTGAGCACTATCCGGAACGCCATATCCTGCTGGAACATCTCTACCAGTTGGCCAAACTCCGCCCGGATCTGCCCGAATACCGTGATCTGGCCAAAGAGCTGATGAACGATTCACTCAGCCGGCGCCAGCCTGAGCAGATGATTGCTATCTGGCAGGAATACCTTGGCAAAGGGGAGAGCTATCAGCCACTAGCGGCAGAAGACCATAACCGAGTCCTGTTCACCAGTCTCAAGCAACATGACCTCAAGGCTGCAGAGAAAGCCTTCGAGCGGCTAAAAAGCACCGGCGATGAAATGCTGACAGCCGAGGCCTGTAGGTTGCTGGCGGAAGAGTTTGAAAAGCGGCAAATGGCGCCGAAAGCTCGTCATTACAGGCAGTTGTTACAAGCGGGCTAACTCAATATTCGGGGGCGAGTGGTCCCGACCGCTCGCCTTACTCCTGAACCGAAAAAGACGCCTTGGGTCCCTTCAAAGGTTCTTTATTCTGAGCTTGTTCGAGATAAACCGTAATCTGTTCGTGCAGCGGATGATTCACGCACTTTTTCTGGATAAACGTCAGGAACGCCGTCGCCTTTTCCCACTGGGACAAACCGTTGGCCAGGGTCTGGGCCACCAGCAGATAGGCCGGGGCCAGCTGTTCGCTGTCGGGGAAGCGCTTGTGGAAATCCTGCAGTAACCGTAATGCTGGTTTGAATTGGCCCCGATGGTACAGGGCCCGGGCGCAGCGCACCGACAGGTCCGGATCCTCCAGTTTGAAGCCGGGCTCCGCCTGCTGGAGCGAGTTCAGCACACCGGCGATGCCTTCTCCGTCGTTGCGGTCGGCCAGCCAGCCCAGAATGCGCGGGTGGTACCGGTAGAGTTCGTCGGTGTCCTGGCGAGCCGTCAATAGCTGGTACAGCTGGCCGATTCTCAGGGCGTTGTCCCGGTCCCGCTTCAGCGCTTCCTTCAACATGCTCTGCACCCGATCGTAGTTGCCGTCTTTCAGGTTCATGTCGATATCGGCATCGAAACGGGCGCTGCGGTCGCGCTGGTGGGTATCCTGCCCTTCGGTTTCATCCTGGATATCCGAGGCAAATCCCAGCTCTTCCTGATACTGGAACAGCAGGTAGCCCAACATGTGGAACAGGATCAGTGTGAAGGTGCTGTTCAGGAAGCCGGCCAGGGGCTGGGCAACCCAGAACGGAAAGTGGTTAACGGCGAAGTCCTGGGCCGCCCCGGAGGCGAGGGTGAGCAGGATCAGGTAGCCGTAGAGCAGGAAATAGGGAGTGCCGATTCGCGAGATCAGCACCGCCAGATTCATCGGATTCACCGCCGCGCCCACCGAGCGTTCCATGGCCAGCACCATGATGCTGGCCGGCAGTGCCAGGATGACAAATGCCAGCGCCAGCAGCATCAGGATCGGGCCGCCGAGCATGGCGGCAGCGCCAACCAGGCCGCCCATCAACACGAAGACCAGGAACTGCAGGATGACAATATCAAAGCCGCTGCCGGTAAAGGCGACGGATACGGCCGGCGGTTTCAGGTGACCTTCAGCGGTGTGGTTGATCACCGCATAGGTGTACTTGAAGAGGGCAAGCGCCAGCACTATCCAGATAAGGATGCCAATCAGGTTGGCGGGAGCAACCACCGGCACCAAAGTGCAGATGGCGATAACGATCAGCGGATCGGTATGGAACGGGTAGCGGAAAAAAGCGCCGAGTCGCTGCCAGAAGGGGACCACCTCGGTGGCGGCGCCCAGGTATCGCATGGCCTTGCTGCAGCGGGGGCACAGAGCCCGGCGCTGGCGGGTGTCGGCATCGGGCATGCAGCGACTGCAGTAATGGATCTGGCACTCCCCGCAGTGCCATTTGGCAGGGTCGCCGGGGTGATAGTGGCAATCGTGTTTCACAGGTGCTTGTGTCCTGGTCCATCAGAAAATCGTTGGCTCATGATGACAGATGTCGGTTTTGAGCGCAGCAAACCAGTTAACAGGTAGACTATTGTGAATTCCCGGGCGTATCCAACCGGGCACATTTCATTATCCGGAGGTTGCTTGGAACACGCCCAGAACAGCGTAACCGGTATCGACACCCGTGAAACCCGGCAGCAATACACCTGGCGGGGTATCTTTAGCCTTGCGCTCAAGCACAAGCCCAGACTGGTGCGCGCCAATCTGCTGGCGATTATGGCCACTGTCATGAGCGTGCCGGTGCCGCTTCTGCTGCCGGTTCTGGTGGATGAAGTGCTGCTGGACGAGCCTGGCCCGGTGTTGCCCATTATGAATGCGTTACTGCCGGGGAGCTGGGAAACACCGGTGGTTTATATCGGTTTGATGGTGGTGGCCGCATTTCTGCTCCGGGTGGCGGCGCTGTCGTTCAACGTCTTGCAGTCCCGGGAGTTTTCCAAGGTTTCCAAGGATGTGGTGTTCCGAATCCGTTCCCGGCTGCTCGGGCGTTTGCAGCGGGTGGCTATGTCGGAGTATGAGACCCGGGGTTCCGGCGGGATCAGCAGCCACTTTATTACCGATCTGGATACCGTTGACCAGTTTCTGGGTACCACCATCAGCCGGTTTCTGGTGGCCAGCCTTACTGTGTTCGGTACCGCTCTTGTGCTGCTCTGGGTGCACTGGCAGCTGGCCCTTCTGATCCTGCTGTTCAATCCCCTGGTGATCTTCGCCACGATTCTGATCGGCAAGCGGGTCAAGGAACTGAAACGTCGTGAGAACAGTGCTTACGAGGAGTTCCAGGGGGACCTCACCGAAACCCTGGATGCCATTCACCAATTGCGGGCAGCCAACCGGGAAAAGCATTACCTGCGTCAGCTGATCGACCGCGCCCGGAACGTGCGTGACCACGCCATACAGTTCGAGTGGCGCAGCGATGCCGCCAGCCGTGCCAGCTTCGCCCTGTTCCAGTTTGGTGTTGATGCCTTCCGGGCTGCGGCCATGGTGACCGTGCTGTTCAGCGACCTGAGTATCGGCATGATGTTCGCCATTTTCGGCTATCTCTGGTTCATGCTTACCCCGGTTCAGGAAATGCTGAACATGCAGTACGCCTGGTTCGCCGCCAATGCCGCCCTGGCGCGGATTAACCGTTTGCTGGATCTGAAAGAAGAGCCCCGCTATCCCGCGCTTGAGAACCCGTTCCGCGGCCGCCATACCGTGGGGCTCACCCTCCGGAATATCCACTTTGCCTACGGCGAAGAGGCCGTCCTTCGAGGCATCAACCTGGAGTTGGCGCCCGGCGAAAAGGTGGCGCTGGTGGGCGCCAGTGGCGGCGGTAAATCCACCCTGATTCAGGTGATCCTGGGCATGTACACGCCCCAGCAGGGAGAAGTGCTGATTGATGGCGTGCCGGTTCAGCGTATCGGCCTGCCCTGCCTTCGTGAGCACGTGGCGACGGTGCTCCAGCACCCGGCGCTGTTCAACGATACCGTTCGCCAGAACCTGACTCTCGGGCGGGACAAGCCCGATACCGCACTCTGGGATGCCCTGCGAATTGCTCAGCTGGATAGTACGGTTGCGGCCATGCATGACCAGCTCGATACGGTGATCGGCCGACAGGGCGTACGGTTGTCTGGGGGGCAGCGTCAACGGCTGGCCATCGCCCGGATGATCCTGTCTGACCCCTCGGTGGTGATCCTGGACGAAGCCACCTCCGCGCTGGATGCAGAAACCGAGTTCCAGCTTCATCGGGACCTCGAAGCATTCCTGAAGCAGCGCACCACCCTGATCATTGCCCATCGCCTCAGTGCCGTGAAGCAGGCAGACCGCGCCTGTGTTTTTGAGGATGGCCGCATTATCGAGGAAGGGCGCCACGAGGAACTGATTGCCAGAGAGGGCCTTTACGCCCAGCTCTATGGCGAGCGCCAGATGTAACCTGCCCCAAAACCTTACTTTTCATTACAACAAAAACTGATCTGTCGCTTTCTACGTCCGTAAAAGATTGCAATTGCAAGTACTTCAGGCCAAATGTTGCGCAATGCACCTATAGCCCGGTTTCAAGTTTCTCTGCAAACTTGCGGCGATCTTTCTCGGACAGGAAAAGTGAACAGGAAAACTACCAGTATTCTGCTTTTTGCCACAGCTTTCCTGCTGGCACTCGCGCTTCCGGTGATGCCGTTGCTGCTCAAAAACTGGCTTCAGCTTACAACGATTTCGCCGTTAAACAGGGTAGTGCACCGAATGACTCGATTGCCCACAGCGCAAGGCTGCATGTGGTGACACCGGACTTCCGCAGAAGGCTGATTTACGCCACACCGGATCTGAATCTTGAATTGGTTGAACAGGATATTCGCCGCTTACTGAAAGAAAACAAGAGTGAGAGTTCTACATGACTACAGCGGTAAACAGTCAATCTTATGAAGTTGAAATCCGGGAACGCACTGATCGCCAGGTGTTGTTTATTCTTCTGGCTCATATCCCGGTTGTCGGCCTGTTGGTCCCGATGGGCTACGGGACAACAACCTTTGCGCTGGTGGCCTCTTTACTGGTAGGTGGCATTGCGGCAGCCGGTTATTTCACTATGCGGGGAACCCGGGCCCTGTCCTCGTTGTTTGCAGTCTGCCTGATGCTGTTCTCGGCCATCATGATCCAGGCTCAGATGGGGCGCATTGAAATGCATTTCCACATCTTTGCCGCCCTGGCTCTGGTGATCATTTATCGGGACTGGCTGCCGGTGGTGGTCGCGGCAGGCACCATTGCCGTTCATCATCTGGCGCTGACGGGCCTGCAGCTGAGCGGTGCATCCTTTGGCAACATGGCGTTGATGATCTTCAACTATGACTGCAGCTGGTCGATCGCGTTTCTGCACGCAGCGTTCGTGGTTTTCGAGGCGGCAATCCTGGTGTTCTTCGCGATTCGAATGGGCGCGGAGCAAAAGCAGTCCATCAGGATTATCGAGATTATCCGGGGCTTCGACAGCAACAACGATCTGACGGCCCGTCTTGATGACGCAGACAAGAGCATCACGGCCAGTTCGTTTAATAATATGCTTGAGCGGTTCGTTGAGTTGATTGCCAGGCTCAGGGAAATGTCGGAGCAACTGCGCTCAAACGCCGATGAAATGGCCAGAGTCAGTGATACCACGACACAGATCGCCAATGAGCAGCAGGTCCAGACAGATCAGGCCGCCACGGCCACCAACGAAATGTCTGCCAGTATCCAGGAAGTGGCCAGTAACGCGCAGCAGGCGTCTGATGCGGCCAGTAATGCGTCTGGCGCCGCCAACCGGGGCGGTGAAGCTATGGCCAACGCATCAAAACTGACTGAGGCAACCGATGAGGCGCTCGAGAGCAGTGCCAAAAGGGTCGATGAGCTGGGCGAAAAAATCGAATCCATTTCCTCTGTCGTCGGCTCGATCAATGCGATCTCCGAGCAGACCAATCTGTTGGCCCTGAACGCCGCCATCGAAGCCGCGAGGGCCGGAGAGCATGGCCGTGGATTTTCAGTGGTAGCGGATGAAGTAAGGGCGCTTTCCCTTCGTACTCAGGAGTTTACCGACCAGATTCGGACGACAGTCGGCGAATTGAGTGAAATCTCCGAAGCCACCAAGGCATCCATGGAAATGGGGCGTACCCGCTCTTCCGAATCCACACGGGCAATGCGGGAAACCGGCGAGGCGATCCGCGAGGTGGAAGCCGCGATCAGCGAGGTGTCCAGAATGAACTACCAGATCGCCTCGGCTTCGGAGGAGCAGGCGGCTACGTCTCTCCAGATCAACGAGAATATTCACTCCATCGCCAACCGCAACAACGATGTGGTGTCCGAGGCAGAGCGGGTCAGAACCATGGCAACGGGGCTTGAGTCGGTCACCGAAAAACTGAATGAACTGGTAAAGCTTTACCGCATCTAATCCCTTCGGGGCCAGACCTCGGAGAGTCGCCCGGCTCTCCGACGTTGGTCTGATATTCACCGCACTGATGCCGAACATTCATCGGCCCGCGGTTGAACTCTCGTTAATTGCTGCAATAGTTAAAGGTGACTTCACGCTGTGGAGTCCTTTCATCAGGCTATGGCCCGGTACGGAATGCTTTTCCGGGTCGATGCGTTGCTGAAAGGGCTTCGAGAGAGCCTTCCGGAATACGCGGATAACGACGAAAAGGAGGCACCACATGTCGAATGAAAGCCTTAGCAAAGACAGCCTGAATACCCTTTCCAGCCTGGATGCTGGCGGTAAAACCTTCCATTACTACAGTCTGCCCAAGGCTGCGGACACCCTCGGCGACCTGAATCGCCTGCCGTTTTCGCTCAAAGTGCTGATGGAGAACCTGCTGCGCAACGAGGATGGCACCACCGTGGACAGAAGCCACATCGATGCCATGGTGCAGTGGATGAAGGATCGTCATTCCGAGACTGAAATCCAATTCCGGCCGGCCCGTGTGCTGATGCAGGATTTCACCGGTGTGCCCGGGGTTGTTGATCTGGCCGCCATGCGCGAGGCAGTGAAGGCTGCTGGCAAGGATCCGGCCATGATCAACCCGCTGTCGCCGGTGGACCTGGTGATCGACCATTCGGTGATGGTGGACAAGTTTGGCGATGCGTCTTCGTTCAAGGACAACGTGGCCATCGAAATGGAGCGCAATCAGGAGCGCTACGAATTTCTACGTTGGGGGCAGCAAGCCTTCGATAACTTCCGGGTGGTGCCGCCGGGTACCGGCATTTGCCACCAGGTGAACCTGGAGTATCTAGGCAAGACCGTTTGGCAGAAGGACCAGGACGGCAAGACCATTGCCTATCCGGACACCCTGGTGGGCACAGACTCCCACACCACCATGATCAACGGCCTGGGCATCCTTGGCTGGGGTGTTGGCGGTATCGAAGCGGAAGCCGCGATGCTGGGCCAGCCGGTCTCCATGCTGATTCCGGAAGTGGTGGGCTTCAAGATTTCCGGCAAGCTCCGTGAAGGCATTACGGCCACAGATCTGGTGCTGACCGTCACCGAAATGCTGCGCAAGAAAGGCGTGGTGGGCAAGTTCGTGGAATTCTACGGCGACGGCCTGAAGGACATGCCGGTGGCAGACCGGGCGACCATCGCCAACATGGCGCCGGAATACGGTGCCACCTGTGGCTTTTTCCCGGTAGACGAGCAGACCATCAAATACATGCGTCTGACCGGCCGTGAGGAAGAGCAGCTAGAGCTGGTGGAAGCCTACGCCAAGGCCCAGGGGCTCTGGCGTGAGCCCGGGCATGAGCCGGTTTACACCGACAACCTGGAACTCGACATGGGCGAAGTGGAGGCCAGTCTGGCCGGCCCCAAACGCCCGCAGGACCGGGTTGCCCTGAAGAACATGAAGTCGTCCTTTGAGCTGCTGATGGAGACCGCAGAAGGGCCGGCGGAAGTCCGGGAGAGCAAGCTTGAATCGGAAGGTGGCGGTACTGCGGTAGGCGCTCAGAGTGCCTACTTCGAGCATCCGTCCAGTCAGCCGCTGCACATGAACGGCGAAAAGTCCCGGCTGGATCCTGGCGCGGTCGTGATTGCCGCGATTACCTCCTGCACCAACACATCCAACCCCAGCGTCATGATGGCTGCAGGGCTGATCGCCCAGAAAGCGGTGGAGAAGGGGCTGAGCACCAAGCCCTGGGTCAAGACTTCCCTGGCGCCGGGTTCCAAGGTGGTCACCGATTATCTCCGGGTCGGTGGTTTCCAGGATGATCTCGACAAACTTGGCTTCAACCTTGTGGGTTACGGCTGCACGACCTGCATCGGTAACTCGGGGCCGCTGCCCGAAGAGGTGGAGAAGGCCATCCTTGATGGCGATCTGACCGTGGCCTCGGTGCTCTCCGGTAACCGTAACTTCGAAGGTCGGGTGCATCCGCTGGTGAAGACCAACTGGCTGGCGTCGCCGCCCCTGGTGGTGGCCTATGCGCTGGCGGGCAATGTGCGCCTTGATCTGGAGAAAGAGGCCCTTGGCACCGACAAGGACGGCAACCCGGTGTATCTGAAAGACCTCTGGCCCAGCCAGCAGGAGATCGCTGAAGCCGTGGAGAAAGTGAAAACCGACATGTTCCGCAAGGAGTATGCGGAAGTGTTCGACGGCGATGCCACCTGGAAGTCCATCAAGGTGCCGGAAAGCAAGGTGTATGAGTGGTCTGACAAATCTACCTATATCCAGCATCCGCCCTTCTTTGAAGGCCTGAAGGAAGAGCCGGACGCCATTGACGATATCAAGGACGCCAACATCCTGGCACTGCTGGGCGACTCGGTGACCACCGACCACATCTCACCGGCGGGCTCCTTCAAGCCGGACACCCCTGCCGGTAAATACCTGCAGGAGCATGGCGTTGAGCCGAAAGACTTCAACTCCTATGGCTCCCGCCGGGGTAACCACGAAGTGATGATGCGCGGCACCTTCGCCAACGTGCGCATCAGGAACGAAATGCTCGACGGCGTGGAAGGCGGTTTCACCAAATTCGTTCCCACAGGCGAGCAGATGGCCATCTACGATGCTGCCATGAAGTATCAGGAGCAGGGCACGCCGCTGGTGGTCATTGCCGGCAAGGAATACGGTACCGGCTCAAGCCGGGATTGGGCGGCCAAGGGCACACGTTTGCTCGGTGTGAAAGCCGTGGTGGCTGAATCCTATGAGCGCATTCACCGCTCCAACCTGATTGGTA
Source organism: Marinobacter sp. B9-2 (assembly GCA_003030785.1). Classification (GTDB taxonomy): domain Bacteria; phylum Pseudomonadota; class Gammaproteobacteria; order Pseudomonadales; family Oleiphilaceae; genus Marinobacter. The sequence continues at coordinate 27,183 of PYVH01000010.1, read as the reverse complement.
TGGGCGTTATGCCACTGCAGTTCCCGGAGGGTACGGATCGCAAGAGCCTGAAACTCACCGGCGAGGAAACCATCAGCATTGAGGGCCTGTCTGGCGAGATCAAACCGGGTCAGGCCCTGACGATGACGGTGAAATACAAGGATGGTTCTACAGAAACCTGTGAGTTGAAATCGCGGATCGATACCGCGAACGAAGCCGTTTACTTCAAGCATGGGGGCATCCTCCATTACGTTGTGCGGGAGATGCTGCGCACTGCCTGAGTGGAAAGAATGAAATGGCATAGCGGTCTGTCGCTATGCCGAATTCAATAGATAAACGAGAGAGACTTTATGACTGATCAACCGTTTCTGACGGACGTCAAAACCCTTCGCGAAAGGGCCCGCAAACACATTGAAGAAGGGGCTATGACTGAAGGCTATGGCGCCAACCGTGACAATGTGGTGAAGATTCTTAACGAGGCACTGGCTACCGAAATTGTCTGCACGCTGCGTTACAAGAGCCACTATTTCCGCGCCGAGGGTATCAACGCCAATGTTGCTGCCCAGGAATTCCTCGAGCACGCGGACCAGGAACAGCAGCATGCAGACTGGCTGGCAGAACGTATTGTGCAGCTGGGTGGCAAGCCAAACTTTTCGCCAGAAGGCCTGTTGACCAGATCACATGCGGAGTTCGTCGAAGGCGAAACGCTTCGGGAAATGGTGGTTGAGGATCTGGTGGCTGAGCGGATAGCGATCGACAGCTACCGCGAGATTGCCCGTTATCTCGGCGACCAGGACCCGACTTCCCGGCGGATTATCGAGGAAATCCTGGCCCAGGAAGAAGAGCACGCCGACGATATGGCCGGTCTGCTGGAAGGGCTGGATAGCTGAACTTCGCGGACCAGTGCCGAGCAAGGGCGCTGCCTCTCAGGTAGCGCCTTTATCGTCTGCGTCGGCCAGGGGCAGGCTTAGCCAGAAGCAGGCGCCTTTGCCCTCTTCTGAGTCGAAGCCGACTTCCCCTCCCATGGCATACATCAGCTCCCGGGTGATGGCCAGACCCAGACCGGTGCCTTCCTTGCTGCGTGACGATGAGGCGTTTGCCTGGGCAAACTTCTGGAATATCCTGTCCCGAAAACTCTCCGGCACGCCGGGCCCACGATCCCTGACTTCCAGTCTTATCCGAGTTCCGGATTGCCGAATGTCCACATCCACGATGTCGCCCTCCGGCGAGAACTTGATGGCATTGGAAAGCAGGTTGGACAGGGCCTGTGTCAGCCGGGTGCCATCGAAATTGGCACGGACCCCGGGATTGGCGTTGTTCAGTTGGATCTCAATGCTGTGCTGGTTTGCAAGCGGCTGGATTTCCTCCAGTGCCACCCGTACCGCGCTTTCGAGGTCCTGCACGGAGGCATCAATCGTCATATTGCCAGTGACCAGTTTCTCGATATCCAGCAGGTCGTCAATCAGACGCCTGAGCTGATCGGTGTTGCGCCTGGCAATATCCAGCATCTGCGTGGTTTTCTGGGTAAGTGGCCCGGTAGCCCCACCAAGAATCAGTCCCAGGGAACCAGAGATGGACGTGAGAGGTGTTCTGAGTTCGTGGCTCACGGTGGAAATGAACTGGTTTTTCATTTCATCGATCTTGTGGCGCTCGTGCACGTCAGAGATATAGCCATGCCATAGAGTACTGCCATCCGGCAGTGGTTCAGGCCGGGCGAGCCCTTCCACCCAGTGCCAGCCACCGGTTTTCCAGCGAATGCGATACTGATGCTGCCACTGCTCAAGTGACTCTGCAGAGCGCTGGATGGATTCTGCCACTCCTGCCAGATCGTCCGGATGAATCCGGTCGAACACAGGAGAGGCGTCAGCGGCTACCTCCTCCCCCGAAACCCCATAAATGTCCTGAATGCCGGGACTGGTGTAGGGAAAGCTGCTGTGGCCGTCGGGCCAGAGGCGATACTGATAGAGCATGCCGGGAGTCTGGGTCACCAGCTTGTTGAGGGTTTCCGTATGCTGCTGCTGGTATATGGTGTCCGCGACCCAGCGTGCCAGTAGCGTGACGAACATGCGCTCGGTGGCGCTGAACGCGGTCAGTCTTGGATGCCTGGAGGAAAAATTGATGGTGCCGTATATCTCGCCGTCAATCCAGATGGGGGCAGCCAGGTAGCTTTCCAGCCTGAAGACCTGGTAGCAGATGTGGTTGCGATAAGCCGACTGCCCCATATGATCAATGGCCAGCACCTGTCCCTTTGCGACCATCAGTGAGCAGTAGGTGCGCTCCAGGGGCATGGTGGTGCCGTTGGTCAGGGTGTTCTGCAGGTGCGTGAAATGCCAGTGCAACGTGTAGGCGCCGCCGGTTATCCGGCTGACGATACCGGTCTCAAGACTCAGGTAATTACACGCAATTTCCAAGGCTCGTGTAATCCTCTGGCCCGCATCACCCTGGGTATCCAGGGCAATTTCAGTAAGTATATTCAGGGCCCGGTTCCGCTCGTCGTAGTAGCTGCCAAGCTCACCGAAACCGAATTCCCGCTCAACCAGATCTGCGAGATCCCGCAAGGTGGCTTTGTCGTCGGCGGAGAACGCCCGGGGTTTCCGATCAATCACGCAGAGGGTGCCAACGCGATGACCATGGCGATCGTGAAGCGGCGCACCCGCGTAGAAACGGATGTTGGGGTCCCCGGTTACCAGAGGATTGTCCGCAAACCGCTCATCGTTCAGAGCGTTCTCGATAACCAGAGGCTCTTCCCTCAGAATGGCATGGCCGCAAAACGAAATATCCCTGGCAGTCTCCGGAGCTTCCAGTCCGTGCCTTGATTTAAACCACTGCCGGTTATTGTCAATCAGCGATACCAGCGCGATAGGAATATCGAAGGTGCGGGCGGCAAGCCGGGTGAGCCGGTCAAATCTTTCCTCTGGCGGTGTGTCCAGAAGTTTCAGTTCGTCCAGGGCACATAGCCGGTGCGCTTCATCCGGTGGCAGGTCAGGCGTTTTCATGGCGGTCTCCGGATTCCGGCTTTTCAGGCTTCGCGGCGGGCAATTCCACCCAGAAATGGGCCCCATTCTGATAATAATAGCCGACCTCACCGTTCATGAGCGTTGCAAGCTCCCGGGTTATCGCCAGGCCCAGACCTGTGCCTGCCCTGGCCCGGGTTGAGCCGGACTCCGCCTGGGCAAAACGGTGGAAAAGACGGGGCAGAAAGCTTTCTGGCACACCCTTGCCCTGATCGGTCACTGTGATACGGACCTGGCCAGATGTGGTTAATTCGGAACGGACTTCGACGGTCCCCTCAAGAGGGGAGAACTTGAGGGCATTGCTGATAAAGTTGTCGAGAATTTGCCGGAGGCGCAGAGGATCCGCGCTTACATACCGGGATTCGCCCTGTTTCGCAGTGAGCGGAACTCGGTAATGTCTGGCCATGGCGCCGTTGCTGTCGCAGGCATCGGCAATGGCTGAGTTGACCTCGATGGTTTCCAGGTTGATGGGCATCTGGCCGGCCAAAGCCTTGTTAAAGTCCAGCAGATCGGAAATCAGCCGTTGCAGCTGCTCGCTATTGCGGAGTGCTACATCCACCATGGCCCGGGCTTTGACCGGTAGATCGCCGGAGGCACCGGAGTTGAGAAGCTTCAGGGAGCCGTTGATCGAGGTCAGTGGCGTGCGCAGTTCGTGGCTTACGGTGGACACGAACTGGTCCTTGAGCACGTCCAGGGCCTCCCGTTCTTCCATCAGTTGATTGAAGGCGCTGGCGACGCTCCGGATTTCTGGTGGCCCGGCAGGTTTAAGCCGGGCAGAGACGAAACCATCCCGGGCCATGGCGCGGATTTTTGACGACATTTTTTCCAGCGGCCGGGTTGCGGCGCGGGCCAGCGTCCAGGCAGTGATCGCAAGTATCAGCATGGCAACAATGCTGATGACAAAGAACGCCCGGAACGAAGCCCAGGCCGGCTGCGTTGCCTGTTCGTAAGGCACCGCGCGGAGGAACATCCAGCCCACCCGCTCCAGGTGACGGGTGGCGTAGATCCATTTTTCCCCGGCCCGATCAGTCACAACGCCAGAGGTGACGCCGGACAGCGCCGCGTCGACGATCAGGTTTTCACCGGGGGCGGGGAGGTCCGGCATGATATTTGTGCCGGACAGGGCATCCACCTGTATGAAATGGTCGGTATCGAGGACCTTGAACACCGTATCCGGACGGTTGGCGTCCTCCATTGGAATGATGCTCGCTTCGGCAAGATTGATAATGCCGCCGGCAAACCCCAACAGATCGCCGTCATCACTTTCAATGGGAGCCAGGAAGGATAGCAGGGGGAGACCGGTGGTCCGGCCAATGATCGGCCGGCTGATAACCGGGCTCCGTGATGAAAACGCTGTCCGGAAGTGCTGCCGGTCTGCGTAGGAGGTGCCCAGGCGACCGGGAACATGCACGTTCTCAGCGATGGCAACGCCGTTGTCATCAAATACCACCAGGCCTTCCTGAAAGTAGGACTGCAGGGATGGTTGCCGGCCCACAAGGCTCTCGATTCGTGGCAGTGGTAGTCGGTCCTCACCGTCCGTCAGTAGTGCAGCAAAGGTCTCCAGAGCCTGCAGCCGAACCTGCAGGTCCTGGTTTACCCGGTTGGCGTTGGCTTCGGTCTCGAGCAGTTGGCGCTGGGTCAGCACATTTTCGAAGTCCCGCACCAGCTGGTTATAAGCGATCGCTAACAACACAGCGACCGTAACAATGCTGCTGAAGATGGCAATCAGGGCGACGCGACTGCCTAGGGACAGGTTTCGCAATATACTTCCTTAAGGTTATGGCCGGGCGAGCGCAAACATGGTTCTATTGGGGCGAGAATAGTGGATTTTGTCAGGGCGGCAAAATACATTCATCGGGAGAATTGATTTGGCTTCGCAGGAAAACAGCGATGTCTCGGCAAAACTGGCAGCGCTGAGGCAGAAGTTCCTCGTTCGCGCGAGCGCAGACATTGAAGCTCTGCGTGCATACGCAGAGCAGGCCCGCCGTGGTGAACTGTCTGCGGAGGGCCTTATCCAGTGCTATCAGCAACTGCACCGCCTTGCCGGTTCAGCCGGTACTTTTGGTTTGGCGGAGCTGGGTGTTGCGGCCCGGGCCCTGGAAAAAAAGCTGAAAAGTCAGGCCGAAGAGCTCACAGATGCCGACAACAGCCACAGTCAGACCATTGAGGTGAACGACGGGTTTGCCGACGGCATTGATGCCCTGGCAAAACTCATCGAAGTAAAAAGCGAAAACCGCGACCAGGGCCAGACCACCGTTTCAAGGGGCGACGCATTCGAGGGCAGTCACGGTATGCAGGTAAGCGTGATTGTCATGGACGACGGCCGCGAGGGATTGGCCTCGCTCGGTGCCGAGATGGCTCGCTATGGCTTTGACTGCCGGACCGTCGATCGACATGCTACGGCCGCGGTGCAGGAAGCGCTGGCGGACACCCCGGGTGCTGCCGCCATACTGTGTAGCGACTCAGCGGTGGCGGATGTGATGGCGCTTCGCAACCAGTTTATGGCAAAGGGGGCCCGCAGGCGCCTGCCGGTGATCTGCGTAGGCGCTGATGCGTCGTTCGGCAATAAATACCATGTGGCGAAACTGGGCGCCTACGCATTCTTCCCGGAGCCGGTGGATGTTCCCGAACTTGCCGAACGCATCGAATCTCTGGCGATTGAGCGAAGCGCTGGCGTTCAGGGCCGGGTGTTGATTGTTGAAGATGACACAGAGCTGGCCGAGCATTATTGCCTGGTGCTGCAGTCGGCGGGTATCGAGGCGCAGACAGTATCGGACCCTCTCGATCTCATGCCCACTTTGTCAGCCTTTCAGCCGGATATCGTCCTGATGGATGTCCAGATTGGTGATTACTCCGGGGTGACCCTGGCGCGGTTGATCCGGTTTGAGCCGCGCTGGCTGAGCCTGCCGATCATCTACCTCTCGTCCGAGGATGATCCGGACAACCAGTTGGAGGCGCTGTCCAAGGGGGCGGATGAGTTCCTGATGAAGCCGGTCTCCGATGATTACCTGGTCCGGTCGGTCAGGATCCGGTGCTACCGGGCACGGCAGTTGTCGGAACTCATGAACCGGGACAGCCTGACCGGCCTGCTTAAACATTCACTGATCAAGCAGGAAGTGGAAAAGGAACTCGCCCGGTGTCGTCGGGACGGACATCCTTCCAGCCTGGTTATGCTGGATCTGGATCATTTCAAGCGTATCAACGACACCTGGGGCCACCGGTACGGGGATATAGTCATCCGCACCCTTGCGAATCTGCTGAGGAACCGCTTGCGGGAAACCGACATGATTGGTCGGTATGGAGGCGAGGAATTCCTCGTGGTCTTGCCGCAATGCCCGGTTCCGGCAGCGGCAGAGCTGATTCAGGGTATCGGCGAGAGTTTCGCCGAACTGGCGTTCTCCGTTGGCGAGAGCAGTTTCCAGGTAACGCTCAGCGCTGGCATTGCCGCGATTAACGACTTTCCGAATGGAGAGGACGCCCTGGAAGCTGCTGACCAGGCCCTCTATCAACGAAAGCGCGGCGGCCGTAATGGCGTTACCGTTTACTCTCTCCAATAATCCTTGCCGTGTAGCCCAGAGGTGGATTCTTGAAAGCATTGATACTTGAAGATGATGATCTCATTGCCGAGTTGCTGGAAACCGTGGTGGCCGGGCTGTATCCCGGAGTTGCGGTGACGGTTGTGGCGACGCTTGCTGAGGCACATCAACGGGCGGCCAGAGACCGTTTTGATCTGGTCATCGCAGACTGGAATCTGCCTGATGGGTCGGGTCTCGATCTGGTCAGGAAGATTCGCGGTTCAGATCGCGACGTGCCGGTGGTGATGGTTTCCGGGCGCTCTGATCGCGAGTCGGTTTTGCAGGCGGCGCATTACGGTATTAACGGGTACATAACCAAACCCTTCGAAGTACAGCTGCTGCACGAGCGCCTTGCCAAACTTCTGAAGATCGAGTCCCGGGAGCTGAAGCCAGTCGCTGAATTGCTGGAAAACTCGCTGGGACAGGTGATTCAGCTACCGTCTGATGTTGACCCACAGGAGATTCTCGAGCTCGTACAGCGGCAGGACGAATTGTCACCGGCGCAGCTGGCCGAACGGTGGCGGGAGGAAACCAGCCTGACCGCTCGCCTGATGGATGTGGCGAACAGCAGTTCGTTCCGCCGGACTGGCAAGCCGGTGGAAACCCTCAGGGACGCCATAGCGTCGATTGGTGTGGCGCTGGCCCTCAATCAGGCCCTTGCCCTGTCCCTGGATGTGTCCAATAAACTGCAGCACGAATCACTCAGGGAGCTGGCAGTAAAGCATCATGAAATGTCGCTGCAGGTGGCCAAGGAGGCCCAGCGTCTGGCGATCAGGCTGAAAAAACAGCCAGTCGTGTTCCAACAGGCCGGGCTGCTCAGTCGGTTGGGGGAGCTGGCGGTACTCAAGGTGCTTAACCAGCATATTGGGGCCGGAGGTTCTCTCGGGGAAAACGAAGCAGAGCAGGCCCTGAACCAGTGGTCACAAGCCTATGGCAACCGATTGAAAGTGCAGTGGCGACTGCCGCTTGGTCTGCGGGAGCTGATCGGGGCTGTCCACTTCATTCCGGGTGATTGCACGCGGGACGAACGGTTGATCATGCGCGCGGCTGCCATGATTGCCGCTGACGAACAGGCGACCGGGGAGTGTCAGAAGCTGCTTCGGCGTATTGGTCTGGAAACCGAAAACCAGTTACAGGAGTAGGGCCGTGGTGGCTGAAAGGGAAGGTTTGCCTCAACGGGTTATGTATGTGGAAGACGATCCGGATATCCGGGCAATTGCTGAAATCGCGCTGCAGGACGTGGGAGGGTTTACGGCCCGGCTCTGTGAATCTGGGGCACACGCCCTGAAGGTGGCTCCAGAGTTTGACCCGGAACTGGTGCTGCTTGATGTCATGATGCCCGGTATGGACGGGCCTGAAACCCTGCGGGCGCTAAGGGAGTTGCCGGGCATGGCGCAAGTGCCGGTGATTTTCATGACGGCAAGGCTGCAGCGCTCCGAAATTGATGAGTACCGGGCCCTGGGTGCAGCAGGCGTGATCCCCAAACCGTTTGACCCCATGACGCTATCGGAGCAGATTTCGGAGATTCTGGCCAGCGCCCAAATGAGGCCATAAGGGCTTCCTGGCTGGCTCCGAACAGATGCGGACGAGTGCGATTTCCGGTAGTCTGGCCAACCTGACCCTGTGTTGATTGAAGAGGTACCCATGTCATCCTCCCCGTCCCGGGACGAACTGAAAACCAAACTGAATCTCGAGACTTCCCGCATCCGCTGGCATGAATTGCAGACCTATTTTGCCCGGGGACAGGTTGTCCGGGTGGCGCCGGAACTGGATCTGCTCGAGGTGGCCACCGAATTGGCCGCGGATAACAAAACCCGTTTCGAACAATGGATGAAAGACGGCAGGGTTGGCGAGGTTGCGCCGGATACCGCGCAAAGCTGGTACGACCGCAATGCGGAGCTCTGGGCGGTGGTCATCGCGCCCTGGGTTCTGGTTCAGGACAGGTCAGGTCATGTTCTGCACTGACAGCCCGGCACCATGAAGCTTCACTATTTCCACGGCCGCAGCCCGCTCCGGGACCTTGTGATGGTGAATGACAGCCAGCGGATTGAGCTGCATATCCGGCCCGTTGGCGATGGTCACTGGGGGCTGGTGGCACTGGCGGGCCCGGATAAGGGTCGGCCTGATGGCCAGTTCTGCAGGGGCCCCTGGCCAACCCAGGCCCGCGCTGAATCGGTTCTGAGAAGCGTTGCCGGCACCATGATGGGAAAAGGCTATGACCCAAAGCCCGGTGACTATGTAGTGTGGTCCGTGACGGCCCAACGCCTTGCCCGCACCATCGGAACCCCTGAGCCTGAACAGGCGAGTCCCGAAGCCGATCCCGACCAGTTCAAACCGCTAACCTGATAACCACCCCTTCTGTTTTTTGAGGACACCATGCTGACCGGAGCCCTGCTCATTCTTGCTCCCCTGTTCCTGGGATTTGCCATCGCCCTTGAGAATCGCAGGGCCATGACCGTGATCCATTACACGGTGGAGGGGCTGGTCTACTTTATCCTGCTGTTGCTCGGCCTGGGGCTAGGTCAGATGGAGGGGCTGGCGGCACAGCTGGGCGGCATGGCAACCCAGGTTGTGGCACTGGTGCTGGTGCTTTTTGTCGCCAACATGATCGGCCTCTTTCTGTTTCACCGGTGGCAGCCAATGTCGGTTGAGCGGGTTGAAGGGAGTGTCAGCCCGGGCTACCGAAGGCTGTTCCTTGCCGGCCTGAAACCTCTGGTGGCGGTAATTGCTGGTCTCCTGGCCGGGTACTACCTCCTGCCGGACATGCCCATGGCCGAGCAAGTGGCTACCTGGGCGCTGATGTTCCTCCTGTTCCTGATTGGCCTCCAGTTACGCAATGCCGGTCTGTCACTGCGCAAGCTCCTGATGAATCGTCAGGGCCTGGGGATCGCCGTTGCCCTGGCGCTCAGTTCCCTGGTGGCTGGGGCTCTGCTGATACCCTGGCTGGGGCTGCCCTGGCACGACGCCCTGGCGGTCGCCTCCGGGTTCGGCTGGTACTCGCTGTCCGGGATTGTCATTGGCGAAGCCCTCGGACCTGCCTGGGGCGGCGTCGCGTTTCTGAACGATGTGCTGAGGGAGATCGTGGCACTCGCCATTATTCCGCTGCTGATCGCCAGCCGACCGGCAATGGCCATCGGTTATGGGGGCGCTACCGCTATGGACTTCACTCTGCCGGTGATCCGCAGCAGTGGCGGGCTGACCTGCGTGCCAGTGGCAATTGCCTCCGGTTTTCTGCTGTCTTTCCTGTCGCCGGTTTTTATGGGCGTGTTCCTGTCCTTGGGATAAATTGACGCGGTGCAATGCAAGTTGCGGTTTTACGGGTAGTATGTGAAACAGTAAACTATATTTATTGACAAATGTTAATGTTTGAGCCCGGTCTGGATCCTGATGCAACGCCGTGAATTTCTTGGTTTATCGATAGCAGCCGGGCTGTCCGCGGCGGGATTGCCGGGTTGCAGCGATTCCGGCCCTCTGAGATTCGGAATTCACCCCTGGATTGGCTACGAACCGCTCTATCTCGCTGGCGATTTCAACTGGCTGCCGGAGACTGTTGCGCTGGTGCCGGGTACGTCTGCAAAAGACTCCATGGAAGGGCTTTTGTCCGGGGCTCTCAATGGTGCGGCGCTGACTCTCGATGAAACCATACGGCTCTGGTCCAGGGGCCTGGAGCTGGTTGTCGTTGCCGTGGCCGATGTGTCAGCAGGTGCCGATGTGTTAATGGTCAGGCCAACGATTGCAGACCTGTCGGCCCTGAAAGGGCAGCGAATTGCTGCAGAGCTGAATGGGGTCTCCGGCATTATGCTGCTGAAAATTCTTGAGGTGGCAGGGCTTGGTCCGGATGAGGTCATAAAGGTGGATTTGCCGGTGGACCAGCACGCGGGAGCCTGGTCACGCGGTGAAGTGGATGCCTCGGTATGCTATGAGCCCACCGCTTCCGTGATCGAGAACTCCGGAGGGGTCCGGCTTTTTGATAGCAGTGATATACCGGAAACCATTTTCGATCTGCTGGTAGTGACCCGGGAGACCGCGGAAAGGAACCGTAGCGCGGTTCTGGATCTGGTGAGTGCCCACTTTGCCGGCCTGCAACATATGGTGCGTAGCATGCACGATTCCGTTTATCGGATAGCAGACCGTCAGGGGATAGCGCCAAATGATGTCCGGGCGGCACTTGCGACGGTCATGTTGCCGGATCTGGCAGCAAATCAGCGTTACCTGGTGGCCTCGGGTCGGCTGGAAACAGTGGCGCGCTCGCTGTCCCGCCTTATGGTAGAAGAAGGGCTGATTACCAGAGCTCCCGAATTTCAGCACCTGTCGGATTCCTCGTTCCTGCCCAGGAGGACTTCTTGAACGCCCGAAGGTGTGTCATCAGCCTTGTCCTGCTCCTGATCAGCGAGCTGGTTGCGATCCAGGCTGTCAGTGCGAACCAGGCGCTGACCTTTGGTGTTTTCTCCTATCGGCCTGACCATATCCTTCAGGAGCGTTACAAGCCCCTGACAGATTATCTCTCCCGCGAGACCGGGCTTCAGATAAATCTGGAGGTCCTCAACCAGGAAAATATGAGCCGGGCGATCGCAGCCAATCGGCTGGATTTCTTTCTGACCAATCCGAGCCATTTTCTCCTGATTCGCAGTGAACGTAGCCTGACCGGCGTTCTGGCAACGCTGGTCAGGCGGGCAGGTGACACCTCAACCACCAGTCTTGGCGGCGTTATTTTTACCAGAGCTGACCGTGCCGACATCGCGCACCTTGCTGATCTCGGTGACAGGACGATCGCCTCGCCCGGTGTTCATTTCCTGGGTGGTTATCAGGCCCAGGTACTGGAGCTTCTGGACGCCGGCATTGATATCCGGCGAGTGAACCTGATTCGTTTTCTGGGCACCCACGACCGGGTGGTCCGCTCGGTGCTTTCAGGGGATTCGGATGTTGGTTTTATTCGCACCAGCATTCTGGAACAAATGGCGCAGGCTGATCCAGATCTGTTCAGCAAGGTGAAGGTTCTCAACCGCCAGCGGCTGGCCGGATTCCCGTACCTGGTTTCAACTCGTCTTTACCCGGAATGGCCGCTGGTGGCGCTGCCCCACGTGAATGAGCGGACTGTTCGCAAGGTCGCCTCCGCGGTTTTTGCCATCGAGCCGGATGACGAGGTTGCTCTGGCAGCGGGTATTTCCGGGTTTTCGCCCCCCGCGGATTACCAGGCGGTTGAATACCTTGCCCGAACGTTGCGTGTCCCGCCCTACGATCAGGCGCCACAGTTGACCTGGGTGGATGCCCTGCATCAGTACAGGCTCTGGGTCTTTACCATTCTGATCCTGGTAACCCTGCTGTTGGCGACGTCTCTGTGGCTGGGCAGGAGCAGGCGTCAGCTTGCCTCGGAACAGAAGCGTCTGCGCCAGCTGATTCGTGGCTGGCCCCAGCCTGCTCTGCTGATTCGCGATGGTTTGTTCAGCGATACCAACTGCGCTTCCGTCGATCTGCTCAGGTACACCTCCAGTGAATCCCTCGTTGGCAAGGATTTGGCGGTTTTTTCTCCTGAATACCAGCCCGACGGCCAGATTTCACGACAGAAAATGGCGCACATGCTGGCCCGGGTCTCCGGGGGCCAGGTAGAACAATGCGAGTGGGTGCTGAATCGTTCGGACGGCACCGAGGTCTGGGTTGAGACTACCATGGCGCCCATTCATGCAGAGGGGGAACCGGAAGGCCTGATTCTTTGCTCCCTGTACGATGTTACCCGCCGGAAGCGGGCCGAACAGCGTCAGCGCCTGGCTGCCAGCGTCTTCGAGTATGCCCGCGAGGCCATCTTCATTACCAATAGCCACGGTATCGTGGTTGATGCCAACGATTCATATCTGGCAATCACAGGCCGGCCACGGAACCGCGCCATAGGGCGTCTGCCACCATTACCGGTGGATGAGGGAAGCGGCATTTTTGCCAGCGCCCGGGCCCAGGGTTTCTGGTCTGGTGAGTTCGCAAGCCGACGAAACGACGGGGCGCCAATTGCCTTGGCGGTGACCCTCAGCAGTGTCCGTGGCGATCATGGCGAGGTCTCGCATTTTGTGGGTATTTTCAGTGACATCAGCCGGATCAAGGAGCAGGAACGGAAGCTGAGGATCATGGCCCACTACGATGACCTGACCGGTATGCCCAATCGGGTCCTGTTTGCCGACCGGTTGCAGCAGGCCATGGCCCTGACCAAAAGGCAGAGCGGCAAGTTGGCAGTGGTTTACATTGATCTTGATGAGTTCAAGCCGGTGAATGATGCCTTCGGCCATGAGGCGGGCGACCAGTTGCTGGTGGAGATAGCTACCAGAATGCGCGCCGTGCTCCGGGAAGAGGACACCCTGGCGCGACTTGGGGGTGACGAATTCGCGGCCATTGTCATGAACGTTCAGGATGACGCATCCCTGGAGAGTCTGCTGGTGCGTCTGCTGACCCGGGTGGCCGAGCCGGTCTGGGTCGCCGATCACAGCGTCGAGGTTTCAGCCAGTATCGGCTACACGCTGTTCCCGCAAATCGGGGATCTGGATGGAGACCAGCTGTTGCGGCAGGCTGATCAGGCCATGTATCAGGCCAAGCATCAGGGCCGTAACCGCTATGTCCGGTTCGTTGAACCTTCTGCGTGAACATCCCCATTGAGCAGCTCGGTTGCCGGCTGCCAGGCCAGCGATTTTTGCCACTGGTCCGTTAATCTGCGCACAGAGCTTAGCGTATCAAGGGTGCGCTCCCCGGCGATGGCCGAAAACTCACCTCTCACGATCATCCCAAGCATACGCGACTTGAGCATATGGTACGTTTTCTCAGTATCGGCAAAGGTGGCAGGAGCGGGCTCGTCAGCCTCCAGAAGAGCCCTTAACAGCTCCGTGTATTCGTCCATTTGTCGGGCAAGCGGAGTCAGTTGGCCAAGCTTTCTTGTTTCATGCAGCTGGAGCAGGGCAGGCGCCAACCCTTGCGCCTCGGTCAGGTAACGACAGGTTCGTATGGTCTCGGTGAGGGCATCTACTGTGTTCGGGTGCATCTTTTCGGCCCGCAGCTTCGAGATGTAATCGGTGATTGCATCATTGAGGTTGCGACAGGCCTCGGACTTGGGGCGAATCTGAGTTGGCTGAAGATCCTCGCGGTCGAGGCATACCCTTAAAAGCCCCCGAGTGAGTCCGATCAGCCGTTTCATTTCCTGGTCGACAGCGCCGATGGCCAGTTCCGGTGTGGTTACCAGGGTGTTATCCAGAAATCTGGGCTCGGCGTTGTCTTCTTCCTTGCTACGGAACAGCCGCCCCAGAAAACGTGCGAATTGCGGTGTAAAGGGCAGCATGATGAATGCCCCGAGGACATTGAACAGGGTATGGAAAAGGGCCAGGGACACCGCCACGTTGGCATCCAGTGCCAGCCAGTCTGCAAGCAATGCCACCACCCAGAGCATAATGGGCAGAACGAGCAGGGCAATAAGACCAGTGACAGCGTTGAACAGGATGTGGCCGACGGCCAGCCGGCGGGCGTTGGCGGTTGCTTTGAGCGCAGACAGGGCAGCTGTTGATGTCGAACCGAGGTTCGCGCCAATGACCGCTGCTGCCGCACTATTGAGGGGTATCAGTCCGCCTGCGGCTGCCGTCAGTACGATCGCCAGTGAAGCGCTGGAGGACTGGGTCAGCACGGTCGCCAGAAAGCCGATCAGAACGAACGTGGGCAGCCCGTAGCCGGCGTCTATCAAAACGTTGCTGTCGAGGCCGCCCGCCAGTGTTTCCAGAGACGATTTCAGGATTGAAAGGCCCAGAAAAAACAGGGCGAATCCGGCCAATGCCTGGCCCAGAGATCGGTTTCTCGGATTGCGGCTGATCATCTTTACGCCGACACCCCCAGCCAGAAGAGGTAAAGCCAAGGCTTCGATCTTGAAGCCGAAACCGACCAGGCTCACCAGCCAACCGGTCATGGTGGTGCCGATATTGGAACCGAAAATAACCCCCAGGGATTGGGCCAGCGTTAACAAACCGGCGTTTACAAAACCGATGGTGGCGACGGTCACCGCGCCTGAGTGCTGAACAATTCCAGTGATGAGAAACCCGGCCGCCAGGCCACGCAAGGGGGTCTTGGTCCAGTGGCCCAGCATGTGGCGCAAATGATGCCCGGCAGCACTTTTCAATCCGTCGGTCATCATCTCCATGGCCAGAAGAAACAGGGCAAGGCCGCCGAGAACCTGGAAAAGCGTTGCGATCATGTGCGAGCTATCGATCTGGAAGAGGTCTCTTTGAGCTTAGCAGAGTAACAGGGGGATGCTATTGGTGGTCAGAGCAGGAATTTCCGGACATCGATTTTGTGCTCATCGGGATCCACGGCCCGGAGGATACGGTCCTGGGTGCCCGGTTTCGCGAGATCGATGGTATCCACCGTGATCGGCATACGGAATTTGGTGTGGTACATAACGCGCACAGTTGGCAGTCTCTGGTCGCTCTCGTTGGCTTCGACCACGACGCCAAGTCGGCCACTTTCCAGCAGCACCAGAGAACCCACCGGGTAAAGGCCAAGGCAACGGATAAACTGTTTGACCAGAACCGGATCCAGATGGCTGCCGCTCCATTCCAGGAGCTTCTTCAGGCCCTGGGTTGGGGTCATGCCCTTGTGATAGACCCGGTCTGCCGTGATGGCGTCGTAGACATCGCTGATCGCCACCATGCGACCATACTCCGAGATCTCGTCGCCCTTCAGGCCTTCCGGATAGCCGGTTCCGTCCAGACGCTCATGGTGCTGGGCCGCCGTGATGACGGTGAGCTCCCCAATACCCTCGGTGGTGGCAAGAATGTCCCGTGAGTGCCGGGCGTGAAGTTTCATCACCTCGAATTCTTCGGCGGTCAGGCGACCTGGTTTGTGCAGTATCTCATCGGGAGTGAGGATCTTGCCAAGGTCGTGGAGCAGGGCGCCGACGATGGTCTGGTGCAAGACATCGGAAGACAGGCCGCGGTAATTCCCGAACAAAGACATAAGTACACTCAGGTTGACCGAGTGCTCGAGCAGATAATTGTCTTTCTCCCGGATTCGTCCCAGACAGCTCAAGGCATTGGCATTTCGGAGCACGGAATGCTGCAGTTCGTCCGCCAGCTGATGGATGGGGGCCACATCAATGGCACCGCCAACCTTGGCGTGATTCATGAACTCGCCGACTAGCCCCTGAGCCTGGCTGTGGACCTGCTGGGCAATGACCATTTCTTCGGCAAGCGGGACATAGGGCCGCAGGCCCGGCGTCAGTTCCCCCGCCTTTTGCAGGGCCGATTCGTTCCGGCGATCCACTTCGGCGGCCGTTTCAGAGTCCTGGGTGTCGAGCCCCTTGGAGGCATCGATATAAACGAATTGCACGCCCATCCGACGGATTTTCTCGATGGTTTCCTCTTTTTTGATAACACCGCGTTTGCGCTGGGTGTTGTGGGGAATCCAGTCGTTGTTCAGGTCGGTTATGTACATGCCGACCTTGAGTGCGGAGATGGGGACGCGTTTGATCATTCGCCGGGGAAGAACGTCCTCAGGCTGTTCTGATAAGTCTTGCCAATAACCTCATCCAGAGGCAATTCTTTCACCTCAGCGATTTTCTCTGCGATAAAGGGGAGGTAAAACGGTGCGTTTTCCTTCCCGCGGTAGGGTACCGGGGTCAGGAAGGGTGAATCAGTTTCCAGCAGGATCTGCTCAATCGGCGCCATACGCACGATATCCCGTACATTCTCGGCCTTATTGAACGTGGTGATGCCATTGAAGCCCAGGCACCAACCCTGATCCAGGGCATACCGGGCAAGCCCCGGGCCGGACGTGAAGCTGTGGATCACCCCACGGCGCTTGAGGGTATCCTCAAACTCACCGAGGATGGCAATGGTGTCCTCATCCGCTTCGCGGCTATGGATAACCACGGGCCTGTCCGTGTCACAGGCGATCTGCAACTGGCGCCGAAACACCTCGCGCTGCACGTCCCGGTCGGCGTTGTCGTAAAAATAGTCCAGGCCGATCTCGCCCACGGCAACGATCTTCTCATCCCGGGCGTGGGCGCGAATTTCCGCTTCCACTTCGTCGGAATAGCTTTCGGCATCGTGGGGGTGTATTCCCTGAGTACCGTAAACCCAGGGCGCCACATGGCTGAGTTCGCGGACTCTGGCAAGGTTGTCCGGGGACACCGCAATGGTGATCACTTTCTCGATATTGACCCCTTGTGCCTGTTCCAGGGTTTCCTCGAGCGGGCGGTCCTTGAGGTAATCCAGGTGACAGTGGGTTTCAATGATCGGGTGATCGAATACGGGAATCTCGCGACGTTTTTTACTCATTGCCGGGTACTACACTCCATCGCAACCTGCGGCAGGCTGCTATTCTGTGAATTCAGGCTCACAAGTTTACCAGCTTGTTCGATTGTTGACCTGTATTACCTCCATAGGGAGTTGCACGGAGCACTCTGATGAAGTTGTCGGCGTTTGCCAGTTCTTTTCTTTTCGACCCCGGAAAGCCCAGGTTCCGGGATTACCCGACATTGCTGGACAGCGATGAAACGGAGTTGCCCGGACTTGAGGCCAGTCTGGAACAGATCGGCGAATATCAGCGCCGGCTCTGGGCGAATCAGTCCAGGGCGGTTTTACTGGTCACCCACGGCCCGGATACCAGCGGCAAGGACAGCCTGATCCGAACCCTGGCGACCTTTGCAGACCCCGCCGGCTTCCATGCCTGGTCGTTCAGCCGGCCCAAGGGCGCCGAAACCCGCCATGATTTTCTCTGGCGGGTCACGCCCTTTCTGCCTGGCTTTGGCGAGATGGTCGCCTTCAATCGCAGCCATCATGAGGCTGTGATCGCCGAGCGGGTATGGCCTGTCCACGAGCCTGACAGTTATAACTGGGAGAACCGTTACCGCTCGATCCGGAATTTTGAGAACCATCTGGTGGAAGAAGGCACTACGGTCATCAAGATCTGGCTCAACCTGTCGGAAGACGAGCATCGTCAGCGCCTCCTGAAACGCCTGGACAAACCGCGTAAGCGCTGGAAGTTTGATAGATCGGATATTGACGGCTGGGAGAAGCGCCGCCAATACGAGTCTTTTGCGGAGGAAGCACTGGCCGCGACTCACACAGAGCAGGCGCCCTGGTTCATTGTTCCGGGTGACCGGAAACCCCAGGCCCGTGCCATTGTTGCGGCAGTGCTGGCGGAACAGCTTCAGCAACTGGCGCCGAACTACCCGAAAGAAGATGAGAACGTCTTGAAAGAATACCGACGCCTGTTGGCAAAAAATGGCGTGAAATAAACACAGCGGAGGAATGCATGCACATTGTTGTAGTCGGTGGCGGCGTGGTGGGAATGACCACGGCCTACGAGCTGAATCGCCGGGGCCACCAGGTGACTGTGCTGGAGCGCCACGCAATTGCCGGGAACGAGACCAGCAAGGCCAACGCGGCCCAGCGATCCTATGGCGTGGTCTACCCCTGGGCCGATCCCTCGATTGTGTTCAAGGCCATACCCTGGATCCTCAAACAGGATGGCCCGTTGAAACTGCGGTTTCCGCCGTCTGTGGAAACGCTGAAATTCATGTTCGCCACCCTCCGTTACGCCTGGTCCCCGGGCCTGTTCGGATTGAATCGCCGCGCCATGTTGCGCCTGGGCATCCATAGCCGGGAACGGTTCCTGGCTCTGGAAAAGGAGCTTGATCTGTCCTTCGATGGCGACCATCAGGGCCTGCTGCACCTGGCCAGCACCCCGGAGGCACTGGAAGGCTACCGGACAACCCATGAACTTCTTAACGAACTCGGGATTTCTTCCCGTTTACTCACACCGGAAGAGGTACGCGAGGCCGAACCCGGCATGATCGGCAACGGACCGCTCTATGGCGCCCTGAGCTACGACACCGACGGCACCGGCGATTGTCACCAGTTCTCCCGGGAGCTGGCGAAGGCCTGCGAAGCCAGGGGAGTGGTGGTTCGCTACAACGTGGAAGCCGAAAAGCTGATTGCCGATGACCACAAGGTTAGCGCCATTTCCGTCACAACCAGCGATGGCGTCATGGAAACCCTGGAGGCGGATGCCTTCGTGATCAGCGCCGGTTGCTGGTCCAACCATCTGGTTCAGCCTATGGGCCTGGAACTGCCCATTTATCCGGTGAAAGGCTACAGCCTGACGGTTCCCATGAAAGATTCAGAGCGAGGCCCGAACTCCACCATCCATGACGACAACTACAAGGTCGTCGCTACCCGTTTGGGAAATCGCTTGCGGGCCACGGGTTTTGTCGAGCTGGCGGATTTCAACCGGGATATTCCAGAAGCCCGACTGGCAACGATCAGAAAGTCGGTGGAGTCCCGGTTCCCGGGTTGTGCGGATCTTGATGCCGCCGAGACCTGGACCGGTTTCCGCCCCATGACCCCGGACGGCCCGGCGATTATCGGGCGAGGTCCGCGGGACAATCTCTACCTCAACACCGGCCACGGCACCTTTGGCTGGACCCTGTCCGCCGGTAGTGCCGATGTCATCGCCCAGGTAATTGAAGGTGAACAACCCGCCATCTGTCTGGATGCCTTCCGCCCAGGAAGATTCCAGGAGTAGTCTCAACAAATCATTGCGCGCAAAAGGCCCGGGAGCAGGACGGATGAGCCCTCCCGGGATCGTCGAAAACATGGATGTTTTCGTCGAGCGTACATGGACGTATTCACAGCGTATCCCGGGAGGGCTTATCCGTTCGGCTCCTTCTCAGAAGCCGAGCGCGCCTGAGAGCCAAGCTTACGCTCAATGTTCGAGCACAGCGTATGAACAAACCCGATATCCCGGTCAGACAACAATGGCAGCCGCTCGAAAACCCACTGGGACAGCTTCCCCTCAGGCGGTGTGTCTAGCTCCGGTAGCAGGGTTTCGAGCCGACTGCGGAGCGCGCCAAGACGGTTTTCATCGGCAGCCTCAGATTCGTTATCCATAGCTTCCGAGAGCCCGGACATTTCCCAGGCATAGAGCATCACCGACTGGGCAAGGTTCAGGGAAGGGTAGGCGACTTTCATGGGAATGCCCGTCAGCAGATCGCACAACGCAAGTTCATCGTTCGATAAGCCCCGGTCTTCACGCCCGAATACCAGGGCGGCCGTGGCCACAGATGAGCCCTTGGTAGCCAACACTTCCCGCAAGCCTGAGGGCGTGTGCCAATCCTGGCGCTGATGCCGCGTCTTGGCGGAGGTGCCCATCAGCAGGTCTACGGAGTTTCTTACCGCTTCCAGATCGGGGAAAATGCGCGCATTGTCCAGGATGTGGTCGCTGCCATGGGCCAGCCAGTGGGCCTCGGGGCGGGTGTGCAGATCCGAGTTGACCAGCCAGAGCTCGCCGAAACCCATGGTGCACAGGGCTCGGGCGGCCGCTCCGACATTTTCCGGAACCTTGGGTTCAACAAGTACAAAGGCCAGTTGCATGACGTTACCTCCGGCGGCGAGTTTACACCACGGCGCGGAATCTTTTTACCAGCGATGGCAGCAGCTGAACGACTGGCTGGTGCAGCACCGGGATTTCTGGCAACCGGCGCCGTTCATGACCCCGGAACCGGCCTGGGCAAAAGCTTATCCGCAGCTGACCACAATGCTGGCGGAGCTAACGGATGCCGAATGCCAGCATCTGGATGACGCCCCTGTTGAACTGGCGGCCCGGGCATCCCGGTGGCTGCCGTCCCTGGAAGCTTATGCCGACATGGTGCAGCTGCCGCAGCTTCTGCCGTCAGCCGAGAAAGCATCGGAGGCGACCCTGCCGGAAATCCGGGCCACGGATATGCCCGGCCGGAAGCGACTGCAGTCGGGTGCCTTTGCCGCCGCACTGGTGCCACTGGAACACTCTGCCCTGGATTGGTGTTGCGGCAAGGGTCATCTGTCCCGGACGCTGGCGCCGATTTGCCCTGGTGAGATACAGGGTCTCGAGTGGAATTCGGAACTGGTGCGTGATGGCAACCGTCTGGCCCAGCACTTCGGGGATCCGGTGTCGATCGGCTGCCAGGATGTCATGGCGGCGGATCTGGCGCTCCCCGACAGTCACCACGGCGTTGCGCTCCATGCCTGCGGCGACCTGCATAGACAGCTTTTGAAGCGGGGTAGCGAGGCCGGGTTGCCGAGGCTGAGTATTTCACCTTGCTGCTACCACCTGACCGAGCAGACAATTTACCGGCCTCTTTCCAGACGGGCGTCGGGCTATCAAAAGGCCTTGGAACCGGGCCGAAACGACTTGCGGCTGGCGGTGCAGGAAACGGTAACAGCGCCTTCACGAGTGCGTGAGCAGACCCGGCGTATCAGTCAGTGGCGCCTCGGGTTCGATGGTCTGCAGCGATTCCTGCGAGGGCATGACGAATACCTGCCAGTGCCCTCACATCCTGCCCGGCTGCTGAACGAAGGCTTTCCGGCCTTTTGCCGATGGGCGGCGGCGAAAAAACACCTCGAATTACCGGGCAGCGTGGACTTCGATGCATGGCTGGCATTTGGTGAGCGTCGGCTGGCGGAAGTTCGCCGCCATGAGCTGGTGAGGCACCTGTTCCGACGCCCGCTGGAACTCTGGATGGTGCTCGATTACGCGATCTATCTGGAGGAGCAAGGCTACCGGGTACGTCTCGGTCAGTTCTGCAACCGGTCACTGACGCCCCGTAATCTGCTACTCGATGCGGTCAGGGTTCCCGATACTCTACCCGTTCAACACAGCCATCCCTGAAATACACATAGGTCAGCTCATACAGCGCGCCGTAATAGCGGGTCTGGTAGATCCAGACTTCCTGCGGGCTGGTGTAGGTTTCAGGCGGATTGCCGAAGGCCCGGCGAACATGCTCCCGGGTCATGCCCCGGACCACCTGCTCCCGAACCAGATAACGGCGAAGATCGGTGGAATTGATAAACCGGCAGGTGCCGGCCTCTTCCTCGGGTTCTGACTCTTCGGCCTGTTCCCCGGGATCAGGTGCCTCTTGCGCCGGCAGGTTTTGATCAAAGCTGCCGCCAATGCGGTTATCCCGTAACTCAATCGATTCGGCATTCTCCCCGCAGGGCTGGTCGGAGAACACCGTATTGCCGTTTTGTTCGCAGCGAAAAACCTGGGCCTGGGCCGGCACCGCCAGAACTGAGAGGGTAAAGATCACGGCAATGGCTCTGAGCATCGGTTCCTCGCGTGTTTCCAGAAACAGAAAAGGCGCCCGTAGGCGCCTTTTCAATCCACTCAGGTAGCGTCCGTTACTTAACGGCGAACCTGAATGCGCGCTTCAACACGGCGGTTGGCAGCACGACCGTCTGCTGTGTTGTTGGACGCAATCGGCTGCTCTTCACCGTAACCTACGGCTTCCACCCGTGATGGATCAATTCCCAGGGGGCCGGTCAGACGACCAGCAACCGCCTCGGCGCGACGCTGGGACAGGAACTGATTGTAGTCGGCGTCACCGCGGCTGTCGGAGTGACCGGCAATCTCAACGATGGTTTCCGGGTTTTCCTGCATGAAGTCAGCAACCCGACTGATTTCGCTGTCGTAGGCGTTGCCGATCACAGAGCTGTTGGTCGGGAACTGCACTTCGATGGCGAAGGTCTGGATGGTTTCCGTTACACCCTCACAGCCGGTGTCATCCACTTCTGCGCCGGCGGTGGTGTTCGGGCACAGATCCTGGCTGTTGACCACGCCATCGTTATCGCTGTCCAGTTCACAGCCACGGCTGTCAACTTCCGCGCCCCGTGGAGTATTGGGGCACTGATCGCGGCTGTCAGCAACGCCGTCGCGATCCGAATCCGGTTCGCAGCCATCGCTGTCAACTGTTGCGCCTGCAGGAGTGCCGGGGCACTGATCCCGGGAATCGGGAACACCGTCCGCGTCAGAATCTGCGGGCTCAGGCGCTGCCTGGGCAATGGTCCGGGTAAAGGCGAAGCTGATACCGAGAGAAACCTGGGTATCGAAGGTGCTTTCGTCAATGCCGTGGAACTCACGGAGGTCGCCGCGCAGTGATACGGCGTCGCTGATGTTGTAGCGGAAGCCGGTACCCACGTTCACCCGGGTTTCGTCATGATTGCTGCCAGCGGTCCGCACGCCGCTATTGTCCGAACCAAAATCTGCATGGCCGGCGCCCAGAGACACGTACGGGTTCCAGGCCTCGTCCGGACCCGCAAAGTAATAGGTGCCATCGACCCTGACTTCGTCAAATTCGGATTCACCTGCCACGTATTTGCGATCAGCATCGGCACGTGAGTACAGCGCCTCAACTGACCAGTGGGGGCGGAAGCGGTATTCCACGCCAACCCCGAAGGTGCCGGTTTCGCTCAGATCGCGCTTGTCATCAAACAGCTGGAAGCCGGCAAACGGGTTGATATAGACGGTTTCCTGACGGTCGGCGATGGCCGGGGTTGCCAGAGTGGCGGCCAGGACAGCCGCGGAAATCGGACGCATGACGTTCATGCAGAACCTCCTGTTCATTGTCGTTGTGGTACCGCACTTCTTCATGAAAAGTGCTTGTATACCCGGAATTTAGGCTAGTAAGCCAAAAAAGACAAAAAAATGATACGGATTGTTACGTCCGCAATTGTACCCAGTTGACCTTTACGTCCCGGAAGTCGTTTCAGGCCAGAGCTGTAAAGTACAGGTGCGCGCTCTTCTTACTGAAATTGAGAATTTCGCCGTTGTCGAAGTGTACTTCGAACGAGCTTTCATCCTCGGAAACTACCGAGCCGGGGCCGAAAATAGCGTGGCTAAGACGCTTCTGATGCCAGAGCGGTTCCATCGAATTTGCAGATGTTGCCGCCTGGCCTTCCAGAGTGACGCTCTCCCGGTCGGCATAGCGCTGGCTGACCGGCGTGAGGGGCGCGGTCAAGCGGATGGTTGAAGTCTCGGCCGGGATTCGTTCATCCAGCCAGCGCCCGAACTCCTCGGCCAGGGAGAAGCAGAATTCCTCCACAAACCGGCTCGGGCCCAGATCGCCGTCCAGATGCGGTTGCTTGCTGGCAGGGCGGGTTATCAGATGCAGCTGCTGGCGGGTTCGCGTCATGGCCACATAAAGCAGCCGCCGTTCGCTCTCCAGAAACCCTCGGGCATCGTCCTGGGGCCGCGGGCTGTAGGGCAGGTATTTCTCCTGCAGGCCGGGAATAATCACGGTTGGCCATTCCAGGCCTTTGGTGCGATGAATGGTCGAGAGCAAAACGCCCCCCTGCTGCTTTTCGCCTGCCTGTTGCTTCAGGGCTTTCAGATGCTCCAGGGCACCCTCGGCGGTGACATCCAGGCTTTTCAGGTATTGCCGAAAGCCCTGCACGGTATCAATCCGCTCCTCGGCGCTCTCGTGGGTCAGGGCCAGGCTCCGGATGCCTTCGTAGAGGTCTGTATGTTCGGCATAGACACTGATCAATCCGGCCACCGGACCCCCATAGCTGCGAAGTTGAGCAAGCACCTCGCCCAGCTTGCGCAACTTGCGGGCCGCCATGGGTGCCAGGGCGTCAAAATCCATGGCCAGCAACCGCTCGTGCCAGCCGCCGGAAAACCCGGCGAGGAACCGCGCCAGTTGCTCCAGTTCGGGCTCTTTCAAGCCAACGTGGGGGAAACGCAACAACTGTCGTGCCAGTTCCAGCCGATCCTCGTCCGGCAGATTTTCAAGCTTGCCGGTCACCACCATCAGCAACGCGGTGATCGCCTGCACCTCCCGGCTGAACAGGGCGCCCTTGCCGGCATCAATCCGGTAGGGAATCTGCCTGGCCAGCAATTTCAGCTCGATGGGGACACTCTGGCTCCAGACCCGGAACAGGATCGCCGTTCCGGCTCGAGCCGGTTCCGACTGGCCCTGAAGAACCTGCAATACCGTATCGGCATCGCTCTCCGCCCGATGCAGGGTGATCTCCGTGCCGGGCGTCGAAGGGTGGGAATGACAAAGCACATCCTTGCGTCCGGTGTTGTGGCAGATCAGATGGTTTGCCAGCAACGCCACCCGATGGCCGTAGCGGAAGGTGTAACTGAGGGTCTGCTCCAGCGGGCTTTCGAACTCATCGCTGAACCGCTTGAGGATAAACTCGGGCTTCGCGCCACGGAACTCATAGATCGTCTGGTCCGGGTCCCCGACCACCGTCACCCGGGCCCGGTCTCCGGCCACGTATCGCAATAGCAGATGCTGGATCTCATTGGTGTCCTGGTACTCATCCACCAGAATCAGATCCATCTTGTTGCCCACCAGCCGCTGCAACGGAGAGTTCTGGTGAATCGCCATCACGGGCTCATACAGCATATCGGCATAACTGATCCGACCCTGGCTTTTACGCCACTGCTCAAAGCTGTGGAACAGATCAATGAGGTACTTGTGCTTGTCCGAATACCCCAACTCCTCAAACACGATCTCCGCCGGTGACAGTGTTGTCTTTACCAGATCAATAAACCCCGTCGCCGTCTCGACAAAATCCTTCTTGTTGCGCCGTATCTCATCCGCCAGATCCTCCGGCGCCAGCCGCCGGGTTAACTGCCAGGCCTGAAAACTGATCTCCTGCTCGGTCAGAATCTTGTCTGAAAACCCCGGCAGATAGCCCTCCCGCACAAACCGTTTGTACAGCCGCAAGCCCATGGCGTGATAGGTCCGGATCTCCGGCAACGCCAACCCACTCTGAGCACACACCTCCTGCAGCTTGCGCTCGAAATCCACCCGGGCGCTGCGGTTGAACATCAACACCAGCATCCGGTCCGGATCATGCCCCTGTTCCAGCAGGTACCGAATCCGCCACGCAAGCGTCGACGTCTTGCCACTGCCTGCCACGGCGGTAATCACCGAATGCTCATAGCCGGCGGTAATAATCGCCCGCTGTTCATCGGTGAGGTAATCCGGAAGGTTGGTGGTATCAGAAATTTGGGGTTCGGTCGGCATGGCCGGTATTGTAACGGCCTGCTGGTAGAGCGGATACCGCTGCCGCATAATTGAAAGTCCTCATTATGGCCGTTGGACTATAACTCACAGGTACGACAGTGAGTTGGGATAAGCCTTTCCAAAACTGTGCGGAGCCATGGATGGCGGAGCCCAAGCGCCACATGGATGTGCCGCAAGGAGCGTGTTTTGGAAAGGCTTATCCCAACTTACTGCCCCCGAAACTTGAAGGTCTGGAAAAATGGAAATAGCAGAATCAGTAAACGTACTGGGCGAAAAACTGGAAACCTGCGGCAAAGACCCGATTACCGGCTTCTACCGCGATGGCTGCTGCAATGTAGGCCCCGATGACTTTGGTCTGCACGCCGTCTGCGCGGTAGTCACTGCCGAATTCCTCGAATTCTCCAAAGCCCAGGGCAACGACCTCAGCACCCCCAGGCCCGAATTTGGCTTTGAGGGACTGAAGCCTGGCGACAGCTGGTGCCTGTGCGCCGCCCGCTGGCAGGAAGCGTTTGAAGCCGGCAGCGCGCCCCGGGTGCGCCTGCGTGCCACCCACCAGGCGGCCCTGGAAAAGTGCGCCCTCGACGACCTCAAAGCCCACGGTGCCGACCTCAGCTGATGCGCCAGCCCGGACCCGACGCCAAGCCGGATATGACGGACTGGCGAGCCCTGCAGACCAGTCTTGCCGCCAACGGCGAACGCCGGCTGGTCCTGCTTGAGGGCGATCGGGAAAACAACCTCCAGTGGCTCTCTGGCCTGTTACCGGAGCTCGAACTCCACACCGGCCTCTGGACCGGACCGGCAGACCAGAGCCCCGATCCGCGGCTGACCCCCATTGCGGTCTCAGACGCCCGGCGATGGCTCGGCCGTGAAGTTTCCGTGATTATCTGGGATGGCTGGCAGGGAAACCCACCGGATGCCTTCGCGGCGCTCTCAGGGGCATTGACCGCCGGCGGCCTGCTGTTCTGGTTGATGCCACCGCTGGCTGAGTGGCACCGGTTTGCTGACCCGGATTATCCGAGAACCGGTCTGGACCATGACGGGGAACATCCCTTTGCGGCGCGCATGGCCGGCATTCTCGCCGACCATGAAGCCGTGATTCGCATATCCACCGGCAGCGCTAAATCGCCCTTGCCGGCCATGCCCCCCATACCGGAGCAAAGCTTCCGGATCGGAACAACCCGTGATCAGGAGCAATTGATCCAGCGCCTGGTCTGGTTTGGTCTCGGCCGAAGACGCCGGCCGCTGGTTGTCACGGCAGACCGGGGCCGGGGCAAGTCCGCCGCTCTGGGTATGGCGGCAGCGGAACTACTGGAGAAAGGCAGGCAGGAAATCGTTGTTACTGCGCCATCGCAACAGAATGTCGATACCCTGTTTCGCCATGCCCGCGAAGCTCTGGCGGATCAGCTGGGTGAGGTGAGCGCCGGGACGCTGACAAGCCGGTCGGGAGGGCGTCTTAAGTTTGTGCCGGTTCGTGAGTTACTGGCCTCGCGCCCGGAAGCGGAGGTGGTCCTGGTGGACGAGGCTGCTGCCATTCCGGCACCCCTGCTGAAGTCAGTGCTACTGGGCTGGCCCAGGGTGGCGTTCTCAACCACGGTCCATGGCTACGAAGGCGCTGGACGTGGCTTCGCCATTCGCTTCCGACAGGTGTTGGAGCAGTCAACGCCCCACTGGCAGTCGGTGACACTGACCGAGCCGATAAGATGGGCGAAGAACGATCCCCTGGAAACCCTGGTTTCCCAACTTTTTCTGCTGGCCTGAAACGACTTCCGGGACGTAAAGGTCAACTGGGTACAATTGCGGACGT
>PYVH01000103.1 GCA_003030785.1 Marinobacter sp. B9-2 | reverse complement strand
CTGGTTCCGGACAATCTCAAGGCAGCGGTCACCAAGGCAGACCGATACACGCCCCAGATCAACGAGACCTATGCGGAACTGGCCGCCCATTACCAGACGGCAGTCTTACCGGCACGCCCCTACAAGCCCAAGGACAAAGCGAAGGCCGAAGCCGCTGTGCTGCTGGTTGAACGCTGGATCCTGGCCCGGTTGCGGCACCGAACGTTCTTCTCACTGGCCGAGCTGAACGCAGCCATCGCCGGACTGCTACCGGCGCTGAACCAGCGCCGGTTCCAGGGGCGTTCCGAGAGCCGCCAGAGTCTGTTCGAAACGCTGGACCGACCCGCACTGAAGCCACTGCCGGCAACGCCCTACGTTTATGCCGAGTGGCGTAAGGCACGACCGGGCATCGACTACCACATTGAGATCGACAAACGGCTGTACAGCGTGCCTCACGCTCTCGTGGGCGTGAAGCTGGATGTACGGGTGACCGACACCGCCGTGGAAGTCATGCACAAGGGCCAGCGGGTGGCGTTGCATCCCCGCCACGGCAAGAGCCGCTTCGTCACCCTGACCGAGCACATGCCCAAATCCCACCAGGCCCATCAGAACTGGTCTCCCGGACGGTTCCTGAACTGGGCCGCGGACATCGGCCCCGCCACGCTCGACGTGGTGCAGCGACAGCTCAAGGATCGCCCCCATCCCGAACATGGCTACCGGGCCTGCCTGGGGCTGTTGAACCTGAGTCGACGTTACAGCCGTGACCGGCTGGAGCAAGCCTGTGCCCGGGCGCTGTCCATCAACTCGGCCAGCTACCAGAGCATCACCTCGATCCTGAAGCAGGGCCTGGATCAGCTTCCCCTGACACTGACCGAGGAAGAACCGGAACTGGCCGATCTGCCCGTTCACACCAACGTTCGTGGCCCCCACTACTACCACTGATCCCGGAGACACTGATGTTGACTCAAAACACTCTCGACACCCTGCGCCAGCTCAAGCTGACCGGCATGTGCGATGCCCTGGAACAACAGCGGGCGCAGCCTGACACCCACGACCTGGCGTTCGAGGAGCGTCTTGCCCTGCTGGTAGATCGCGAAGTGCTGCACCGCGAAAACCGGCGACTGGAGCGGCTGCTCAAGGCCGCCCGGTTGCGTGTGCCGGCCTGCATTGAAGATATCGACTACCATCACCCGAGAGGGCTGGAGCGCTCCCGCATGGCCGGACTGGCCAGCTGTGACTGGATCCGCCAATCCCTGAACCTGTGCATCACCGGGCCCACCGGGTGCGGTAAGACCTGGCTGGCATGCGCCCTGGGCAACCAGGCCTGCCGGCAAGGCCTCTCAGTTCGCTACCTGCGGGTACCGCGTCTGTTCGAACAACTACGCATCGCCCATGGCGATGGCAGCTATGCCCGGCTGATGAACCAGTTGCTAAAAACCGACCTGCTGATCCTGGATGACTGGGGCATGCAGAAGGTAACCGCGCAACAGCGACAGGACCTGATGGAAGTGATCGAAGACCGGCACGGCAGGGGTTCAACTCTCATTGCCAGCCAGTTACCCACGGAGCATTGGCACGATTACATCGGCTCCGCCACGCTCGCCGACGCCATCCTGGACCGGCTCCTGCACGGCGCTCACCGGCTCAATCTGAAGGGGGAATCACTGCGAAAAGCAAAAACACAAAAGACGGAATCTGTTGACCCATCGTGACCGCTCAGAGTACAAAATCGACTCCAGCGTGATGGCCGTGTGCAAATCGGTCACGATCCCCGGAATGACCGGTCACGTTCGCCGGAATACGCAATAGTCGGTAAGCAATTCGATGAACTCAGCACGGACGAACTGTACCGTGAGATTCGCCGACTGACGGTGGAACGCAATTTTTGTTGCTTAAGCTCCTGGGTGGCTCGTTCCACTTTGGCTGAGCTCCATGTATTTCACAGAGCCCTTCGGAAAATCCTTGCGAACCAAAAGCACTTCATCAACCTGTCACGTCAGTGACACGACAGTGTCATCCCTCAGCTTTACCGTTCAATTGTAACTCGCAATACGGCGAGCTTATTTATTGCAAAAGGTGATCCTGTGGCCCCAACTCAATCAACCAATGTGATGCTTCGAGTCGAGAGTATGGGCGTAACCTACCCGGGAAACGTCCTCGCGCTCAAACCCACCAACGTTCACTTTCACAAGGGCGAATTCACCGTGCTACTGGGACTTTCAGGCGCGGGTAAATCCACTCTGCTTCGTTCACTGAATCACCTGGTTAAGCCCACAACCGGGAAGGTTGTGTCTGGCGAGTTTGGTGAACTGA
Source organism: Marinobacter sp. B9-2 (assembly GCA_003030785.1). Lineage (GTDB taxonomy): Bacteria > Pseudomonadota > Gammaproteobacteria > Pseudomonadales > Oleiphilaceae > Marinobacter. Next base: position 5,266 of record PYVH01000103.1, on the reverse strand, counting down.
CCAACCGTAGAATCCTGCGACAGCACCGCAGCCGCACCGCCATGGTGTTCCAGCATCACCAGCTGATCGAACGATACACCGCGTTACAGAATGTGCTGACAGGCAGACTTGCGTATCACGGTACTTGGCGAAGCCTGCTTCCCCTGCCCCGGCAGGACCTGGAGTTGGCTCTGCAATGCCTCGACCGCGTAGGTCTGGCTGACAAAGCGCTTTCCCGAGTAGATCAGTTGTCCGGCGGCCAGCAGCAGCGGGTTGGAATCGCCAGAGCATTGGTGCAGCAACCATCCATGATTCTTGCCGATGAGCCCGTTGCCAGCCTGGATCCGGCCACTTCTGAAAAGGTACTCGGCCTACTGCGCGATATTTGTCAGGAAGATGGAATCACCGCGGTTATTTCCTTGCACCAATTGGAATACGCCCAGCGTTTTGCAGACCGGATCATCGGCCTTTCGAACGCTCATATCGTTTTTGACGATGCTCCTGAAAACCTGAAATCGAAACACCTGGACGAGATTTACCACCGTTCACCCAGCGTGGTAGCTGCGGAAGGCAAACCAGCCATCCATAAACCTAAGACCACCCTGATAACGACAGACGTACTGGAGATAGCACAATGAAGACAATGATTCACTCTTTGCTGGCTCTGATAATGATGCTCGGCATCCATTGGTCAGCCCATGCCGCAGATACAGACCCTGATCTTTTGAAAGTTGCCTTGCTGCCGGATGAGAACGCGTCAGAACTGATCAAGCGAAACCAACCTTTGAAGGATTACCTGGAAACCACTCTTGGTAAGGAAGTAGAACTGATTGTTACCACCGATTACTCCTCCATGATCGAAGCCATGCGTTTTGGCCGAATTGACCTGGCTTACTTTGGTCCGTTGTCCTATGTGATGGCCAAGAGTAAGAGTGACATTGAACCCTTTGCCGCCATGGTGGTAGACGGGAAGCCGACTTATCGCTCCATCATTATTGCCAATGCAGACTCTGGCGTTGGCTCCTTCGCGGATATCAAAGGCAAGAAAATGGCCTACGGTGACCGCGCATCCACTTCCAGCCACCTGATCCCCAAGACCGTACTCCTTGAGAAGGCAGAGCTCGAAGCCGGAAAGGACTATGAGGCTCATTTCGTCGGTAGCCATGACGCTGTTGCGGTTAACGTCGCCAATGGCAATGCCGACGCCGGAGGGTTGTCCGAAGTTATCTTCGAGCATGTGATGGACCGCGGCTTGATTGATCGGAGCAAGGTCAAGGTGCTGGGCTACAGCGGTGACTTTCCTCAATACCCCTGGGCCCTGCGTTCGAACCTGGCCCCTGAGCTGAAGAGCAACATTCAGAAAGCCTTTCTGCAGATCGATGACCCGGAGATTCTCGACAACCTGAAGGCTGAGGGATTCGCGGCAATTACCGACGAAGATTACGATGTCATCCGCGCTATGGGTGGCCTGCTCAATCTTGATTTCGCAAAAATGTGAGGAGTGCCCCATGAGCTATACAACGACGGAACCGGCGACTCTGTCGCCGGCCCCGTCGGCCTCCGTGCTGGATGAGCACGCGAAAGGCTGGCGGAAAAAACTCGGACAGTCGCTGTTAGTGCTGCTCATCATTTTTGTCGCAAGTTGGTACGTAGGGCTGCTCAATTTCAATACACTTGCCAATGGCGTGCCAGCCATAGGCACACTCATTGGCGAATCTCTTCCACCTGACTTCACCAATGTGGCCAGCTGGGTGTCGCCGTTAATCGACACGCTTGCGATGAGCATTGCCGGTACTGCCATTGCAGTAACCTTGTCTGTGCCACTGGCATTCCTGGCTGCGCGCAACACCTCTCCACATCCGGTGGTGTTCCAAGTAACTCGAACCCTTTTAAACGGTTTGCGTTCAGTCCCGGAACTAATCATGGGCATCATCTTCGTGGCTGCTGTTGGTTTTGGGGCGTTGCCTGGCGTACTGGCGCTCGGTCTTCACTCCATTGGCATGGTTGGAAAGTTTTTTGCCGAAGCGATTGAGCATGTAGATGAGGCGCCAGTGGAAGCGGCCGATGCTGCCGGCGCTACTCGCTTGCAGGTGCTCTATCACGCCGTGCTGCCACAAGTACTTCCTCAGTTCGCGGACGTGTCCATTTATCGCTGGGAATACAATTTCCGTGCCTCGACCGTAATGGGCATGGTGGGTGCCGGTGGTATTGGCTTCGAATTGATGGGCTCGCTGAGAATCATGCAGTATCAGGAAGTCAGCGCCATTCTCATTGTCATCTTGTTGATGGTCACCGTCGTGGACAGTCTCAGTGGCCGCCTTCGTAAGAAATTCAAATAAGGAGCGTCGATGAAACCCAAGGTTGTGATAACCCATAAGGTCCATGACAGTGTTCTGGATGAACTTGCCCAAGATTGCGAGCTGGTCACCAACCAATCCGGCGCCACGTTGCCCCAGGAGGAAGTGGCTGCGCGCGTTGCAGACGCTGATGCGATGATGGCGTTCATGCCAGACCGAGTTGGAGTGGACTTCCTACAGGGGTGTCCGCGCTTGAAGGTGATTGGTGCAGCCCTGAAAGGCTATGACAACTTTGATGTGGATGCCTGCACGCGTCATGGGGTTTGGCTGACATTTGTACCGGATTTGCTAACCGTGCCTACTGCAGAGCTAACGGTCGGGCTGACGATCAGTCTCACCCGACAAGTCAAGGCGGCGGACCACTTCGTTCGATCCGGTGAATTTACTGGCTGGACACCACGCTTCTATGGGCAGGGGATCGAAGGCTCACGGATTGGTATTGTGGGTATGGGGGCCATCGGCCAAGCGGTGGCGCAGCGCCTGAACGGATGGGGAGCGGATTTAATCTATTCCCAGCCGGAACGTTTACCCGTGCAGCATGAGCAGGCACTGGGTTTGTCCCATACTCCCCTCAAGATGCTGCTGGCCCAGTCAGATATTGTGATCCTGGCACTGGCGCTCAATGAGCAAACCCTCCACACCATTAATCGCGAAACGCTAACAGGAATGAAACCGGGCGCATTCCTTATCAATCCCTGCCGTGGATCTGTGGTGGATGAGGGTAGTGTTCTGCAAGCGCTTCAATCCGGTCAGTTGGGGGGGTACGCCGCTGATGTGTTTGAGATGGAAGATTGGGCGAGAGAAGATCGTCCGAGGGAGATCGCCCAGGGGCTCAGGGCCCACCCCAACACGCTGTTTACTGCTCACATCGGATCGGCAGTCAGCCAGGTGCGTCTGGCTATCGAGCAACGCGCTGCTCGGAACATTCTGCAAGTGCTTCGGGGTGAGCGGCCGGGTGATGCGATCAATGATCCCAGTGGCCGCGAGAGCGGCCCATGCTGAATCTTGTCTGGCTGAAGAGTTTCGTGGCGGTGCTGGACCACAACGGGTTTCAGGCCGCAGCCCGCCAGTTGGACATCGCACAACCCACACTGTCCCAGCACCTTCAAAAACTCGAAAACCAACTTGGCGTTTTATTGGTCCACAGGGGGCGCTCTGGCTGTGAGCCAACCCGGGCTGCCTTAACCTTGTTGCCTTTTGCCCGAAGTCTGCTCCGGCTGGAGGAGCAGGCGAGATCTTCCATTATGGAGGCTCGACTTCGCGTTGGGGCGAGCTCCAATATTGGGATTTATATGCTCCAGCCCTACATCCGTCGTTACAAGGAGCTGGGCGTAGGGCCCGAGGTGGATGTGGTAATAGATTCCAATCCGACTATTGCACGGCATTTATCGGACGGTGAGCTGGACGTGGCGATTATGGAGTGGTGGCATGATCTACCCGGATTCCATGCTCAGGCGTGGCGTAACGAGCCCGTTGTTCTAATCGTTCCGCCTGGTCACCCGTTAGCCCGTCGAACCGATATCGACCGCGATACGCTGTCTAACATGGCTCTGATCGGCGGCGAACCCGGCACCGGCACTGGCCGGCTTTTGGCGACCTACTTCGGTGAGCATGGGCCATTTCCGACGGTATCTATGCAGCTGGGTAGCACCGAAGCCGTCAAGCAAGCGGTTAAGGTCGGACTTGGCGCATCGTTGGTGCTTGAAAGTTCTGTACGGGAGGAGGTCCAAAATGGAAGTCTGGTGGCTATTCCCGTGAGTGAGCCTGGCCTTAGCAAGGAGCTGATGGTGATTTATCCGAGCAGCCTGGACAAACACAGGCCAGTATACTCGTTTGTTGGGCATCTCTGTGAATAGCTATTGGGTCCACCTCACGCATATCTAGCTGGGAATGCAGATACTGAGCCTCACGCTCACTTCGACAACGCAGTATTCCGTCATCTGCATATCGGCAGAATGGGATATCCGGATGACGAACGGTCAGCCAACGATCCAATGCATAATGCAGAAACAGGTTTGCCAGAACTGGCGATAACGGGCCACCTTGTGGTGTGCCAACGTTCCGTCGTTCCTGCTTACCATCTTTCGTCTGCATCGGTGCCGTTAGCCAGCGCCTCACATACAGCAGCACCCAGGATTCAGAGCAATGGTGGTCAAGAGCCTTGAGCAATAGCTCATGATCAATATGATCAAACAAGCCACGGATGTCATACTCCAGCACCCAGTCCCTTTCCCAGCACCGCTTTCGCGTGTTTGCGCCCATTTCCGGGGTTGGCCAAACCGCTAAATGAGGACGATGCCGAGGGCATCCCTCGACATCGCTAGAATCTTTTCATTGATGTGAGGTGACGCATGTCCAAAAAATACCGAAGCGCTGTAACGGGCCGTTATGTAACCGAGACCTTTGCCAAGAAACACCCACGGGAAACCGTCGGTGAAAAGAGTAAATCGCCTCGGAAGAAAAAATAACGAAACCGGCACAAGGACGTGCCCTGGAACCCGCTTCAGGCTCTGGTGGTCTTCCAATTACACTGCGCATAATCTGGGGTTATGGTGAACCGACTTTGAGGAAATGGGAACTAGGCGTCTCCCTGGCGCGTCACACCACTGGGCAGGTGTCGCGTTTGCCTGGCATCCGTGCGGGCGCTGAGTTTCGGTCCTATTGACTGAAATCCCGGACAAATAATACCACTCGAGAAACCTTAAGCTGTGCGAGATCTCGCATCGGCGTTTGAGAAGTTGCTTTCTAAAGGGGAGTGTGCGGACAAAATGAGAGGTGGTTTGCACACTGGTGTCGATGGTTTGCACATCGCTGACTCAGGTTATTTTTCTTTGTCGTTAATCTCCAAGTAGCGCGAATACAAACACCAGGCAGTCCCCCTCTGTCAGCCTAGTTGTCCAGTTGGCGATTTAGCCTGAATTAATAATTCA
>PYVH01000102.1 GCA_003030785.1 Marinobacter sp. B9-2 | reverse complement strand
AACCTGTCCCTGACATTGAGTGCTGAGACCTTGCAAACGGGGAGGAGACCATATACGGATTAGCAAAGCGTAATCCGACATCAGCCGGATCCGCTCCAAAGGCTGCCAAACAACCCTCGCTATCGTCAGGCAGCTTCGTCCGTGATGCCGGTTTGTTTCAGTAGCGCATCCACCTGCGGTTCGCGACCCCGGAAGGCCTTGAACAGCTCCATCGGCTCCTGTGAGCCGCCTTTCTCCAGGATGTTGTGAAGGAAGGCCTTGCCGGTTTCCGGGTCGAAGATACCTTTTTCCTCGAACAGGGAGAAGGCATCGGCCGCCAGCACTTCCGCCCACTTGTAGCTGTAGTAGCCAGCCGCATAGCCACCGGCAAAGATGTGCGAGAAGGAGTTGGGGAAGCGGTTGAATTCCGGGGCTTCCACCACGGCAATCTCGCTTCGCACCTTGCGATGCATATCCAGCGGGTTGGTGGGCGCTTCGTCGGTGAATTCCGCGTGCAGGCGGAAGTCGAACAGTGAAAATTCGAGCTGGCGCACCATGCCCATGCCGGACTGGAAGTTCTTGGCCGCCAGCAGTTTCTGCAGCAGATCTTCCGGCAGCGGCTCACCGGTTTCGTGGTGCGAGGCGATCAGGCCCAGGGATTCCGGATTCCAGCACCAGTTTTCCAGGAACTGGCTGGGCAGCTCGACGGCGTCCCAGGCGACACCGTTGATGCCGGACACATCCAGCACGTCCACCTGGGTCAGCATGTGATGCAGGCCGTGGCCGAATTCGTGGAACAGGGTGGTGACCTCATCGTGGGTCAGCAGTGACGGCTTGCCGCTGACCGGCGGTGTGAAGTTGCAGGTCAGGAAGGCTACCGGCAACTGGAGCTGGCCACGCAGGTTGCGCCAGCGCACCCGGCAATCGGCCATCCAGGCACCGCCACGTTTGCCTTGGCGGGCATAGAGGTCGAGATAGAACCAGGCCAGGGGCTCACCGTTGCGACTGATACAGTAGGCAGTCGCATCCTCGTGCCAGGTTTCCACTTCCGGCTTCGCTTCAATCTGGACATCGAACAGCTTTTCAGCGACACGGAACAGTCCGGGCACCACCTTGTTCACCGGGAACCAGGGACGCAGGGTTTCCGGAGAGATGTCGTAGCGCTTCTGGCGAAGCTTTTCGCTGTAATAGCCGATATCCCAGGCCTGCAGTTCCTCGGCGCCGTACTCGTCTTTCGCGAACGCCCTGAGTTCGGCAAATTCTTTTTCGGCCTGGGGCTTGGACTTGGCCGCCAGCTGGTTCAGGAAGTCCAGCACTTCGTCGCTGCTGCGGGCCATCTTGGTGGCCAGAGAGCGCTCGGCGTAATTGTCAAAGCCCAGCAGCTTGGCCTGGGCGTGGCGGCGCTTGAGGATCTCCGCCATCACCGGGGTGTTGTCCCACTGGCCGGCATCCGGGCCCTGGTCGGAGGCGCGGGTCACAAAGGCTTCATAGACTTCCCGGCGCAGATCCCGGTTGTCACAGTAGGTCATGACCGGAAAGAAGCTGGGGAAATCCAGGGTGATCACATAGCCTTCCAGCTCTTTCTGGCGGGCGGCCTGCTTGGCGCTCTCAATGGCGGTTTCGGGAACACCGGCCAGCTCATCAACATCGGTAATGTGCTTGAACCATTGCTGGGTAGCATCCAGCACGTTATCGCTGAACTTGTTGGACAGCTCGGACAGCTCCCGGGACAACTCGGCATACTGCTTTTTCTTGTCTTCCGGCAGGTCGACACCACCCAGATGGAAATCCCGGAGGGTGTTTTCCACAGACTTGCGCTGGGCTTCGCTCAGGTTCTTGAAATCGTCTCGCTCGGCCAGCTTCTTGTAGGCGTCGCAGAGGGCCGCGTTCTGGCTCACCTCGGTGCTGTACTCGGTGAGCTTCTCCAGGCAGTTCTTGTACACCTTGCGCAGTTCGTCGTTGTTCATCACGCCGTTGAGGTGTGAAATCACCGACCAGGCATTGCTCAGCTTGTCGTCCAGCGCCTGCATCGGCTGCGCCAGGGTCTCCCAGGTGGGATCGTCCTGCTCCGCGAGCTGGCTGATTTTCATCCGGTTTTCACTGAGAATCTGGTCAATTGCCGTTTCCATGTGCTCGGTGCGAACATGGTCAAACTTCGGCAACAGGTCGTCAGTCAGTAACGGGTTATTCATAGGTCCCCTTCTCAGCTAGTCGAATCTTGGGTAGTTTGGTTTCTTCAAGTTGCGAGGCTGGCGCCTGTGGGAGAGGCCCTTCCAAAACGCGCTCCTTACGGCACGTCCATGTGACGCTTGACTGTCGCCATCCATGGCGACAGACAGTTTTGGAAGGGCCTCTCCCACAGGCACCCCGGGCCTTCGGGTAATTCATCAATGAGTACTATGTAATGACGAATATACGTTCACACAAGGGTATCACGCCATATTTTGGGGAACGGGCGTGGGTAGATCCAAGTGCAGTGGTGATTGGCGATGTTGAAACCGGCGATGACGTTTCCATCTGGCCGATGACCGTGGTGCGTGGCGATATGCACAAAATCCGTATCGGGCATCGGTGCAGCATCCAGGATGGGTCGGTTCTGCATATCACTCACGCCAGTGACTACAACCCCGGTGGTTATCCGCTCACACTGGGGGACGACGTGACTGTGGGTCACAAGGCGCTGCTGCACGGCTGCACCATTGGCAGCCGCGTTCTGGTGGGCATGGGCTGCATCATTATGGATGGCGCCGTGGTGGAGGACGAGGTGATTGTTGCCGCGGGCTGTCTGGTGCCGCCCGGCAAAACCCTGGAATCCGGGCACCTTTATGTGGGATCGCCCTGCAAAAAAGCCCGGACGCTGACCGAGAAGGAGCGGGGGTTCTTCAAATACACCGCCGCCAACTACGTCCGCCTCAAGGATGAGTACCTTAACGATCAGTAAGCCAGTGGTCTGAACTCAGGGCCGTAGCCGTATGTTTTGGGGTAACCCTGCATTCCGGAGACCCTTGTGGATACATCGGACGAACCGTTTGATCGAGCATTGCTGTACCTGCGTGCTGCAGGCCACGATACCGGCCCGGAAACCCGGGCACGGTTGTACAGCATGTTGCAGGCGCGCAGGGCTGAAAACCCGGCCTTGAATACCGGGCAATTACTGGAGCAAATGCCCCAATGGTTTGTACTGCCCGGACCGCTTGAGGGTCATCACCTGCCACCCATAGCCCGGGCCAGTATCGGGTATCCCCGTGAATAATGCCGGCTCCTGGCGCCCGATTGCCTTCCGGCGGCGGTTCCTGCTTGTCCTCCTTGTAGCCGCTCAGACTCTGGCCGGTGTGTTTCTGTTTGCCCAGACTATCCCGGATCAGGCCAGTTCCGGAATGATCGCCGTATTGCTGTTGGTATTCGGGGTGCTGTTTGCCTGGATTGGCGTGGGTTTCTGGACGGCCGTTTTCGGATTCGTTGCCCTCCGTTTCGGTGGCGACCCCTGGAGCCTTTCCAGCCGTGCAGGGCCGAGTGGGCCCTCGGAGTCGCTCTCTGCCCCAACCGCGGTCGTGATGCCCATCTGCCATGAACCTGTGCAGCATTCCCTCGGTGGTTTGAAAGCGATCATCCAGGATCTTGAGCAACAGGGGCAGGCCGGGCCCGTGGATTTCTACGTGCTCTCGGACAGTCGGGACCCGGACATCTGGCTGGAGGAACAAGCGACCTGCGAGCAAATACGCCGGGAGCTGGGCCCAGGCCAGCAACTGTTCTACCGGCGGCGCAACATCAACCTGAACTATAAGAGCGGCAATATCGCCGATTTCCTGCGTCGATGGGGTCGCCGCTACCGCTATATGGTTGTCCTGGATGCCGACAGTCTGCTCAGTGCCCACTGCATTACCCGGCTTATACAGCTCATGGAAGCTCGGCCCAAGGCGGGGATCATCCAGACCACACCCCGCCTGGCCCGGGCAGAAACCCGGTTTGCCCGTCTGCAACAATTTGCCAATCGCTGCTATGGCAGGCTCTACAGTGCCGGTCTGGCAGCCATCCAACTGGGGGAAGCCACTTACTGGGGCCACAACGCGATCATCAGGGTAGCCCCGTTCATGGCTCACTGTGGTCTTCGCAAGCTTCGGGGGCCCGGTCTGTTCCGGGGGCCCGTTCTCAGCCATGACTTCATCGAGGCTGCACTGATGGGCCGGGCAGGCTACGAAGTATGGCTGGAACCGGCCATCGCCGGCAGTTTCGAGGAATCACCGCCGACACTCGAAGACGACCTGATCCGCGACCGGCGCTGGTGTCGGGGCAATCTCCAGCACCTGTGGCTACTGGTAACCATGGGCAAGATCCGAATGGCCCACCGGATGGCCCTGTTGACCGGTATTCTCTCCTATCTGGCTTCTCCGCTCTGGCTGATTTTCCTGGGCTTATCCGGCTATGTGGCGTTGGCCGGCCCGACGCCCGAGCCTGCGCTACCCGGCGTAATGGCCACAACGGAAGCCGGCTCAGGCACAGGTGCCCTGCTGGTTGCGGTAACCGCACTGCTACTCTTTGGCCCCCGGCTTCTTGCCGTGACGGACCACGGTCTGGCCCGACGAACCGCCAGGTTTGGAGGCCCGTTCAGGCTCTATGGCAGCACTCTCGTCGAAACACTGGCGGCGCTGGCGCTCGCTCCGATCCGGATGCTGGTTCATACCCTCCATGTGGTCCGGGCTCTGCTGAATCTCAAGGTGGGCTGGCAGGGGCAGAACCGGTCCGGCGGTTTCACTCCGGGGCTCAGCTTCCAGCACTTTGGCCCGCTTCTGTTATCAGCCGCCGCAGGCCTTGCTCTGATTCACTGGCACGCGCCGACTCTGACGCCCTGGGCCCTACCGGTAATGACACCGGTATTACTGGCGCCGGCTCTGGCCTTCTTGCTGGCCCAAAAGCCCAGCACAGATACCTGGCTGAAAGTGCCCGAGGATGGTCATATCGCGAGAGTGATTGAACTGGCCAGCGCCATACCCCTACTTCGCCATAACCCCGACCGGTTAAGCTGGTTCGAGCAGATGGTTCTGTCGCCGGTCTTTGCCCGGGTTTCCCGATATGACGCTCAGCCGGCCACCGGTAAAAAAGCACGGGCACTGGAACGGCTGGTCAATCTTTGCGCCACGGGAGGTAAAGAGGCACTGAATCACCGGGAACTCAGCCTGATCTGCAACCATCCGGGGGCCCTGGAAGCCCTGCATTGGCGAGCCTGGAATGCCTCATCAGAATCACCATGGCGTGACGTGCTGGTTCGTATAGCGCAGTCCGTTGAGGGGGCCCCTCCGGCTGCAGTGTCCTTGCCCCGTCGGCGAGACGAACTGGCATGGGTAGAGGCGGCCTCGTGATACTGGTGTGGCTGCTCATCCTGAACGGATTATTCCTGCTGCCCGCCCTGGCATTGCCCGGCGACAATCCCTGGTTTTCCCTGGAAGCCCTGGTCGTCTGGGCCGTCATCTGCGGGCTCAGAGTGCCGCAACAGCGGTATCGCGTCGCCCAGGTGCTGGCCGTTCTGTATGGGCTGCTGGTGCTTCTTGTTCTGGCAGATGCTCTGGTTCGGGAAAGTCTTGGCCGAGGACTGAATCTTTATCTGGAGTTTGGTCTGCTGGACGCCGCCTGGAACCTGCTGGATACCAACCTGGGGGGCGTTCTGGCGGTGCTGGCTCTCGGTGCTCTGGCAGCCGTGCTTGTCGGGATAGGCTGGCTGTTTCACTATGGACTGGACCGACTGGGCCATCATTCCCCGGCCCATCTGGGCAAACCCCTCTGGCTGATGTCCGGGCTTTTCCTGGCCGGGGCCGTAACCCCGTGGATTGGTAGCCCGGCACTGGCGTTCGTTGCCAATCAGGCTTCCCTGATCACCCACACCCACCAGACAACCCGGAACTTTGCCGCCGAGCTGAACACCCGGCCCGGACGACAGAACCAGCCCCTTCCGTTGCCAAAGCTGGCGCAAACGGATGTAATTCTGGGTTTTATCGAATCCTACGGCGTGTCGACAATCACCGACGAGCGCTACCGTTCGACGGTCAGCCCGGGCCTTGAAGCCATGGGCCGGTCACTTGACGCGGCCGGGCTGACGGTCGCCACCGGCCGGCTGCAGTCGCCCATCCAGGGTGGCCAGTCCTGGCTCGGCCACCTGTCAGTACTCAGTGGCCAGTGGATCCACAACCAGCTTGCCTACGAAACCCTGCTCAGTAGCGGCTACGCCACCCTGGTCGATGACTTCCGCAGCACCGGACACAAGACCCTGGCCGTAATGCCAGCCATCACCGAGACATGGCCCGAGGGCCGACTGTTCCGGTACGACCGGATCTACGATCACGATGATCTGGATTACCAGGGGCCGCCGTTCAACTGGGTCACCATGCCCGACCAGTACACCTGGCACCGGTTCCAGGCCATTCGGGAAGCCCATCAGGGGCCGCTGTTCGCCGAACTGGCGCTGATCAGCAGCCACGCACCCTGGGTTCCGATCCTGCCGGTGCTTGAGGACTGGCAAAGCATCGGCAACGGAGAGGTGTTCCGGCGCTGGGAGGGTGCCGGCGAGGCACCGGTTTCGCTATGGCGCGATCCGGACCGGGTTCGCCAGCACTACGGACAGGCCATTGCCTATGCCCTGGAAGTTGCCGGAGGCTTCGCCACCCACTATCTGAAACAGGACGCTTTGATGGTCATCCTGGGCGACCATCAGCCGGCGCCGCTGATCACCGGTGAGGACGCCAGCCGCGATGTCATTGTTCACGTGATCAGTGCCGATCCGAAGCTGGTGAGACCTTTCTTGTCCGGTGAATTACCGGGATTTCGACCGGGTATCCGGCCCGATCCGGACACAGCCGGAGCCACCATGGCCCGTTTCCGTCCGTTTTTACATCGCCATTTCGGCGAACTCTGAGCCCGACTTGACCCTGATCAAATTTCGACCAATCCCGCCCTTGAAAACATCCATACTGCACCTACATCCGGTACTAGCAGAGGTTCACGGATAACCATCCGGCTGGCGCCACCGGCATGGAGCTGTTCCGCGATCGAAGCTGATGTCACACATTCAGATTCGTTCCGATAAAAGGAGGAGATCCTATGAGCAATCTTACCCGCTGGAATCCGGTCAATGAGTTCGAAGACCTGATGAACCGCTATAACCGCATGTTCGGCCTGACACGCTCAGGCGGCGAGCGCGAAAGCAAAGACGTGTTCAGCCGCAGCGACTGGGCTCCGGCCGTGGACATCAAGGAAACTCCGGAGGCCTTCACCATTGAGGCGGAGTTGCCGGGCATGTCCAAGGAAGACGTAAAAGTAACGGTACACGAAGGCGTTCTGAGCATTCAGGGTGAACGCAAGAGTGAGAACGAAACCGACGGCAAGAAGCACCATCGGATAGAGCGTTTTTACGGCAGCTTCCTGCGCCGTTTTACACTGCCGGACAATGTCGATGAAAACAGCGTGAAGGCCAACTTCAAGGACGGCATGCTGACCCTGACGCTCCAGAAAGCCGAACCGAAGGAGCCCAAGGCCATTGAAGTCGACGTGCAGTAAACGCCGACAACCTCAGGCAATAACGCACGGCCGCAGCGGGATCAGTTCCCGGCTGCGGCCGTTTTTTTGGCACCGGCCTTTTCCAGCGCCCGGGCATAATCCACACTGCGGCGATGCCGGGAAATCAGGTCCAGAATGGTTTCCCCGTCCGGGCCGGTGGCATTCAGATCCCGTCCTTCGGCAACGAAAAATCCGATAAAGCGTTCGAAATCTTCCGCTCGCATGGCCTGGTAGGCTTTCAACAGAGCGTTATAGTCGGCAT
>PYVH01000101.1 GCA_003030785.1 Marinobacter sp. B9-2 | reverse complement strand
TGGGGCCGGCGCTATTTATCAGTCTGCTGATTATCACGTTGTCGTTTATCCCGATCTTCACCCTGGAAGGGCAGGAAGGGCGTCTGTTTGGCCCGTTGGCGTTCACCAAAACGTATGCGATGGCGGGTGCGGCGCTGCTGGCGATCGTAGTGATCCCGATCCTGATGGGCTACTGGATCCGTGGCAAAATTCCGCCGGAAAGCAGTAACCCGCTCAATCGCTTTTTGATTCGTGTTTATCATCCGCTGTTGCTGAAAGTACTGCACTGGCCGAAAACCACGCTGCTGGTGGCGGCGCTTTCGGTGCTGACGGTTCTCTGGCCGCTCAATAAAGTTGGCGGGGAATTTTTACCGCAGATCAATGAAGGCGACTTGTTGTATATGCCATCGACGCTGCCGGGGATTTCCGCAGCAGAGGCGGCGAGTATGCTGCAAAAAACCGACAAGCTAATTATGAGCGTACCTGAAGTGGCGCGGGTATTTGGCAAAACCGGGAAAGCGGAAACCGCCACCGATTCTGCTCCGCTGGAGATGGTAGAAACGACCATCCAGCTTAAGCCGCAGGAGCAGTGGCGGCCAGGCATGACGATGGACAAAATCATTGAGGAACTGGATAACACCGTGCGGCTGCCGGGGCTGGCGAATCTGTGGGTGCCGCCAATTCGTAACCGTATCGATATGCTCTCAACCGGCATTAAAAGCCCCATCGGCATTAAAGTTTCCGGCACTGTGCTGGCGGATATCGACGCGATGGCTGAGCAAATTGAAGAAGTAGCGCGAACGGTGCCAGGCGTAGCTTCTGCGCTTGCCGAGCGGCTGGAAGGTGGGCGCTATATCAACGTTGAGATTAACCGTGAAAAAGCCGCACGTTACGGTATGACGGTGGCGGATGTGCAGTTGTTTGTGACTTCTGCGGTGGGCGGGGCGATGGTTGGCGAAACGGTGGAAGGGATTGCCCGTTATCCAATTAATCTGCGTTATCCGCAAAGCTGGCGCGATAGTCCGCAGGCACTGCGCCAGCTGCCGATCCTGACGCCGATGAAGCAGCAAATCACCCTGGCAGACGTGGCCGACATTAAAGTCTCTACCGGACCGTCGATGCTGAAAACCGAGAATGCGCGCCCGACGAGCTGGATTTATATCGATGCCCGCGATCGTGACATGGTGTCGGTGGTTCACGATTTGCAAAAAGCGATAGCTGAAAAAGTGCAGTTAAAACCGGGCACCAGCGTGGCATTCTCCGGGCAGTTCGAGCTACTGGAGCGCGCCAACCATAAGCTTAAACTCATGGTGCCGATGACGTTGATGATTATCTTCGTGCTGTTGTATCTGGCGTTCCGTCGGGTGGGCGAAGCGTTGCTGATTATCAGCAGCGTACCGTTTGCGCTGGTGGGCGGCATCTGGTTGCTGTGGTGGATGGGCTTTCATCTTTCCGTGGCGACGGGCACTGGCTTTATCGCCCTCGCCGGGGTCGCCGCCGAATTTGGCGTGGTGATGCTGATGTATTTACGTCACGCCATAGAGGCCGTGCCGTCGTTGAATAATCCACAAACATTCAGCGAGCAGAAGCTGGATGAGGCGTTATATCACGGCGCGGTCCTGCGCGTGCGCCCGAAAGCGATGACGGTGGCGGTGATTATCGCCGGTCTGCTGCCGATTCTGTGGGGAACGGGGGCTGGTTCAGAGGTGATGAGCCGGATTGCCGCGCCGATGATTGGCGGCATGATCACCGCACCTTTGCTGTCGCTGTTTATTATCCCGGCGGCGTATAAGCTGATGTGGCTGCACCGACATCGGGTACGGAAATAAAAGCAGGATACCCCGTTTAACCGTGTGGATTGTGTCTTGCGACGATGGGCACTAAATGTTAAAAGGTGCCCCTCAACAAAAAAGACACACAGGGGAAAGGCGTGAAAAACGCGTCAACCGTATCGGAAGATACTGCGTCGAATCAAGAGCCGACGCTTCATCGCGGATTACATAACCGTCATATTCAACTGATTGCGTTGGGTGGCGCAATTGGTACTGGTCTGTTTCTTGGCATTGGCCCGGCGATTCAGATGGCGGGTCCGGCTGTATTGCTGGGCTACGGCGTCGCCGGGATCATCGCTTTCCTGATTATGCGCCAGCTTGGCGAAATGGTGGTTGAGGAGCCGGTATCCGGTTCATTTGCCCACTTTGCCTATAAATACTGGGGACCGTTTGCGGGCTTCCTCTCTGGCTGGAACTACTGGGTAATGTTCGTGCTGGTGGGAATGGCAGAGCTGACCGCTGCGGGCATCTATATGCAGTACTGGTTCCCGGATGTTCCAACGTGGATTTGGGCTGCCGCCTTCTTTATTATCATCAACGCCGTTAACCTGGTGAACGTGCGCTTATATGGCGAAACCGAGTTCTGGTTTGCGCTGATTAAAGTGCTGGCGATCATCGGTATGATCGGCTTTGGCCTGTGGCTGCTGTTTTCTGGTCACGGCGGCGAGAAAGCCAGTATCGACAACCTCTGGCGCTACGGTGGTTTCTTCGCCACCGGCTGGAATGGGCTGATTTTGTCGCTGGCGGTAATTATGTTCTCCTTCGGCGGTCTGGAGCTGATTGGGATTACTGCCGCTGAAGCGCGCGATCCGGAAAAAAGCATTCCAAAAGCGGTAAATCAGGTGGTGTATCGCATCCTGCTGTTTTACATCGGTTCACTGATGGTTTTACTGGCGCTCTATCCGTGGGTGGAAGTGAAATCCAACAGTAGCCCGTTTGTGATGATTTTCCATAATCTCGACAGCAACGTGGTAGCTTCTGCGCTGAACTTCGTCATTCTGGTAGCATCGCTGTCAGTGTATAACAGCGGGGTTTACTCTAACAGCCGCATGCTGTTTGGCCTTTCTGTGCAGGGTAATGCGCCGAAGTTTTTGACTCGCGTCAGCCGTCGCGGTGTGCCGATTAACTCGCTGATGCTTTCCGGAGCGATCACTTCGCTGGTGGTGTTAATCAACTATCTGCTGCCGCAAAAAGCGTTTGGTCTGCTGATGGCGCTGGTGGTAGCAACGCTGCTGTTGAACTGGATTATGATCTGTCTGGCGCATCTGCGTTTTCGTGCAGCGATGCGACGTCAGGGGCGTGAAACACAGTTTAAGGCGCTGCTTTATCCGTTCGGCAACTATCTTTGCATCGCCTTCCTCGGCATGATTTTGCTGCTGATGTGCACGATGGATGATATGCGCTTGTCAGCGATCCTGCTGCCGGTGTGGATTGTATTCCTGTTTGTGGCATTTAAAACGCTGCGTCGGAAATAAGGCATTCACGCTACATCCGACAAAACGATGTCCGCTCTCATCCATTCGATGAGAGCGGTTTTTTTAATTACTGCTTAAATGCACCCGCCAGAGAGCGAATATCATTGCCGGTTGGCGACTGATGAAGTCGCAGACCAAACTCTTCGACAATCGCAAATATGTGATCGAATATATCAGCCTGAATGCTTTCATATTCCAGCCACACCACGGTGTTGGTAAACGCATAGATCTCGAGCGGTAAACCATTATCACCTGGAGCCAGTTGGCGTACCATTAAAGTCATATCTTTACGAATCCGCGGATGGTTACGCAGATATTCGTTCAGATAGGCACGAAAGGTTCCAATATTGGTCATTCGGCGCAGGTTTAATACCGACTCCGTAGAACCTTGCTGGCGATTCCACTCATTAATTTCCTGATGGCGGCTGGTTAAATAAGGCTTTAACAAATGCGCTTTATTCAGACGTTGCATTTCGTCTTCATCAAGAAAACGAATACTGGTGACATCAATACTGATACTGCGCTTAATACGTCGCCCGCCAGATGCTGACATCCCGCTCCAGTTTTTAAAGGAGTCAGAAACCAGAGACCAGGTGGGAATAGTGGTAATGGTATTGTCCCAGTTACGCACTTTGACGGTGGTTAACCCAATATCGATCACCGCGCCATCCGCGCCGTATTTCGGCATCTCCAGCCAGTCGCCCAGTTTCAGCATATCGTTCGCGGAAAGCTGAATACCTGCCACCAGACCAAGAATCGGATCTTTAAATACCAACATCAGCACGGCAGCCATTGCACCAAGACCGCTGATCAGAATCGCTGGCGACTGACCAATCAGCAGCGAGATCATCAAAATGCCGACCAGAATCGCGCCGATCAGTTTAATCCCCTGAAATATCCCTTTCAGCGGTAACTGAGATGCTGTCGGGAATTTCTGCGCCAGATTCAAAATAACATCCAGCAACGAGAAGACTGAAAGCAGCGCATACATCATGATCCACAACTGCGCGCAGGTAGTCAGAATATCTGCCGCTTCGGTGCCTTTTTGCAGCCAGAATACCGCCTGAATATTGACGATAATCCCCTGCAGGGTAAAAGCTAAACGGTGGAAGAGTTTATTCTGGGTAATGATTTGCAACCAAAGCCGTGAACTGGCGATGGCACGTTTTTCGAAGGTCCGCAGTACCACCCAATGCAAAATAATATGCACCACGACGGCGGTCAGAAAAATAATACCGAAAATCATCACCATCGAGGTGGTGTGATCGATCTCAATACCCGCTAAATCTTCAACCTGGGATATTAAATCCTGCATAACGTCTCCTTTATACAACAGCAGCCTATGATGACGGCTGAAACAGGGTTATGCAAATCAGGAGAATCTGAGGGGAAATAGCCGGGCAGATGCCCGGCAAGAGAGAATTAGACTTCGGTTAAGGTGATGTTTTGCGGCAGACGTGATTTCGGCAGCGTAGCGTTAAAATCTTCAACGCTGTGATGACCTACCGGAACAACCACCAGACTGGTGTAGCCTTTCTCTTTCAGACCAAATTCTGCATCGAGGATGGCGGCGTCAAAACCTTCGATGGGTACCGCGTCCAGACCCAGCGCCGCCACGCCGAGCAGGAAGTTACCGACGTTGAGATAAACCTGTTTTGCCATCCACTCTGCATCATCATGCAGATCTTTACGGTGCATATCAGCGAAGAACTTGCGACCTTTATCGTTCGCGGCTTTCGCTTCCGGCGTGGCAAAGCGGCCATCAGCATCTTCCTGGTCAACAACCAGCTTCAGCCAGGCATCGTCCATCGCGGTTTTTGCACAGAACACCACGACGTACGAGGCATCAAGTATTTTACGTTCGTTGAACACATAATTACCGGCAGCGGATTTGGCAACACGCGCTTTACCTTCTTCCGTGCTGGCAACAATAAAATGCCACGGCTGGGAGTTGGTGCTGGATGGGCTGTATTGCAGGAGAGTTTTGATCTGCTCGGCCTGTTCCGGGGTAAGTTTTTTACTGGCATCAAATGCCTTAGTGGAATGACGCTTTAAGGCGACAGAAATGATATCCATAAAGACTCCATGTGAAAGTAATTTTGCGTGCCAGCAGATTACAAGGTTCAACGAGAAATGGTAAGCGAGAAAAATGCGCTATAGATTTCCGCTTTAGCCTGGACGCACTCTTTTTTGATCGCGTTTAGCCAGACCATCAACCACCAGATTCCACGAATCGTTGATCAGATCGCGAAGTAACGCTTCGGAGATTTCCTCGCCGGGATACACCGAAATCCAGTGCTTTTTATTCATGTGATACCCTGGCTTAATGCTTGGGTATATTTGCTGATTTAACAGGGATTTTTGTGGATCGGACTTCAGATTGATAAAGGGGACGCCGCGTAGCTCCGACGACAGCATAAAAATCTTGCCGCCAATTTTAAAAACATCGAACTCCGGGCCAAAAGGCCAGCAAAGCTCGACAAAGGGTAACTCAAGGGCCAGGCGTTTCGCCGTTTCGTGCAGTGATTGCTTATCCATAAACGTTCCTTTAGGCGAAGGAGAATAAGCAAAGTATGCCGCGAAGTACGGCGATAATCGACGTTTAATCCGCCAGCGAGAACCAGCGTCGCCAGATAAAGCGCAGAACAAAATACTCAATAGCGCCCAGCACTAAAAACCACAGACAAAACAATAAAGTGTAAAGCTGACTAAGATCCATCAGATGGAACGTGCTCACCAGTTTTTGTGCCAGCGTCAGCCCCAATGCGGGGGCGGGAAGCAGCAGGCAAGAGAGGAAAGCCATCAGCAAAATGCCTGCTGCGGTGGTCAAGGTTTCTAAAGGGTGTTTCATAACATTGTTAAATGTAAGTTAAAACACCATTGTCAGGGATATTCTTCTGTAAGGCAATTCCCGACTTAGTCACCGGCCCAGATCTCACAATGCTTTTTCACCAGCCCAATCAGCGAGCCGCCATCGGCGACGAAATCGCGCATCAGCTGCGCTTCATTCAGACCGCTGACGACCTGGCGATGCAGTGCTTCAATTGCGCTCGATGCGCCAATTTTATGTGCGGAAGGGGCGATTTTTTCCAGCAATCGCAAGGTATCTTCCGTTAGCGGTCGACGATCACCAGTGTGCGGATCGGTAATGACGCCTTCCAGCCCATAGCGACAGGCCTGGAAACGGTTGAATTTATACAGCAGGTAATCTTTCTCCTGATGTTTGAACGGGCGTTCCGTCAGTAACCAGTGGGCGGTGGCCTGAATTAATCCCGCCATATTTACCGCGTGGCTAAGGGTTAACGGGGTATCCATCACCCGAACCTCCACCGTGCCAAAATGAGGACTGGGGCGAATATCCCAGTGCAGATCTTTAATGCTGTCGATCATCGTGGTGTAACTCAAACAGCGAAATAGGGCTTCAAATTGTTGCCAGTTACTGACCCACGGCATCGGGCCATTATCAGGAAAGGCGGAAAAAATATTCGGTCGTGAGGAGGCAAAACGCGTATCCGTTCCCTGCATATATGGCGACGCGGCGGAAAGGGCGATAAAGTGCGGCACAAATCGTGACAAGCCGTGCAGCAAATAAATGGCGTCATCGCCACTGGCGCAGCCAACATGGACATGCTGACCAAAAACGGTCGCCTGCTGAATGAGATAACCAAAGTTTTCCAGCGTGCGTTGATAACGTTCGTTATCGCATACCTCCTGACGCTGCCATTTCTGAAACGGGTGCGTGCCACCGCCGCAAATTTCCAGATGATGGTCTGTGGCTGCCTGCAATACGACTTTCTGCATCGCTGAAAACTGCCCGGCAGCCTGGTTGATATCACGGCAAACATCCGTCGCCAGCTCCAGCATACTTTCGGTGATATCGTGCTTTACCTCTCCGGCCGTGATCTTATTTTTAACCGCGTCAATCAGCATTGAAGAGTCCTGGCTTAAGTCATAGCCCGGCGGATTAACCACCTGCATTTCCAGTTCAATACCGAGGGTAAAAGGTTCAGAAACATGAAAATCGGGTAATGGCATAGGTTTCTCTTATGTTGGCGTTTTCTATTCAGTATAGAAGTCGGAGCGGCTGGGCGAGATGCGGAAGTTCTGGATCAGCACTAACGCCTTTAGGTTTGGGAATTAAACCTTTTTCTCCATGTTTTTCATAGAGGGCAACCCATGTCCTGACCTGGGTTCGGGGGACACCAAAACGTGCCGAGATGATCCTGTAACCATCATCAGTTGTGAAGTAGTGATTCACGACTTCAAGGCGCTTTTCAAAAGGGTATTTTGGCTTTGACATATTAGGGGCTATTCCATTTCATCGTCCAACAAAATGGGTGCAGTACAACTTGAAGCTGAACCCGTTTTTTTCTGCATGACTCAATCGTCAAAATTCTTCGCCACCAGTCAGCACTGCCATAACTTGTCACATTGCAAAAGTAGCCAAATTGCTTCAGGCACCATCAGTTCACCATCACCAAAAAAAAGAAACATTCCAGAACTTCCGCATCTCGCCCAGCCGCTCCGACTTCTATACTG
>PYVH01000100.1 GCA_003030785.1 Marinobacter sp. B9-2 | reverse complement strand
TTGGACGGCATGGTGGCTCCTCAGTGGTTGGTCGGGGCGACGGCGTCGCAGATGCGTTTCAGGCGTTCGGTGCGGATCGCGCTGCCTAGTTCCTTGCCTTTAAAACCCTTTGCCAGGAGCGCTTTTGGATCAACGCCGGTAGCCACATTTGATGCTGTTCGAAGCAGGTTAATTGTCTGGGACTCGTCGGATAGGGCGCACTCAAGAACGCTCAGAAGTTGCAGAAAACGCTCCGGCCGACGCCACAAATCCGCCTGGTCGAGCAGATCGAGCAAGGTTTCGGCGTCCGGTTGTTGCGGGTCGATGCTACGGATCTGCGGCGTAAAGGCTGTTACCAGTCTTGCCAGATTCTGGCAGTCGTTGGGAGCCTTCAGAGCTTTGGCCCGTTCCAGGGCTAGCGATTCATCCAGGGGCGAGAGCAGGGCTGCCAGGCGTTCTTCCGTTGTGGCATTGGTTTGCTTGTCGACGCAGTGAAGCGCTTTCATTGCCAGTGGGAATACCGCGGATGGCGTGATTTCCGGAACCAGCACCGAGAGGGCTCCGCAGTCGCGGAGAACGTCAAAGAAAGCCTCCGGCGCCTTTTCGTGCAGTGCCCGCTGGAATTCCTGCCAGACCCTTTCCGGCACCAGGTGGTCTACTTCACCGGTATCCACCATGTCTTGCATCAGGGCCATCGTCTGCTCGGAAACCGTAAATCCCTGCGGACGGAACCGCGCTGCAAAGCGGGCGGTGCGCAGTATTCTGAGGGGGTCCTCGGAGAAAGCTTCCGAGACATGTCGAAGCTTGCGAGCTTTGATGTCATCGCGGCCATGGAAAGGGTCGACCAGATCGCCATCTTCGGTTTTGGCGATGGCATTGATGGTCAGGTCGCGTCGCCTCAGATCCTGCTCAAGAGTGACATCCGGCGCACTGTAAACGGTGAACCCGTGGTAGCCGCGCCCCTGTTTACGTTCGGTACGGGCCAGCGCGTACTCCTCCCGGGTGCGCGGGTGCAGGAATACGGGAAAGTCCGCGCCCACCTGCTTGAAGCCGTTGGCAAGCATTTCCTTTGGTGTTGCGCCGACCACAACCCAGTCCCGGTCCTTGACCTCAAGGCCCAGTAATTCATCACGAACGGCACCGCCAACCAGATAGGCCTGCATGAAATGTCTGATTCCTTTCGGGGAGTGTGTCGGGGGATTATCCGGTTCCGGGGCAGGGCAGGCAAACCCGGGGTATGCTGAGATACGAAAAAAGCCCGCCCAGGCATTCCTGGCCGGGCTTTGATCAGGGCCTGATGTCCGGTTTCAACATAGGCAGTTTTTTGCCGCATGGGGGTTGCCAAACGAAGAGGCCTGGGATTGTTGATTGCAATATCAGTGGCTTAGAAAAACTGGCGCAATTCTTTCATGGAGAGCCCGAAATGATGTTTTTTGGAGACTCGCAATGAACCTTCGCTGGATACTCATGCCTCTGCTGGCAACAACAGTTGCTGCCTGTGCGCCGGTTGGCAGTTACCAGGGGGATAATGGCAGCCAGTCCCGTCAGGATACGATGCTGGAGCCAATCACTGTGAGGGTGAGCGGCCTTGGTACCTACGAGGATGTTGCGGCCGATCGTTCGAATGCCCGCAAGCGCCTTATGGCGCGGCGTGCCTCCCAGCTTGATGCCTACCGGAATCTCGTTGAGCGGGTTTACGGCACCGTGGTCTATGGCAGTTCCACCGTTAATGACTTTGTTTTGCGCAATGACATGTTCAGAACCTACGTCGACAGTTACATTCGCGGCGCCAAGCTGGTAGCGGTAAACGAGCATAGCGATGGCGTGTTCGAGACCGTGATGGAACTGAAGCTTGAGCCACGTTTCCGGGCCTGTGTGGCCGAAGTCGCTGATGATCAGGTGCAGGATCTATGCCCGATCCCCATGCCGCAGGAAAATGACAGCGTAGGGGACGTTCAGAGCAAGGGCGTGGATTCCCTGTATTACCTTGATTGATCGAGAGTATTGAGAGCTATGAAACGCTTGCTGTCACTGGTTGTGCTCGGGGCTCTGGCCCTTGTTCTGGTTTCCGGCGCCCATGCCGTTGTTCTGGAGGGCGTGGGCCATGCCAATATCCACAACGGCGATCTGGAAGCCGCCCGGGCTGAAGCCCGCAGGGCCGCGATCCGGGACCTGTCTTTGCAGTATGAGGCCCGGGTCAGCACGCACGACACCATGGAAAACGGTGTTATCACCGAGTCCCGGATGGATCTGGCGTCAAGCGCCAGGGCGCGGAACGTGCGGATTATCGATGAATACCAGAGCGGCAACCTCTTGAGGGTCATTGTCCGCGGCGACATCAGTCAGAGCCGGAGCCAGTGTGGTGCCGGAGATGCAGGACGACTGAAAAAGCGTGTAGCCGTGACCGGGTTCCCGATGCTCTATCCGGATCAGGCCAGGGTAGGACGTATAGACGATGCCGGCGAAATCTTGCCGCAACAGCTTCAGCAGCGTTTGGTTGCCGAGGGCGGTTTACAGGTATTCGGAGCGAGCACTTCCCGGATGTTTACCGACCTTTTGAATGCCCCCACGGTGCAGCAGGGCGACAACCGATTGAGCAATGTACTCGAACTGGCCCGGGAAATGGGTGTGCAGTTTGTGGTGACCGGGGTGATCCGGGATCTGGGTGTTGCTGATCCCTCGGCCTGGGGCACCTCGGTACTGGATCGGATGCAACGGGGCATTGGAGTCGTGGACCAACGGCGTCGGTTTGCGGCGGATCTCGTTATCTTTGATGGATTCAGTGGTGCTCCTGTCTACCGGCAGCGGTTCGCCACGGCGGCAGACTGGGATGCCGGGCCCGGCAGCTCGGCAGGTTTCGGCTCGGCGGGTTTCCAGAAGACCGCCTATGGTCAGTCAGTCGATGGCGTTATCGGGGATATGGCGGCGGCTGTGACCGAGGCGCTGGCGTGTCAGCCCTTTATTACCCGGATAGCGCGCGTCGACGGCCACGGGGTGACGCTGGAATCGGGTGCCACAGCGGGGCTCCGGCCAGGCGACGAGCTGAAACTTTACCGGAGCAAGCGGTATCTCGAAGCGCCTGAGGATTCGCCGGAGCTACAGGACAGCGGAGTTGCGGTAACGCTCGATAAGGTACAGCCGCACTTCA
This sequence comes from Marinobacter sp. B9-2, assembly GCA_003030785.1. Taxonomy (GTDB): domain Bacteria; phylum Pseudomonadota; class Gammaproteobacteria; order Pseudomonadales; family Oleiphilaceae; genus Marinobacter. Next base: position 4,730 of record PYVH01000100.1, on the reverse strand, counting down.
GTCGCGGCACGATACCGCAGCTTGGCGGCATCGTTAATATCCAGCGGGATGATATTGCGATTATCTGGTGAGGCTGGCGGGCATCAGTTGCTGGTGCTGGCCACTTCGGCGGCTGCAATATCCCGGATTTTGCCGACCATGGCCCGAAGCCCATTGCCGCGGGTCGGGGAGATATGGCGGAACAGGTCCAGTTGCTCAAACAACTCATCGATGTCTGTGGCCAGCAGGTCCCTCGGCGTTTTGCCGTTGAGGGCGACCAGGATGATAGCGGCCAGTCCACGAACGATCATGGCGTCCGAATCAATCAGCAGATACAGCCGGCCACTGTCTTCGTCATAGTGGTGAATCAGCCAGACCTGGCTCTGGCAGCCGTGAACATAGTTTTCTTCAACCCTGGATTCCTCCGGGAAGGCAGGAAGCTGCTTGCCCAGATCAATGATAAAGGCGTAGCGCTCTTCCCAGTCGTCCAGCAGCTCGAAGCCATCCAGAACGTCTTCGAGGGTGGTGTCTTTGCCCAGGGGGTTGTTCAGAAAGGTCTGTTCACTGGCAGTCATTTACAGCATTCCCAGTTCGAGTTTGGCTTCGTCGGTGAGCATGTCGTTGCTCCAGGGCGGATCGAAAGTCAGTTCAACCGTCACCTTGTCCACGTTGGGCACATGCTCCAGCTTGGTCTTCACATCCTCGGTAATCACCGGGCCCATGCCGCAGCCGGCGGCAGTCAGGGTCATCAGGACGTAGACATGGTTGCCGTCTTCGGTGCCATTTTCAATCTTGCAATCATAGATCAGGCCCAGATCGACCACGTTCACCGGAATTTCCGGGTCGTAGCAGTTCCGCATGGCTTCCCAGACCTGGTTTTCATTCACTGTGCCGTCTTCGGGGGTGTCGAAACTGCTTTCCAGGGGTTTCTTGCCGAGCGCATCGGCATTGTGGCCTTCAATCCGGGCGAGATTGCCGTTCACGGCGACCGTGAAGGTGCCACCCAGTGATTGTGTGATGGTCACAAAGGTGTCCGACGGAATCATGATTTCGGTTCCGGAAGGAACAAGGCGGGCTTCCACCTCGCGTTTGGTCAGGACCACTTCCCGTTCTTGCATGCCTGTTTGGGCCTCGCTTTTTTCAATCTCTGGTGTCGGATTACGCTACGCTAATCCGACCTACATGTTCCGTGAGAGGTTAGGCTACGGTAAAGCTCTCGCCGCATCCGCATTCTGCCGTGGCGTTCGGATTGCGGAAGTGGAACATGGAGTTCACACCCTCGGTGATAAAGTCGATCTCAATGCCATTCACCAGAGGCAGGTGCTCCTCTTTAACGAAGACGTCGACTCCATCAATGTGGAAAACCTTGTCGTCGGACGCGACCTCTTCCACCCATTGGGTTTCGTACTTGAAGCCGGAGCAGCCACTTTTCTTGATGGCCAGCCGGATGCCCTTGGCCTCCGGTTTTTTCTCCAGCTGTTTGCGTACGTGTTTGACCGCGCTAGGCGTCATGGTGACGGCAACGGTCGGGGTGAAGACTTCGGCTGTCATGATTCCACCTCCATCAGGCAAACAGACGCTGGACTTTTTGCAGGGCGGTAAACAATGTATCCACCTCGTCCAATGTATTGTAGAACGCGAATGAGGCCCGGGCTGTACCGGGAACTCCATAGAAATCCATCAGCGGCATGGCGCAATGGTGGCCGGTGCGGATCGCAATACCTTGCTGATCCAGCAGCGTTCCAATGTCACTTGGGTGCAGACCGGCAATTTTAAAGGACATGACCGGTACTTTTTGCTCTGCAGTACCAATGATTTCCATGCCCGGCACAGTCTCGACCAGCTGGTTGGCGCGTTCCAACAAGGCTGATTCAGCGGCTTCCATGGCCTGGCGATCCATGGTGTCAAGGTAGTCGATGGCAGCGCCAAGACCAACCGCTTCGGCAATGGCCGGGGTGCCGGCTTCAAATTTGTAGGGCAGGGTGTTCCAGGTGGTGCGCTCGAACGATACCCGCTCAATCATCTCGCCACCGCCCTGATAAGGCGGCATTTCCTCCAGCAGCTGGGCCTTTCCGTAGAGCACGCCAATGCCCGTTGGGCCAAACAGTTTGTGCGAGGAGAAGACGTAGAAGTCGCAGCCCAGTGCACGCACATCCGGCTTGAAGTGGGGTACCGCCTGGGCGCCGTCCACCAGCGTGATGATTCCCCGGGCCTTGGCCTGCTCGACCAGGGCCGCCACCGGATTGATTGTACCCAGTACGTTGGAAACGTGGGTAATCGCCAGCACCCGGGTTCTGTCGTTGAGCAGACTGGTGAAAGACTCCAGATCCAGCTCGCCATCCGGCGTCACCTGGACAGGAATCACTTTCGCACCCGTGCGCTCGGCAATCATCTGCCAGGGCACAATGTTGGCATGGTGCTCCATGTGGCTGACAAGAATCTCGTCTCCGGCTTTCAGGCGCGGAGCAAGGCCGTTGGCTACCACGTTGATGGCCTCGGTGGTGCCACGGGTCCAGACGATTTCCCGCGTGCTCTCAGCGTTCAGGAAATTCCGGACTGTCTCACGGGCACCCTCGAAGGCGGCCGTGGCGCGATCGCCAAGGGTATGAGCTCCCCGGTGCACGTTGGAGTGCATTTCGCGGTAATACCGATCCATGGCGTTCAGCACGGCCACTGGCTTCTGGGCCGATGCACCGTTGTCCAGATACACCAGAGGCTTGCCGTTTACCTGTTGGGACAGGATCGGAAAATCCCGGCGAATCGCCTCCACATCAAATGTGGCGCGCTTGGCGGTGCTTGCAACGGACAGATCGGTCATAACCGGTTACGCCTCCTGAAATGCCTGTTCGAAGAAGTGGTTGAGCCGGCCCTGGACCGTCTCCCTCACTGCTTCGACCGGAATCTGCTCTACCAGCTCGTTGATAAAGGCCATGGTAAGCAGGACGTTGGCCTCGCGTCGGCCGATACCCCGTGAAACCAGATAGAACAGCGAAATCTCATCGAGCTGTCCGATCGTTGCGCCGTGGGCACACTTGACGTCATCGGCGTAGATTTCCAGCTCCGGTTTGGTATCAATCTCTGCCCCGTTGGACAGCAGCAGGTTCTTGTTGTTCATATCCGCATTGGACTTCTGGGCGTCCTGATGGATATGAATCCGGCCATTGAAGACCGCATGGGATTTATCGGCTGCAATATTGCGATAGGTCTCTTCGCTATTGCAGTGGGCCGCCACGTGCTCAATGGTGGTGTGGTTGTCGTAGTGCTGTGTGCCTTGGGTAACAACCACCCCGTTGAGCTTGCACTCGGCGCCCTCGCCCTCAAGCCGAACCTGCAAATCGTGCCGGCGAAGGGGGCCGCCAAAACCAACCGTATGGCTTTCGAACCGTGAGCTGCGCTGCTGCAGAACACCGGTTGAGCCAATGTGCTGGACATTCTCGCCTTCCATATTCAGGCGGATACTGGTGATGTTGGCGCCCTCGGCCACGCTGAATTCAGTCACGGTATTGACCATTACCTGAGCCGAGCCGCTGGAAATATACTCTTCAACCAGCGTGATCTGGCTGTGTCGGCCGGCATCCACAAAAATGCGCGGGAAAGCAGAGCCACTGGCCTCAGCCGTCACTTCGTGAACAACAAACAGCGGCTGGTCGAGTACGGCTTCAGGCTTGAGGCGGATCAGAAGGCCGTCTTCAAATCGGGCAGAGTTCAGCCTGGCCATCTGGACCGCCTTGTTGTCCAGAGTGCTGTCCAGACGGTCCGCCAGATCACTGGCTTCCTCATCGGTCAGATCGCCGAAGCTCTTGATGCTGATGCCGTCCAGATCCGGATACTCGCAGGCTTCCGGCATCATCACGCCGTTGAGAAACGCTACCTTGTAGCCGGGCACCGCCAGACTGCTGCCGGTCTTGCCTTCCGCCGGCAGGGAAATGGCCATGTCGTCGGTCAGCTTCAGGTACTTGCTGGAGTACTTCCAGTTTTCGGTTTTCCGGGTCGGCAATGGCATGTCGACCAATGCGGTTCCCCGTTGCTTGCGCAGGGCGAGCAGGGGCTCAGGCAGTGACTGACCGGCTGGATGCAGGAACGCGGTGGAAAGCGTCGGTGCTGGTTTCATTCCGCGACCTCCCGTTTAGTTGGCAGAACTGGTGGCTGAACTGTCGGCAGTTTCTTCGTCCTTGATGCCCAGCCAGCCGTAGCCGCGTTCTTCCAGCTCCAGGGCTAGCTCGCGGCCGCCGGATTTGATGATCTTGCCGCCGGCCAGTACGTGCACGTAATCCGGCACGATGTGGTTCAGCAGGCGCTGGTAGTGGGTCACCATCAGGATGGCACGGTCTTCCGCACGCAGTGCGTTCACGCCGTCAGAAACAACCTTCAGGGCATCGATGTCGAGGCCGGAGTCGGTCTCGTCCAGAATCGCCAGCTTCGGCTGCAGCAGCAGTGCCTGCATGATCTCGTTACGCTTCTTCTCACCACCGGAGAAGCCTTCGTTGACACCCCGCTTCAGGAAAGCCGGATCCAGGTCAACCTGCTTGGAGACCTCCCTGGCCAGCTTCATGAACTCGGCCGCGTTCATCTCGTCCTGGCCCTTGTGCTGGCGCATGGCGTTCACGGCGGTGCGCAGGAACTGGAGGTTGCTCACCCCGGGAATTTCCACCGGGTACTGGAACGCCAGGAAGATGCCTTCACGGGCACGCTCTTCGGTTTCAAGTTCCAGCAGGTTGTCGCCATTCAGGGTGATTTCACCCTCGGTGACT
>PYVH01000099.1 GCA_003030785.1 Marinobacter sp. B9-2 | reverse complement strand
CAATAGCGGGATTGAAAAGGCAGACAGGTGAACAACCATGAACCGTGATACCAGAACAGCCCTGATGGATCTTGCCGAGCACACCGTCCGGTCACGGGGCTTTGACGGGTTCAGCTACGCGGATCTGGCCGAGGCCATCGGCATTCGAAAGGCCTCGATCCATTATCATTTCCCCACCAAGGCGAAGCTCTCCGAAGCCTTGATCGAGCGCTATCAGACCAGTCTGCAGCAGGGTCTGACCGAGATAGACGCAGCCCATGCCAGCGCTGGCGCGCGCCTCAAGGCACTCATTGCCCTGTACCGCGGGGCGTTGCATGATGGCCAGACCGTGTGTCTGTGCGTTGCCTTTTCGACCTGCCGCGAAAGCCTGTCCGACACCGTTATTGCCAGAGTCGGCGCCGTTCGCGCAATGGTTCTGCAGTGGATTACGGCAACGTTTGAACTGGGACAAAGGGATGGATCCGTCTCGGCCATCCTGGGTCCCGCCGATGAAGCGCAGGCGACCCTGGCGATGCTGGAAGGGGCCCACCTTGCCGCGCGCACCGAAGAAGACCTCGCCGTGTTTGATGCCGCAACGCGACTGCTGCGCGCCCGCTGCCAGTAACGACGGGACAGGAATCGCGCTTTGATGTACAGAATCGCTACGCAAATTGACTCATAACGAGCGAAAAGGAGCAAACAGATGATGAGCACCCTGAAAACAGCACTGGCAGCAGCCACGCTGTCACTCACTGTTGCAAGTACGCAGGTACTGGCAGAAACGCAAACCAGAACCATCGAGTATCAAGTCGGCGACGAGACCTTCACCGGCTACATGGCCTGGGATGATGAATTCGGGCAAAAGCGTCCGGGGGTTCTGGTGGTCCATGAATGGTGGGGGCACAATGAATTTGCCCGGAATCAGGCAGAACGACTTGCCTCGGCCGGCTATACGGCGTTTGCGCTGGATATGTATGGCTCTGGCAAACAAGCCGACCATCCCGATACCGCCCAGAAGTTCATGCAGGAAGCCACTCGGGACATGAGTCAGGTCAAGGCGCGCTTCATGAAGGCGATGGACATCCTGAAGAACCACGAAAGTGTTGATGCGTCCCGAATTGCGGCACAGGGTTATTGTTTTGGCGGCGCCGTGGTTCTCAACATGGCGCGCATGGGCGTCGATCTGGACGGCGTTGTCAGCTTCCACGGCGCGCTCGGCAGCCCCCTCACGGCTGAACCCGAGTCCGTGAAAGCCAGGATCCAGGTGTACACCGGCGGTGCCGACAAGCTGGTCCCCTCGGATCAGGTCGCGGGCCTGGTCAAGGAGATGCAGGATGCCGAAGTCGACCTGACACTGGTGAGCTTTCCCGGAGTACTGCACTCATTCACCAACCCAGGCGCCGACAAGATCGCCGAGGAGTTCGGCATGCCGGTTGGTTATGATGAAGAGGCTGCCAGCCGTTCCTGGGATGGCACCATGCGTTTCTACAAGGCCATCTTCACCCAGTAACACAAGCGAGTGCAAACAAACCGAAACCGGCAGTATTTACAGTGAATTCTGGAACACCAACCGAAAAGCATGATGAGGTGCAACATGGCAACTGAGAGTTTACCACTGTTCGATGGAGACAATCGTCCAGGCTACAAGTCGCTGGGCAACTCGGGGCTGTTCGTATCCGAACTGTGCCTGGGCACCATGACCTTCGGCGGCGATGAGGACATCTGGGGCCTGATCGGCCAGTTGCAGCAGGAACAGGCCGACGAACTCGTGAAGATCGCCCTGGAGGCGGGGATCAACTTTATCGATACCGCCAACATCTATGGTTTCGGCGCCAGTGAGCGCATCGTCGGCCAGTCCCTGAAGAATCTCGGCGTTCGCCGCGAAGATGTGGTGCTGGCGACCAAGGTGCTTGGCCCCATGGGGGCTGGCCCCAATGCCCGTGGTGCTTCCCGCGGCCATATAATGAGCGAATGCAAGGCGAGCCTGGCGCGCCTGCAAACGGATTATATTGACCTGTACCAGATCCACGGTTTTGACCCGGCCACACCGATCGAGGAAACTCTGGAGGCACTGAACACCCTGGTGCAGCAAGGCCATGTGCGTTACGTGGGCCTGTCCAACTGGGCCGCCTGGCAAGTGATGAAAGCCATCGGCATCACCCGGGCCCGCAACCTGTGCCCGATCATATCCATGCAAGCCTACTACACCCTCGTAGGTCGCGATCTGGAGCGGGATATTATTCCGATGCTGGAATCTGAGAACGTCGGTCTGATGGTGTGGAGCCCACTGGCCGGGGGTTACCTGTCCGGTAAATACGAGGGGCCGGACGTTTCCGAAGAAAACCGGCGCGCCAAGTTTGACTTTCCGCCCGTCAACCGCGAGCGGGGCAGCGAAGTCATCAAGGTTATGCGGGAGATTGCCGATGGCAAACAGATCGACGGCGAACCGGTCAATGTGGCACAGATTGCCCTGTCATGGCTGCTACACCAGAAGCCTGTGACCAGCATCATCGTTGGCGCCAAGCGGCCCGAGCAGCTCAGGGACAATATCCGCGCGGCCCAAATCCGCTTGTCCGACGATGAACTGGTAGCCCTGGATGAAGTCAGCCGCCTGCCCGAGGAGTACCCGGGCTGGATGATGAAGATGATGGCGGGGTACCGGGATCCGGTAAAGCCGGGAGAATGATGTCGCCAATTGATATCACGGGTAGCCGCGCCGCTCTGGTGCGGCTACCGGGGGAGGAGAGCATGAATATATTGTAAAACGCAGAAGCGCATGCCCACTGATCGCTTTATTGGATTTGCCGGCTGTTGCTGAGGCTGAGTTAGGCTGATCGATTCCATTTTAATGTTCGCGCTGGACCTGTCTGGAATGTAACCCCTGCTTATACAGGTCTCTTTACAAGTTATAGGTTTTGACAACCCTCGAGATCCCCAGTACCGATAAGCCCGAGACTCACTCTAAAAAGTCGCAAAGTGCGAAATGTCAATCATGCATTTCAACTTCCGGCAATGGCAATGCCTGGCTCTACTGCCGTTAAGTTGCGTCAAGAAAGCCAGATTCCTGAAAGGACAAGCAACATATACTCCTATCCGAAACCAACGTGTGCCTTTCCCCAGACAGAAGCACCGGCGTATAGACAAAAACAAAGAGCTATGGAGTGTATTAATGGCGATCTTCCCCCGGTTTTCGGTAAGGGCGATATCCCTTACAGTTGCAATACTTTCCGCAGGATTCTCTCTTTCTGCCCAGGCCAGCATGGGCAACATCGGCACCACCTACGGGGTAATGGCGGTCGACGTGGCCACAGCTCAGTCTCTCTCAATGTTCAATGATCAGGTGTCTGCCACCTACTATAACCCTGCATATCTGACAAAAGATCCCAAGGGTGAGCTGACCGTTGGCCTGCTTCATGCTGAACAGGAACTAAGGGCGGAAAGCCCTCAGCGCAATAGCGATATACTCGCCGATTCTCCGAGCCAGCATGTGCTGATCGGCATGAAAACCAATCTCACCTCAATGACTCGTTCTGACCATCCGATCTATCTTGGCTTCATCGCGGGAGTGGAGAAATACGGCAAGGAACTGCTGGCTTTTTCTTCAAATACATCGGAAAGCGGCCAGTTCCTGGAGTACGGCAAGGAGCCCCTGTTCCTCAATATCGGTGCTGCCACCACTATCTGGCGTGGTATTGATGCCGGCATTTCGGCAAGGATCACGCTTGAAGCCAAAGCCGACCTCGATGCGATATCGAACCTCGCCGGTGAGACACAGCGTGAGCGCCTGTCTGTTAATGCCGAGCCCTCTGTAAAGTCAATTGTCAGTACCTCCATCAACTGGGGCAAAACCTTCTGCCCTGAAAATGGCTGTTGGTTGAGCGGCTGGGAAACGGCCCTGGCCTACCGGGCAAAATCAGCATCTTCCACTAGCGTCGATGCAAACATCATTGTCAGCCAGACGATTCCCGACCCGGGACTTGCCCTTGCGGTCACGACGATCGACTCCTTTCAGCCGGAAACCTGGGTCATCGGCACTCAGTATCAAGGTGACGGCTGGCGCATTGGCGGCAGTATCGAACAACAGAACTGGTCAGAACTGGAGGACGAATTTGCCGGCGACACCATTAAGGATCAGGCCAGCCTTTCCCCCGCTGCCCGGATGCAGTTTGACGACATCCTGGTCCCTCGTATCGGTGGCGAGTACAGGTTAAATGATAACTTCATGTTCCTTACTGGTGTCGCCTACAGAGAATCCCCCCTGAAAACCACTCGAAACCGGGAAGTTAACTACCTGGATACCGACAAGATCTCTATTGGACTTGGCCTCAGTGCAACGTACAACCGTACCCGTTTTCTGGCCTACCCCGTTCGCGTGGACCTCGGTTACCAGTATCAGATGCTGCAAAAGCGCGACTTCACCATTGTTGATTTCAACGGAAACGAAGAAGACGTTACTGCGGATGGCGATATTCACGTGTTCAGCGGCTCAGTTACGCTGAAATTCTGAAGAGGTGCGGCATGAAAAGAACAATTATTGCATTGAGTGTCACCACGTTACTCGCAGGCTGTGGCGGTGACGAGCAAACAATGACCCAAAGCTCAACACCCGGCTCGCTAATGTTTGCCTATCCGGCTGACTCAATGTCGTCAGGCAGTGATCAGCCCGATGTCACGTCCACCGTTCCCACAACGGCACCTGTTTTCCTGCGTTTCAACAAGTCCATCGACACACCGTTGACTGACATTCCCGATTCTCTGATCCTGAAGGATGCCACCGGAAACGAGGTTACCCTCACCGACGTGATGTTTACTGATGAAGACAAGATGGGGCTTGCGGCAAAGCCGGACAAGGCGCTTGCGCCGGGAACCAGCTACACCCTGACCTCAGAGGGCCTTCAGGCTGGCGGCACACCGGTGTCACTGACCGCAGATGGCATCAGATTCAGGACAGAACCGGCCACATCCGGCCCTATCCTGAGCCAGACCGAAGGCACCGGATTTGAACTGGCGCGAGCCATTCCGGACGGAGGGAACGACTACCCCGTCACGGACTTTACGACATTCCGGCTTCAGTTTACCGAGCCCCTCGACCCGCAATCGGTGGTTTACGGCCAGACCATCCGCCTGACGGACCAGGACGGTGAACCGGTGAATGCCGAAGTATACGCCAAGGGCCACCGGGTCACGGTGGATCCGGAAGGCTACCTGGATCCGGGCCTGACCTATAACCTGACCGTGACTACCGGCATCAAAAGCGCTCTGCTCGATGATGCCCTGTCCGAAGATCACACACTGACCTTCAACCCGATCGATTCCCGCTCCCCGACGGGCAAGCGCCAGATCATGGGCCAGGTAGCTGAAAGCATACCCGGCCAGTTGCCACTGACCGGTGCCGATTACAACTCGGTAAACCTGAGCTCCCTTCTTCTGGGCCCGAACAACCCGACCAGTGTCACCGGCACCGTGTTCGCGGAACTGGGCTTTATTCCCAAATTTGAAGCGGCGGGCCAGAGCATTCCCCTGAGGATCGACCGGGGCACCTTGCTCACCGGAAGCTCCGTGGTCGTCAAGGTCGCCGGCGCCGTGCCGGCCGGGTTCGAATCCGAAGCCGTCGAAGTTCGCTTTCTCTCGGATGCCAATGGTTTCCTGATGCCCAACCCCTATACCGATGCAGTGGATGCACCCCGGGTGCTCGAGCTCTACATCGATATGGCCCTGAATACCGGGAACACTGTTGCCAACGGCGCCCTTGGCCAACAGCTCATGCACGTGCAGCTCGTGGGCACCGCCATCGTCGAGGACGGCAAGCTGAGCATCGAAGCCGTTGGCGTTATTGAGCCGGACGTGATGGGTATTGACACGGCCTCAGGCCTGATCTCCTTCAAGCTGAACGGCTTCCGCAACGTCGAAGATGCCCCGCTGCAGGCCGACTTCGCGGACACCGAAGCGCCCTTCATCACGAGCTGGGTGCCCGGCACTGACAATCAGGCCAGGCTTCGCCCGGGCGACAATCTGGTGATCTACTTTAACGAACCGCTGCTCCCATCATCTATCAATTCCGACAACATTCAGCTGGAAAAGGATGGGGTGCTGGTTGATGCGAACCTGAAGGCCGATGGCGGCAGTGTGGTGATTCATCCGGCGGAACCATTGGTGCATGGCGCAAGCTACGTTCTCAGGCTCAATCCCAATGGGGCTTCGTCGCAAAACGGGTCCGGTTTGCGGGACCTGGCCGGAAACACCTTTGCCAGCCAGATTGCCCTGCCGTTCCAACTCAGCCCGACCGAGCCGGGCACGCCAATGGACCAGTCGCCGCTTGCGCTGATAACCCGGCCCGGTTATCCCTGCGCCAAAGCCGGCATTGATATCAACGCCGGCAACCAGGGACGTTGTGCCGGGGGCAAAGCCGATGACGACTTGCTCCCCCTTGGTCAACTCGAAACCGACAAGCCCATTATCGTCCGTTTTTCCCTTAACATGGACCCACAAACCATCGTCCCCGGCATCACTCTGACGGTTGAAAGGCAAACGGATACTGGCCAATGGGAGGAAATTGCGACCTCCGAATACACCCTCACGACCGAGCCACGGTCCCTGACCATTACGCCCCTGGTTCCGTGGGAGACAGGCAGCCTCTACCGCTATACGCTGAATGCCGCCAATGATGACAACTCAGTGATAAAGTCAACTGCGGGGCTGCCCCTGCAAACCGTCCTGCTCACCCAGGGTAAATGGGATGCAACCCACAGAACCGAGGGCGGCACGGCGCTGGTGAACTACTTCACCGGTATCGAGAAGAAGACTGCCACCTACCTGCCGCTGAGAAACCTGCCGGCGGCCGATGCCAATGCGGATCTGGACTATACAAAAGGTCTTGAGGCCGGCTCTCAAACAGGAGAAAGCGTTGCCAACGCGGTAGGCTTGGCATCCAATGGAGTCGAGTCACTGAATCCTCCTCAGCAAGATTCTCTTGTGGTTGACGCTGAAATTGGATGTGAAGTCGGGCAAAGCTGCCGGGAAGACAAATTCATTTATCTGACAGCCATGCTTGATACCTTCGTGGCAGGAACACCGGACGACCAGGGCAGGGTACCGGTGGAAATTTCGCCATCTGTGTTAGCCACCACATCCAGCGATGTGTGGGTCAAAATAGATACTGCGTTACTGGATGCATTTGCAAGCATTGGGCTTGCAGACACCGGCATTGAGGCTAACGAAAGTATCTCGACCGGTCCGCTCATGATGCGCATAAGATACCCAAGGGATGAAAAGGGGAATGTCAAACCGCTGACGGGCTTTCTATACACCAATGAGCAGGGCCAGTTTACCTTCGAGCTCAGTCTGGACGTATATCTGGATGCACCTTACCTCAACCCAAGCATTGGCCCGGCCGAGCTTGACCATAACCTGCGCAGCTATCCCATTCAGGACCTGGGTGGTGACCGCTTGACGCTGAGAGGGCCTGTGACCTTTCTCCAGGATGGCCGCATACAGATCCAACTGCTTAATGTCGAGAGGGTCCCGATTGACGTTGAAGTGCGAGGAGATATTACGCTCAACTCGAATAATGTAAGTGGTATATGCAGTCTGGTTCCTAACCTTTGTAACCCGATCATCAATCTTTTGGGGCTGAATGCAGACACCGTTATCCATCTTGAAATCCCTCAAGGTAAGCTTTCTCTCACCTATCTCTCACCAACCACACAGCAGTAACCCCAAGAAGCCCTGGTTCAACAGCCAGGGCTTTTTGCTTCAGCCTGAGAAAATCGAAGGGAAGATTGCAGTCAGGGAGGCCGTTTTGACCAGGAGGGGTGGATTGCACTCACAAAGCCACTGCGATGCCCTATTTTCCTACCTCAGAGGCTTGAGCATTTAAATATTC
>PYVH01000098.1 GCA_003030785.1 Marinobacter sp. B9-2 | reverse complement strand
AGGTTGGCTCTTCCATGTGTTTTCCTGATTATCGTTTTTGGTTTTCAGTAAATGCCTGAGTAGCGCAGGCAGTGCTCATTTGAGGGGTCGAATAAAACTGTCCCAAAAGTACTCGGCGACGCCCTCGCACGTGAGCAAACGGTCACGACCGTACCCGGACATTCCGCCCATCATCGAGCGGAACCCAAGCATAGTTCCATCGTCTTCTAACGTAACGGCATCATTACAGCTATTGGTCGAGACCCCGGCTTGGCTGTAACAAATATCTCCCAGCGCCATACCTCCGCCGGTTTTCCATATGCCACAGTGGCAAACTCTTTGCCCATTTTGGTAAAGAGAAGCCTCAAAGCTATCGGCATCCTTCTGGTGAAAATCCTGCTCCAGCTCGGGATTCCGGGCGCAGATCTCCTTCAAGGAATTTTCAAAGAAACGAGACAGGAACTGAATTCCTTCTCGACGTGCCAGGTCTTTATCCCTGTCACTGAATTCCTTTCGAATGCCCAAATTGCTGCTGCGAGGAGCAGAATCGACAGGCGGTACGAATGATGGCGATGTAGCCGGGCGGGCATTGTCAGTAGGAGAGTTCTGGGCCGTGGCACCCAATTCCTTCAAAATAGATTTGATGGCCTGAGCGACTTGGTAGAAACCATCTTCGACGTGAGTGAATTTCGAGATCGGATAACCATCCTCTGGGGTAGCCATCAGCTTTCCGAATGGCAGATCATACCAGTCACAGGTTTTCAGAATCACCGGAACCACACGCGCCTCACCTTTATTATGCCGCTTGAGGGCGTGCTTCACTTCAACGTCGTAGCAATAATCTGAATTGATGAAGTCGGGGCTGATCAGCAAAAGGATGATGTCGGCATCTTCAAAGTGCTGGCCTATCTCCCCATGCAGTTCAGTACCAGCTGTTATTCGCCGGTCATGCCACGTGGAAATGAGCCCTCGCCTTTTGAGGGGCATCAAATGCTTTTCCAGCTCATCCCTCAGAGCCTCATCTACATGGGAATAAGAGAAAACACATGGAAGAGCCAACCTCAGCCATCGATGGTGTCATCGCCATCGTCACCCTTCTTATTTTCTTTACTCCGGTCGTGATCGCGTGGCTTTCCAGGCGAAGCCGAAATGCTATGAAGAAAAAGCTGGCGGAGGCGATGCTGGCTTTGAAGCAGGCTGAAGAGAAGAAAAGGGAAGCGGAAAAATACAGTGCCGATCTGGATGCCAGGTACAAGCCCATTACCGATATGGAACAGCACGCCCGGCTGTTATTGGGTAAGGCGGAGATGCAGGCACAGGCGGTTAGGAATGATGCGGAACGTGTGTATTCCGAAGCTCAGAAAAGACTGAGCGAGGCCACGGAAGAGGCAGGTCAAATCAGTACGGAAGCAAAGGCAGCGCTCAAAGAGGCAAGGCTGAAGGCCGATCAGATTGAGGCTGACGGTCGGGCAGAGGCTGAGAGGGTACTCGATTTCGCCAAACGACAGGCGGAAGAAGTAGCTGGTGACGCGCTCGCGGCCAAGGGGAAGGCTGACCTGTACGAGGCCACTGTGGTTGCCATGCGCAACACCATCCAAGGCTACAAAGATGACTATATCATTCCTAATCATGCGGTTCTGGATGAGCTGGCGGAGGAATACAGCCATAAGGAAGCCGGCGAGCAATTGAAGCGCGCAAGAAAGCGCGTTCGGGACATGGTCAAAAATGGCAACGCGGGCGCCTGCGATTATGCGGAGGCGAACCGGCGAGCCTTTGCAATACACTTCGCTGTGGATGCCTTTAACGGCAAAGTCGATTCGGCGTTGGCCAAGGTAAAGCACGACAACTACGGCAAGATCAAACAGGAAATTCTGGATGCCTTCGCCCTGGTGAATCACAACGGCATGCCATTTCGTAACGCTCGCATTAACCAGGAATACCTGGAGGCTCGATTGGAGGAGCTGAAGTGGGCGGTTGCCACGCACGAGCTGAGGCAGATCGAACGGGAGGAGCAGCGGGCCATTCGGGAGCAAATGCGTGAGGAAGAAAAAGCTCGCCGCGAAATAGAGAAGGCTATTAAAGAAGCCGAAAAAGAAGAACGCATGCTCCAAAAAGCAATGGAAACTGCTCGTAAGGAGCTGGCTTCTGCTCACGGTGAGCAGCGCGCAAAGTACGAAGCCCAGCTCGCTGAGCTGGAATCCAAGCTGACAGAGGCGGAGAGCCGGGGGCAGCGGGCGATTTCGATGGCGCAGCAGACAAGGCGAGGCCATGTTTATGTCATTAGTAATATTGGCAGCTTTGGTGAGAACGTATTCAAGATAGGTATGACGCGCCGGCTGGAGCCTGCAGACCGGGTGAAAGAACTGGGTGATGCGTCCGTTCCCTTCGACTTTGATGTCCATGCCATGATCTACAGTGACGATGCGCCAGCGCTGGAAAAGGCTCTGCATCGCCGCTTTGATGAGGCATCAGTGAACAAGGTTAACCCACGGAAGGAATTCTTTAACCTGAACGTTGCAGAGATTCGCCAGGCGGTGGAGCAGCAGGGCATGAACGAAACACACTGGACCATGAAAGCGGAAGCGGCAGAGTATCGGGAGTCGCTGAGTATTTCCAGAAAGCTGGCTATAGAGGCGCCGGTTACTGCATAAGTCAGAATGTTTGGATCAAAAGGGGTCTCTGTAGGCAGTAAGTGTTTGGTTGTTGTCCTTTGACCTTACCAACCTGTGTTACATTCCTAACTTACTGAATAAAAAGATGTTTTAATAAGGCGTGGTTCATGGACCCAAAACAGCTCACCCAAGGGCTTCAGCAAGCTTTTTTCTCCGAAAACAACCGATTGGTGTTCTGGTACGACCCCGAGCAAAGCTTTGGTGACGAGCTGTCTAATCTTAATTTGCCGGATGTTCAGGTGGTGGACATGGCCGGCGAGTCGTCTATGGCCCTTAAGCTGGAACTGGAGCTGGAAGACCAGAACGGCAGGTACTTGCTGTACTTCCCCCACGCAGAGCCGGAACCGGAAGACGACTGGCTGCTGGACATAAAGCTGTATTCCCGCACCTTCCATGCGGATCGCATTTCCATCATCTTCAACGAGCTGGGCTTGCAGCAGCAGAGCCTTCGGGCTCACCTTGCCCGGCGTGAGAAGTTTCTGAGTAAGGCCCGTTTGGCAGCTCTCAAGCGCTTTGTCCAGCCGGACTTTGACGAAGTCGCGTTGGATTTGGCCATGATTGCGGTGGTTACCCGGGCCGAATCGCCGGATATCGCCAACATTTTGTTCACTCTGGGCGATGAGCTGGTGAAGGCAGATGGCGGCCTGGAGCAGGTGCCGGAGTCCATCACGGAACTGGAAAAATACGGACTGGTTCCGTCGTTGGTCAGGGCGTTTCAAGAGGAGGTGGGCTACCCGGCCTCGGAGCAGGAGCTTCGCGGCGAGGCTCCGTTCAACTTCGGTCATTTTCTGATCCGGCTTTTGGCGACGGGGTTCTGCGAGAGTATTTCCGAAGTGCCCGACTGGGCGCGTTCGGTGGCCATTTCATCGGCTAATGCCCGGGCTACCTCCCGGGCGTTGCTGTCTCGCTGGCGTGATAGCTCCCGCTATTACCCCGCCTACGATGTGATCGCCGACTGGGTTTCCACGGCCCTCAATATCAAGTCCCGCATTGAGGACTACTCGATTGAGGTGCTAGCCAATGTCGCCACCTTCCGGGAAGCTGAGAACCGCATTATCGTCGATTTGGTGAAAGCCATTCCGGAAGCCCGGCCAGCGGATTTGAACCTGTTCGCCCGGGTTATTTCGGACCGGCTAGACGGCTATTGGGCGTCTCGTCACAAAGACGATGATGTTCGCCGGAGATTCCGGACCATCTATTCAGCGCTGTCCGCTGCGATTGATTTGTTTGCGTTACGCCAGGCGCACCCGGAGGGCTTTCATTTCACTAGTGCTGAGGCGCTTTATCAGGCCTATGAGGCCGACCTCTACCGGTTTGACACCGAATATCGCCACTACTGCGCGGCTTCTCGCAAGGCGCATGTGGAGATTCTGAAGGCGCTGGATGAGGCCGTAGAGCAGTGTTATGCCTATTGGTATCTGGACCAACTGGCCCGCAATTGGGGTGACCTGGTGGAAGGCGAGAAGCTACTGGAGCACTGGGCCATTGGTGGTGTGCCCAATCAGCACCACTTCTACGACACCCTGGTAAAGCCCAAGCTGGACAGCGCCCGCAATAAACGCCTGGTGGTCATCATCAGTGATGCGTTTCGCTATGAGGCGGCGGTGGAGTTGCGGGATCGCATCAATGTGAAACGCTACAGCGAGGCGAAGCTGTCCAGCCAGTTAGGGGTGTTGCCCAGTTATACCACGCTGGGTATGGCCTCTCTGTTGCCTCATCAAACCCTGGAATACCGGGAGGGGGTGAGTGATGACGTGTTTGTAGACGGCAAATCCACCAAGGGCAGCGATAACCGCAATCGGGTTCTGGCCAGTTACAACGGGATGGCGGTGCAGGCAGAAACCGTAAAAGCCTGGAGCCGGGAAGAGGGGCGTGACGCCCTGAGGGATCAGAATCTGGTGTATGTCTACCACAACGTGGTGGATGCCAGGGGCGATAGCGCCTCCACAGAATCTGAAACCTTCAATGCGGTGGAACACGCCATCGAAGAGCTGACGGATCTGACCCGCAAGATCATGATGCACTTCAACACCAGCACGGTGATGGTGACGGCAGACCATGGTTTCCTGTTCCAGCACAGCAAGCTGGAGGCCGCAGACAGAACCTCTCTTGCAGACAAGCCAAGCAATGCTCTCAAGAGTAAAAAGCGTTACGTCATTGGCCACGACTTGCCGGATGCCAAAGATGCCTGGTGTGGCTCTACCCGCCATACCGCCGGAACGGCGTCCGATACCCGGTTCTGGATTCCCAAAGGGGCCAACCGTTTCCACTTTGTGGGGGGCGCTCGGTTTGTGCACGGTGGCGCGATGCCGCAGGAAATCGTGGTGCCGGTGCTGACAGTGAAACAACTGCGAGGCGAAAAGGCCGAAAGCCGCTCCACTCGGAAGGTCGGAGTTATCTCGCCCAAGTCGTCTCTGAAGATGGTGAACAATATTCAGCGGTTTGATCTGATGCAGACCGAGGCCGTGACGGACCGGGTTCTGTCTGTGACCATTGCCGTTGCCATTTATGAGGGCGATGAGAAGGTCTCCAGCGAAGAGGTGGTAACCTTCGATAGCGCCTCGGACTCCATGAGCGAGCGGGTTAAGCAGGTGCGGCTGTCGTTGTCCGGTAAAGACTTTGACCGCAAACGGGATTATTTCCTGGTACTCCGGGATAAAGACTTCAACACCGAAATTGAGCGCTATCGGGTGGTGATAGACCTGGCGTTTACAGATGACTTTTTCTAAGGCAGTGGCCATGCAGGAAGATAAAGATCTGGATCAGTTACTCAACGAGCACTTTGCGGGCCGGGTGGTGCGCAAGGATCTGACCAAGCAGATCAAAGAGGGCGCGAATGTGCCCGTGTACGTGCTGGAGTACCTGCTGGGCATGTATTGCGCCTCGGATGACCCGGAGGTGATCGAAACGGGCCTGCGGAACGTCAAAACCGTGCTGTCTGAGAACTACGTGCGCCCTGACGAGGCCGAGAAGGTGAAATCTCTGGTGCGTGAGCGGGGCAGTTACAAGGTGATCGACCGGGTGACCGTTCGCCTGAACGAGAAGAAAGACTGTTACGAGGCGGCTTTTTCCAACTTGGGCATCAGGGATGCGGAGATTGGGGCCGGTATCGTTAAAGAAAACGAGAAGCTGTTGGTCGGCGGGATCTGGGTGATTGCGACTCTGAGTTATTACCATGAGGAAGGGCAGAAAGGCTCGCCCTTTGGCGTAAGCACCCTTAAGCCGATTCAGATGCCCAACATGAATATGGCTGAGTTGTTCGCCGGCCGTGCCGCGCTGACCGTTGACCAGTGGCGGGAGACGCTGATCCGCTCAATTGGGATGGAGCCTGCCTCGCTGGATGAGTCGGTACAGTGGCACCTGCTGGCGCGGATGGTTCCGTTTGTGGAGAACAACTACAACGTCTGTGAGCTGGGCCCTAGGGGCACGGGTAAGAGTCATATCTACAAAGAGTGCTCACCCAATAGCATTCTGGTGTCCGGCGGTCAGACAACGGTGGCGAACCTCTTCTACAACATGAGCAGCCGCAAAATCGGTCTGGTGGGCATGTGGGACCTTGTGGCGTTTGACGAGGTTGCCGGCATCAACTTCAAGGAAAAGGATGGCGTCCAGATCATGAAGGACTACATGGCCTCCGGATCCTTCGCCCGTGGCCGTGAGCAGATGGAAGCCAATGCCTCCATGGTGTTTGTGGGCAACATCAATCAGTCTGTAGAGTCACTCGTCAAAACCAGCCATCTGTTGGCTCCCTTCCCGGAACAGATGATCGACTCAGCTTTCTTTGACCGTTTCCATGCCTATATCCCTGGCTGGGAAATTCCCAAAATGCGGCCTGAGTTCTTCACCAATCGATACGGGCTGATTGTGGACTACCTGGCTGAGTTTTACCGGGATATGCGCAAACGCAGCCTTGCTGACGCTCTGGACAGATATTTCAAGCTGGGTGGAGACCTGAATCAGCGGGATACCATTGCCGTGCGGAAGACAGTTTCCGGCCTGCTCAAGTTGCTGTACCCCCACGGCGAATTTGACAAGGAAGCCGTACGCCAGTGCCTGGAATACGCCCTGGAAGTGCGCCGGCGGGTGAAAGAACAGCTCAAGAAGATCGGTGGCATGGAATTCTACGATGTGCATTTCAGCTACATCGACAACGAAGATCTGGAAGAACACTTTGTCACTGTGAAAGAGCAGGGTGGTGGCAAGTTGATACCGGAAGGTCCTTCAAAACCGGGAGTAGTACATACTATCGGTGTGAGCGCTAAAGGGGTTCCGACCCTTTACCGCATCGAGCTTCAGGTAACCAAAGGCTCCGGCAAACTGGCTACCTCGGGCCAAGTTACCAACCCTGCGGCCAAAGAGCAGGTGAAAATGGCCTTTGACTATTTTAAGGCCAACATCTCCCGCATCTCTGGTGCAACCAAGGTAATGGACCACGACTTCCACCTGCACGTGGTGGATCTGCAAAACGGCGGCCCCATCCAGTCGCTCTCCATTCCCAGCCTTGTGGCCTTTGCTTCCGGGATCATGGGGCGACCAGCCCAGGCTCAGCTCGTCGTACTTGGTGACATGAGTCTGGGTGGCAGTGTAAACGCTGTGCAGAGTCTCGCTGAGTGTTTGCAGATTGCCCTTGATGGTGGTGGTAAGCGAGTGGCTCTGCCGATTACCAGTGCTGGGGATATTCCGACCGTGCCTGGGGAGTTGTTTACCAAATTCCAGACCAACTTCTATGCGGATCCGGTGGATGCGGTGTTCAAGGTTTTGGGGGTAGATTGAGATCTAAAGGCACCCCGACCAGAGATAAGCGGGTGGGGTGCTGGCGAGTTGTCACTGGCTACCCCGTCTAGGTGTGGCAGATTGGGCATATTATCTTAGTATTTTGCCCTGAATGTGCCACACCGCCGGCCAGAATCCACGTTCTTTATCGCCCGCATCGGTTTGCGAAAATATCTAAAACCTCCTTCCCTGGTCGGGAAAGGCCGCGGCTGACTCTGTGGTTCAATGCAACTTCAAAAGCACCGGGTTGCCCCTACTTAGTGCCCATCCAGAAACACGCATTTAACGACTTCAAATCCCGGTAGGTTCGGGGAGACCCCGATGGCCAGCGGAGAATCGACAACGATCTCTGGACGCCCTCAGGGCCAAGGGCGTGGGTATCTACGTCAAACGTAAGCGCCGTTAAATCGACCCACTTGCCCTAATCGTATTGAGCCACTTTTTTCA
>PYVH01000097.1 GCA_003030785.1 Marinobacter sp. B9-2 | reverse complement strand
TCCAACTACCTTGACAGACGACGAACCCTAAGCGCTACTGGGTTGATACGTCTTTTTTGCCGAAGATGGCGGGCTGACCGGGCGCTGGAATGCCACTCAAGTGAACCCCATGTAACCCTCTCCCGGATGCGCCCGGGCAATGGTGAAGGTAGACTGACCGTTACAAATGCTGGCCTGGATTCTTCCGGGCCAGTTTATTTCACGGTATGCAGGGTTCATCATGGACGGCCAATCCACAAACAACGAACCAGCGGGCGAGAACAAGCGCCCGCTGATTTCATCGGATCTCGCCACGCCAATATACGGGCTGTTCGGCCTGGGTATTCTGTACACCCTGTACGTGGCTCACCAGATTGTCCTTCCCATCATTCTTGCTGTCATGACCAGCCTCTTGCTCTCGCCTCTGGTCAAGAAAGCATACGTTAAATGGCGGATTCCCCGGGTGATTAGCTCGCTGGCTTTTGTCTTGCTGGTGCTGGCCGCGATCGTAGGCATTACACTTGCGGTTGCGACCCCGGCGCTCAAGTGGGTGGAAGAGGTACCGCAGGGGATCTCCCGGCTATTGGTAGGCGAGAGTGAAATAAGTCGCCAGATTGCCAGGGTAACGGAGTCGGCGGAGCAGGTTGAAAGGTCTGTAGAAGAGCTTTCTGAGACAGAACAGCAGCCGACCACTGTTGTTCTGCAGACGGACTCCTGGCGAAGCCAGTTGATGACCAAAGCCCGTAACGGCATTGCAGGCCTCGCATTGGCTCTGGCGCTCACTTATTTTCTTTTGGTCAGTGGGGATCGGTTGATCCACAATTTCATCCGGCAATTACCGATAGAACAACGCAAAACCGTGCTGCGGATGACCCACGAATCCCAGCACCAGATAGCCCAGTACCTTGGCGTGTTGGGCCTGAGCAATCTGGTTGTGGGCACAACAACCGGGCTGATCTGCTGGGCGGTCGGCCTTCCCGATCCGGCTGTCTGGGGGCTGGTCGCAGGGCTGGCGCGGTTCATTCCCTATCTGGGCAATATTCTCTCGATCTCGTTGCTGACCATCGTGTCGGTGGTCAGTCTGGACGAGCTCTGGATGATGGCTGTCGCGCCCTTGGGATTCCTGGGGTTGACCACGCTTGTCGGATTGTTTATCGAGCCCTGGATTCATGGCTTTCGTATGGCCATCAATCCGGTAATCATTTTTGTCTCGATTTTCTTCTGGGGTTGGCTCTGGGGGCCGGTTGGGGTGCTTCTTGCGGTGCCACTGATGACCGTCATTCAGGTAGTGCTCAAGCAGATTCCCAAGCTACGGCCGGTGTACAAGGTCATCGCCCGGTAGCGGGGTAATGGATACCCGTAACAAGCCCTGACACACCCCGGAAACTCACCTATGCTCTCTGAATAGCCGAAATTCAGAAGACAGGGAGGATCATCCGCTCATGATCCCGAACACCATGAAAGCCATGGTTCTGACCGGTCACGGTGATGTCGATAAACTGGAGTACCAGGATGTGTCCGTTCCTACACCCGGACCGGGAGAGGTGCTTGTCCAGGTCACGGCCACTGCGAAGAACAACACCGACCGCAAAGCGCGGGAAGGTCTTTACCCAACCAAAAAAGGCGAAATGACATCCTTCCAGATGGGCGGTAAGCCCACGCTGGTCTTTCCAAGGATTCAGGGTGCGGATATCGCTGGACGTATCGCGGCCGTTGGCGAGGGTGTGGATGAATCCCGCATCGGCGAACGGGGCCTGCTGGACTTCAATATCTACGCCAATGACCGGCGGGACATCAATCTCACGCCGGATTACTTCGGCCATGGCGCCGACGGTGGTTACGCTGAATACGTTGCTCTGCCGGCGGACCAGTTCCACCACATTCCCAACCCGGAGCTGGGCGATGCGGAAGTTGCGTCCATGGGGATGTGTTCCTACCAGACGGCCATGCACATGCTTACCTCGGCCAGGATCAAGGCCGGCGAACGGGTGTTGGTTACCGGTGCCAGCGGCGGCGTTGGCACGGCCCTGATCCAGCTTTGCCGAATCATGGGGGCCACGCCCTATGCCCTGAGCAAACAGGATAAGGCGGCGGCTCTGCTGGAACTGGGCGCAGAGGCCGTGCTGGATCGTTCCGATATGGACAGCTTTGTGGATCGCGTGAAAGCAGAAACCGGTGGCAAACCCATCGATGCGGTGATGGACCTGGTGGGCGGAGAGATGACCGATGTGTTCATCGACACCATGATCTTTGATATGAACGCCCGCAGCAGCTACCCGCGCCTGAGTATTGCCGGTGCCAGCGGCGGCAACATCAGCGAGATCCTGTGGACCCGGATTTACCTCTACCAGGTGCAGATTTTCGGGGTATCCCATGGCACCCGGGAAGAAGCGGAACAACTGATGGCCTGGATCCGGGGAGGGCAACTGAAGCCGGTGCTTCACGGCGCCTTCCGGCTCTCTGATCTGCACCGGGCAGAAGAGTACTTTGTGAACCGGGGTAGCAATTATCTTGGCAAGATCGTGATTGTTCCCGACTCACAGTGGGAAGAACACGGCCAAACCTGGTCACTGGAGAGTGCTTGATGAAACCAGAGCTGACCATTCAGTTGATGGATACCCATGCCGGCGGTGATGTCAGCAGGATCGTGACCGGTGGCATTGATCTGTTGCCGGGCGATACCGTTCGGGCACATATGGAGTACCTGCGGGATGACGCTGATGGCCTGCGAAGGTTGCTGCTGGAAGAGCCATACGGTGTTCCGGAGATGTCCGTGGATTTGCTGGTGCCGCCAACCGATCCCCGGGCTGCGGCTGGTTACATCATCATGGAAGTGATGGGCTACCCGATCTACTCTGGCTCCAACACCATCTGCACGGCCACTGCCGTGCTTGAGTCCGGCATTGTGCAAAAACAGGAAGGCAAGCAGAATTTCATGCTGGAGTCACCCGCTGGGCTGGTCCAGATCGAGGCAACCGTGCATGACGGTGTGGTGGAGTCCATCACCTGTGAGGGGTTGCCCAGTTATATTCATACCTATAAGGCCAGCATCGACGTGCCCTCGCTGGGTAAGGTTACCTATAGTGTTGCCTACAGCGGCGGCTTT
This sequence comes from Marinobacter sp. B9-2, assembly GCA_003030785.1. GTDB lineage: Bacteria > Pseudomonadota > Gammaproteobacteria > Pseudomonadales > Oleiphilaceae > Marinobacter. The sequence goes on along the minus strand of PYVH01000097.1, from coordinate 5,343 downwards.
TATGCGTTGGTGGATGCGTCCAGCCTGGGCTTCGACCTTACCCTGGACGAAGAGCGCAAGCTGGCGGAGACTGCCCACGCCATCGTTGAGGCCATCCAGGCCGAGCGGGGCTTCTCCCATTACACCCTTGGCGATGTGGGGCCGTTGCCGTTCCTCCACTTCATGGGGCCCGTGGAGCATGTCGCAGAGGGCTATTACCGGTCACGGTCGGCAACCTACGTGCATCCCGGCGTTATTTGCCGGAGTACAACCGGTACCGGTACCTCCGCGCGTCTGGCGTTGATGAACTATGAGGGCACCGTCAGGCCTGGTGACAAACTGGAAACCATTTCCCTCAGGGAGACGGGCTTTATCGGTGAATTTACCTCGGTTGCAGAAGAGGGCGAGTATCAGGTGATCAAGAACAGCATCACCGGCAAGGGTTATGTCATCGCCCGCTCCGATATCGTGGTGAACTGCGATGATCCCATGGTTGAGTGCGGATCCCTGCACCACATTCTATCGAGTCGCCATGCCGGGAAAATTACGCCGAAATCCTGAGCGCCCATTCTGACCTCCTTACCAGCCGCGGCACGCCTGCTGCGGCGGTTTACCCCCTCATAAAACCAGCCGGATTTCTTCCTTTTTGGTCTAAAGTTTACCTTTACGTAAAGTGAAGCCTGTGCTAAACCTTGACCCGTGCTTTCAATGATAAAAACAACAGGAGTTGAGAATGAGCCTTCCGGAATATACCGACGTTTACAACAACTTCGATCCTGCTGCTCTGGAAGCGGACATCCTGGATGGACGTCTGGATAGCGGGCTCAACGTATGCCACGAAATCTGCGACAAATGGGCGGATGACCCCAGTCGGGTTGCCCTTTACTACGAAACAGAGGATGGCGGTGACGGCACGCTGACCTTCGCCGAGCTGAAAGAAGCCTCTGCACGGTTCGCCAATTACCTGAAATCCCAGGGCATCGGGAAGGGCGACCGGGTGGCTGCACTCCTGCCGCGCACCCCGGAGCTGCTGATCGTTATCGCCGGAACCCTCCGGGCCGGTGCCGTGTATCAGCCACTGTTCACTGCCTTTGGTTCCGGTGCGATCGAATACCGTTTCGAGCGGGCCAGCACCAAGCTGGTGGTGACCAACCCGGAGAACTATCCCAAGCTGAACGACGTCAAAGTCTGCCCGCCGGTGGTGGGTGTCAACGCGAGTGAGATTGGCGCAGACATCCCTGATTTCCAGGAGACCCTGGCGGCTCAGTCCAGCGAGTTCGAGCCTGTCATGATCAAGGGCGACGATCCGTTCCTCCAGATGTTCACCTCCGGCACCGTGGGCAAATCCAAGGGTGTTGCTGTTCCCGCCAAGGCGCTGTTGGCGTTCTACGTCTACATGAAGTACGCCATCGATCTGCAAGACGGCGACAAATTCTGGAACGTGGCTGATCCCGGCTGGGCCTACGGTCTTTACTATGCCGTGGTTGGGCCCCTGCTGATGGGCCACGCGACACACTTCAATCCCGGCGGATTTACCCCGGAATCCACCTACGACATGATCCGGAAGTACAAGATCACCAACCTGGCGGCGGCGCCCACGGCCTACCGCCTGCTCAAGGCCAACGATCACGTGCTGCCGGAAGGCGAGAACCTCGGCCTGCGTGTTGCCAGCAGTGCCGGCGAACCTCTTAACCCGGAAGTGGTGAACTGGATTCGCAACCGCCACTTCTGCCCGGTGAAAGATCACTACGGCCAGACCGAAACCGGCATGACCTGCTGCAATTTCCACGGCCTTGAGCACCCTGTTCGCGAAGGTTCCATGGGCTATGCCTCCCCCGGCCATAAAGTCGTCGCTCTGAACGAGAAGAACGAGGAAGTGGGCGAGGGCGAAGTCGGTCAGCTGGCTGTCGATGTAAAAGCCTCCCCGTTGTTCCACTTCGATGGCTACACCTGGGGTGAGAAGGACCCGTTCGTAAACGGCTACTATCTCACTGGCGACATGGTTATCAACCACGGCAATGGCAACTTCTCATTCAGCGGCTGGGATGATGACATCATCACCACCGCGGGTTACCGGGTTGGTCCGGCAGACGTCGAAAGTACACTGCTCGAGCACGCCGCTGTGGCGGAGTCAGGTGTCGTTGGCAAGCCGGACGAAAAGCGCGGTTCCATCATCAAAGCTTATGTGGTGATCAAGGGCGATTACGCTCTTGGAGACGAGCAGGCCCTGAAAGATGAGCTTCAGGAACTGGTGCGTAGCAGGCTCTCGACCCACGCCTTCCCCCGGGAAATCGAGTTTGTTGATGAGCTGCCCAAGACACCCAGTGGAAAAATCCAGCGGTTCGTTCTGCGTAATCAGGCCAAGGAAGAAATCGGCGCATGATCATTACGTTTGAAGAGCTGCAGGCCTTCCTTGACGAGCAGTTTCCGCAGGGGGAAGCCTACGGCACCCTGCAGAAGCTCGGGGATGGCTGGGCAGAGATGAAGCTGGACGTGGATGAGGCGCATCTCAGGCCCGGGGGTACCGTCTCCGGGCCGGCCATGATGGGGCTGGCGGACGTTACCCTGTACGCGGCGCTGCTCAGCAAGATTGGCCTGGTGCCGCTGGCGGTCACCACCAATCTCAATATCAACTTCCTTCGCAAGCCGGTGGCCCATCAGCCCATCTGGGCCCGCGCCACCATGCTGAAAGTCGGTCGTACCATGGGGGTGGGTGAGGTGTTTGTCTATTCAGAAGGCGCCGAAGACCCTGTAGCCCACTCCACCATGACCTATTCAATTCCTCCAAACCGGTAGTGCCATGCAGATTCGTGACATGATGGTGCCGGTAGGTGACGGCGTTGAACTGGAAGTGCGGCGAATACAGCACAAGGAACCGAAAGGGCCGGTTCTGGTCTTACTGCATGAATCCCTTGGCAGCATTGCCCTGTGGCGGAAGTTTCCTGAGAAACTGGCAAAAGCCACCGGCTGCGATGCACTGATATACAACCGCCAGGGCTATGGCCATTCTTCTGATGAAGAACTTCCGCGCCCATTCGACTATCTTGAGGTTGCCGGTCACAAGTGGCTGCCCCGTTTGCTGGAGACGCTCGAAATCAGGGATGTTGTGCTGATAGGGCACAGCGACGGCGGTTCCATTGCGCTGGTGGCTGCCGGCGCAATGAGGGGCCGTGTGAAGGCGCTGGTAACCATGGCCGCGCATATCTATGCCGATCACCTTACCCTCGCTGGTATCGATGAGATGGCCGTTCGCTATCGGGAGGCGGATATCCGGGACCGGTTAGCCCGCTATCACGGCGAACGGACCGACGATCTGTTCAATGCCTGGCAGACGGTCTGGCGAGATGAGGGATTCCAGGCGGCAATGGATTTCAGTCCCTGGCTGGCGGCAATCAAATGTCCGGCTATGATCATTCAGGGAGAGAACGACGAGTACGGCGTGCCTGAGCAGGTAACAGACATTGTTGCCGGTATCGGGAAAAACGCCCGCGGGGTGTCTCTCGAGGACGCCGGGCATTCCCCCCACCTGGAAAAGCAGGACCAGGTAGTGGATCTTCTATACGACTTTTTGCGTAGCGAGAGTGTACTTGAAAACTGTAATTAAGTGTTGACGTTTACGTATACGTCAATCTAATCTGGTAAACATATAAAACGCACAACAATAACAAAGGTAGATTGGCTCATGAGTGAACAGTACGTTCTGGAGACCCGTAACCTTGTCAAAGAATTCAAGGGCTTTGTTGCGGTCGACGACGTGAACCTCAAGGTTCAGAAAGGCCATATTCACGCCCTGATCGGCCCTAACGGTGCCGGCAAGACCACGGTCTTCAATCTGCTCACCAAATTCCTGATTCCGACACGGGGCCAGATCCTGTTCAGGGACCAGGACATTACCACCATGAAGTCCGCCGCCATCGCCCGCCAGGGTATCGTTCGCTCGTTTCAGATTTCGGCCGTTTTCCCGCACATGACGGCGCTGGAGAACATTCGCGTCGCCCTGCAGACGTTCGAAGGCAACACCTTCAGTTTCTGGAAGTCCGGTAACTCCCTTCACAAGCTCAACCAGCGTTGCATGGAGCTCCTGGACGCCGTGGGCCTGGCTGAATTCGCCAACACCACCACGGTTGAGTTGGCGTACGGGCGCAAACGGGCCCTGGAGCTGGCGACCACACTTGCCATGGAGCCCCAAATCCTGTTGCTGGACGAGCCGACCCAGGGCATGGGTTCGGAAGATGTTGACCGGGTTGTGGAACTGGTGCGCAAAGCTGCCGAGGGGAGAACGGTTTTGATGGTTGAGCATAACCTCAGCGTGGTCAGCAAATTGTGTGATCGCATCACCGTGCTCGCCCAGGGCGCTGTCCTGACCGAGGGCGATTACGCAGAGGTCTCTGCCGACCCACGGGTTCGCGAGGTTTATATGGGTAGTGATGGCAGTGGCGAGCGAGGCCCCACCGCTAGCAGCGATCAGGCGGAGGCAGCGCAATGAGTACAAATTCCGACCGTGAGTACGAGCAGCTCCGACTGTCTGGACTGCATGCCTTTTACGGCGAATCTCATATCCTCCACGGAATCGATATGGTGGTGAACCGTGGGGAGCTGGTGACCCTGCTTGGCCGCAATGGTGCGGGCCGAAGCACAACCCTCAAAGCCATCATGAATATGGTTGGTCGGCGAACCGGTTCGATCATGATTAACGGTGAGGAGACCATGTCCTGTGCGCCTCACCACATTGCCAGGTTGGGTGTCGGGTATTGCCCCGAACATCGGGGCATTTTTTCCTCTCTGAGTGTTCAGGAGAACCTGACGCTGCCGCCAGTCGTACGCAGCGGCGGCATGAGCCTGGAAGAAATCTACAATATGTTCCCCAACCTCTATGAACGACGTTTCAGCCAGGGCACCAAGCTGTCTGGTGGCGAACAGCAGATGCTGGCCATGGCCCGTATTCTGCGCACCGGCGCCAACATGCTGTTGCTGGACGAGATCACCGAGGGGCTGGCCCCGGTGATTGTCGAGAAGCTGGGAGAGGTCCTGATTGCCCTGAAAAACAAGGGGCTGACCATTGTCCTGGTAGAGCAGAATTTCCACTTCGCAGCACCGTTAGCCGACCGTCACTACGTTGTTGAGCACGGTCAGATTGTGGAAGAAGTCAGCGCCAACGAACTGAGTGCCAAGCAGTCGGTGCTGGATAGCTATTTGGGGGTTTGATCCCGGATAGGACGAGAGCAAGAAAAGCAAGAAAAGCAACGACAACCCGAACCAACGCAAGACAGTAGCGGAGATAAAACAATGACAATGATGAAAAAGCTTCTCCTGAATCAGTGACTTCAATCGGCTAAAACTGCGCTTAAAGCCTGCAATAACAGA
>PYVH01000096.1 GCA_003030785.1 Marinobacter sp. B9-2 | reverse complement strand
ACCTGCACCGGAACAGCGCCCGTCAAGGCGCTACGCGCCATGCCTGGCGCACAACGAAAAAGGCCGCTGTTGAAAGCGGCCTTCTGGAAAACAGGGTGATCGGTAAGACTCAGCGGGTACCGTAAACCACCATGGTCTTGCCCTTGACCCTGACCAGCCCCTGATCCTCCAGAGTTTTCAGTACCCGTCCGACCATCTCCCGGGAGCAGCCAACAATACGGCCGATTTCCTGCCGGGTGATCTTGATCTGCATGCCATCCGGGTGAGTCATGGCATCCGGCTCCTTGCACAGGTCCAGAAGGGTACGGGCAACACGCCCGGTGACATCCAGGAACGCCAGGTCACCGACCTTGCGGGTGGTCTGGCGCAGGCGGGAGGCCATCTGCTCGCCGATGAAGTAGAGAACCCTCGGGTCCTGTTGGGCAATCTCCCGGAACTTGGTGTAGCTGATTTCCGCCACTTCGCATTCGGTCTTGGCCTTCACCCAGGCGCTGCGGGAATCCATGTTGTCGAACAGCCCCATCTCACCGAAGAAGTCGCCGGCGTTCAGATAGGCCATGATCATCTCACGGCCGTCGTCGTCTTCGATGATAACGGTTACCGACCCCTTGACGATGTAGAACAGGGAATCGCTCTTGTCACCGGCATAGATAATTGTGCTCTTGGCTGGGTAACGGCGGCGATGGCACTGCGAAAGGAAATAGTCGAGATGCTTGGTTTTCTGCTCAACCGGCTTGACGATAGTGGCCATAATGCGAGTCGTGCCTCCTCAGATACTGGCTGGTCCCAATGTTTGTTATGCACCCGGCTTTCCATGCGGGTTCGTTCTTTTTTCTTGCAAAACTCCGCAACTTACAACAAGAAGGTCTGTTGCGGGCAACCGGAAAGAGTATACAACATGTATCCGTGATCGGCCTGCCTGGCGAGGCCGGTTGTGCTAGCATCCGGCCACAGGTCATCTTTGCCGGGACATTGACGCAAGTTGGTCCCGCACAATCACAACGGAGAAGCATCCCATGAAAGCAACTGTAGACTGGACCGGCAATGCCAGTTTCAAAGCCACCAGCGGCAGCGGCCACAGCGTCCAGCTTGATGGCCCGCCGGACCACGGGGGCGAAAATCTCGGCCCCCGTCCGATGGAAATGCTTCTGATGGGGCTGGGAGGCTGCTCCGCATTTGATGTCATGAGCATCCTGAAGAAAAGCCGGCAGGATGTAACCGCTTGCCACGCCGAGCTTGAAGCCGAGCGGGCCGATGCGGTACCGGCGGTGTTTACCCGGATTCACCTGCATTTTGTGGTAACCGGAAACGGCCTCAAGGAAAACCTGGTGAAGCGGGCCGTCAGCCTGTCGGCAGAAAAGTATTGTTCAGCATCCATCATGCTGGAACAGGCTGGCGTTGAGATCAGTCACACCTACGAGGTTCACGAGGCCGATTAGCAGGCCGGATAAACCGCTTCGGCGCCTGGCATGCGCCGAATTCCCGGAGTCGGATGCAGCGGAAATCACGGATGCTAAAATGTCATTGCAAATACTATTCAACATCACTTGCGGTGTGCATAATACGCACCCTCTCCGCCGGTCTGCGCAAAAGGTGAACAACCCGGTCAGTAGTCGGTGGCGGCCTCGGCAGAGCGCAGCAATGCAGCTCTGCAGTCATTCATCTCCACGATCCGGAGGGGCTGAGCATGGAATCAAAACTCCAGCTGCATGGTTTCAACAACCTGACCAAATCCCTGAGCTTTAACATCTACGACATCTGTTATGCGCAGACCGAAGAACAACGCACGGCCTACATCGACTACATTGACGAGATGTACAACGCCGAGCGTCTGACCCAGATTCTGACCGACGTCGTCAAGATTATCGGCGCCAACGTCCTGAACATCGCGCGCCAGGATTATGAGCCACACGGTGCCTCGGTCACCATGCTGATCGCCGAGCACGAGCTCACCAACGGCGAAGAGCCTGATAACGAGGAATCTCCGGGTCCGCTGCCGGATACCATTGTGGCGCACCTGGACAAGAGCCACGTCACCGTACATACCTATCCGGAAAGCCATCCCCACGATGGCGTGAGCACCTTTCGGGCAGACATCGACGTATCCACCTGTGGCCTGATTTCACCCCTGAAAGTGCTGAACTACCTGATCCACAGCTTTGATTCCGATGTGGTCACCGTGGATTACCGGGTTCGCGGTTTCACCCGTGATGTGGACGGCACCAAGCACTACATTGATCACGACATCAACTCGATCCAGAACTATCTGACCGAGGATACCCAGAACGCGTATCAGATGATCGATGTGAATGTGTACCAGGAAAACCTGTTCCACACCAAGATGATGCTGAAGAACTTCGACCTCGATAACTATGTGTTCGGGGTGAACGCCGGTGATCTTGATCCCGCCGAAGCCCAGTCCATTGAGGACCGCCTGCGTCGGGAAATGCTTGAGATTTTCTACTCCCGTAACGTGGAATAACGACCCGCGGTGGCGCTCTGAGCCGGGCGCCACCGGTCCTTCAGTTTTTTTGATGTCACCCCCCAGATTTCTGCGTTTTCTTCTCTCCTCCCATCCCGTTTAAATAGAGCCAAGAGCTAACGAGAGGAGGACACCATGACCCTGCGCTCCCTGAAACAGATTATTCCAGCCCTGGAAACTTCCGACGGAGCCGGCGTGCGCATCAAGCGTTCCATCGGTCAGCAACAGAGCATACGCCTGGATCCGTTTCTGATGCTCGACGAGTTTGGTTCCGCCGAGGCCGCCGACTATATCGCCGGTTTTCCATCGCACCCCCACCGGGGGTTCGAAACCGTGACCTATATGATCGAGGGGCACATGCTGCACGAGGACCATCTCGGGAACCGGGGCGATCTGCGCAACGGTGGTGTGCAGTGGATGACCGCCGGCCGCGGCATCATTCACTCGGAAATGCCCCAGCAGGAACAAGGCGTGATGCGTGGTTTCCAGCTCTGGCTGAACCTGCCGGCGGCAGAAAAAATGACCGAAGCCGGCTATCGGGACATCCAGCCCGAAGACATTCCCGAGATCACCTTCGAGGGTGGCAAGTTAAAGCTCATCGCCGGCTCACTGGAGATCTCCGGGCAGCCTCACGAAGGCGCGATGCCGGGCCGAAGCACCCAGCCGATCTATGCTGATATCCACCTGGCATCGGGGGCAAGCGTTACCCTGCCGGTTCCGGAAGGTCACAACGCCATGCTGTACCTGTACGAGGGCACCGCCAGCCTGGGTGAAAGCTCACTGCAGCTCAGCGCCGCCAACATTCTGGCTGACAACGGCGACCAGATTGCTCTCAGTGCCGGAGAATCCGGGGCGCGCCTGCTGCTGATTGCCGGCAAGCCCATTGGTGAGCCGGTAGTCCAATATGGTCCGTTCGTGATGAACACCCGGGAGGAGATTGAGCAGACCCTCCGGGATTACCGGGACGGCCGCCTGACCGCCTGACCGGTCAGGCGAACGGCTTCCTTGCCATCAGCCGCTGCACCATGGGCCTGACAATCAGGTCCATGGCCAGCGGCATTTTTGTGCCCGGAATAACCAGGGTATCGTGCCGTGACAGACTGCTACCGGCAATCACCTGCAGCAGATAGGGAAAGTCCACTTCCGATTGGTCCCGGAACCGGATCACCAGCATGCTCTCGTCCTCGGTGGGCACATCCCGGACGACAAAGGGGTTGGAAGTGTCCACCAGGGGAATGCGCTGGAAATTGATGTGGGTATGGGAAAACTGCGGCACGATATCGTGAACATAGTCGTCCATGCGGTTAATGATGGTTTCCACCACCGCTTCCTGACTGTATCCCCGCTTGTGGGTGTCCCGATGGATTTTCTGGATCCATTCGAGGTTCACGATCGGCACCACACCGATCAGCAGGTCCACGTACTGGGCAATGTTGCAGGTTTCGCTGACCACGCCGCCGTGCAACCCCTCGTAGAAAAGCAGATCGGTATCGGCAGGTAAGGGGCCCCAGGGCGTAAAGGTTCCTGGCTTGTGTCCGGCTTCAACCAGCCTGCGATCCTCATCGTGGACGTATTGCCGGTAACGGCCGTTCCCGGTGTGGCCGTAATCGTAGAAAAGCGCTTCCAGCTTGTCGATGTGGTTGGCAGCCAGGGCAAAGTGGTTGCGTTCACCGAACTGGCCTTTGGCCGCCAGCCTCGCCATCTGTTCCCGGTTGTAACGGTGAAAGCTGTCACCGCTGACCATGGCCGCATTCAGCCCCTCACTGGCAAACATCCGGCTGAAGATCTGGCCGGTGGTGGTGGTTCCTGCGCCGGATGAACCGGTAACCGCGATGATCGGATGGCGTTTTGACATAGAGGCAGACTGCCGGAATCAGGTGAGACTGTCGAGCAAACGGGGCTTTTCGATCACGAATCCCTGGGCGTAATCCACCCCCAACTGCCGGAGCATATCCAGAACGTCCCGGGACTCAACCTGGGAAGCAATCACTTCCCGATGCATGTAGTGAGCCATATCCACCATGGAGCGAACCATCGCCCGGTCGGTTTCGCTGGTGGACAGCTGGCCGGTAAAGGCACTGTCGATCTTGATCAGATCCACCGGCAACGAGCGCATGAATTCGAATGAACTGGGACCACTGCCGAAGTTGCCCAGACAGAACCGGCAGCCGAGCTCTTTCATCTCGACAATGAAATCCGCCACCGACTGAACGTCGTTGATCGCGGAGGCTTCAGTGAGCTCGAACCAAAGCCGCTCAATGGGCGCATCCTTCTCACTCAGCTTCTCGTAAATGAACTCCAGCAGCGACTGATCATTCATGGAGTAGCCAGACAGGTTGATGCAGACACCGCCAAAGTGCCTCGGGTCCGGAGCCTGCTCCCTGAGCCAGTCCAGCATGTGGCCGACCACCCAGCGATCCACCGCCTGCATACGGTCATAGCGCTCGGCCATGCGAACGAAGTCCCGGCCAGTGATCAGGGTGCCCTCATCATCGTACATGCTGATCAGCACCTCATACTGGGCCGCCATGGAGGCCTTGGCGTGCAGAGGTATGATTTTCTGGCAGCGCAGCAGCATACGCTCTTCATTGAGGCCACTGAGGCTGGCAACCTTGGCGGCAATCTGCTCCTGGCGGGCCTGATCCTCGGCACCCAGGCTGTACTCCGAAACCTTGCCGTGGCCCTGATGTCGGGACGTCGCCAGCGCCTGCTCAGACGCCCGCAACCAGCGTTCGGCGCTCACCAGTGCCGGCAATGTGGGAACCACACCCGCGCTGGCCGAAAGCCGGTAATCCCGGCCGCCAAAACTGAACTCGGCGGCCTCCACTGCCCTGATCAGATCCCTCGCCGCATCGCCGGCACTCTCGGAGGGCACCAGCATGGCAAACTCATTGCCCGCCAGCCTGGCCACGGGCATACCATCCCCAACGTGGCTGCGCAGAATATCCGCTACCCGCTTGAGGGTCTCATCGCCGGCCTGGTAGCCGGCGGTATCGTTCAGCAGGCGGAAGCGGCGAAGATCCAGACGCACCAGGGAACGTTCGTCCTCACGGCGGGCCAGCTGCTGATCCAGCATTCGCTCGAATTCCCGTCGTCCCAGAAGGCCGGTCAGTTCATCGTGGGTGGAGGCCCAGGACAGCTGGTCGTAGACCTTGCGAACCATCCGGTCGATACTTTCATCAACCAGGGGCCGCTCATACTGGCTGTCGGGAACGATAATCCCCTTGCGCATGTGCCGGGCCAGAGCCTCAAGCTCCAGCTCCACCACCCGCATGCCCTGATGATTCACAAACACGAAACGGCTGAACCCACGGGCAATCCAGACCAGACGGATGTACTGGGGTTCGTTCGGGTTTTCCTGGTCCCGGAGCCAGTCACCGGTACGCAGTTGCTGGGCCCGGTTTATCCAGCGCTGAAGGCTGCGCTGTTCCCGATCGGACAGTTTCTTCGTGTCCGCTTGCTCCGGCTTGGCCGGCGGCACCTCAACCAGCTCGGGACTTTTTTCCGGGCTGCGTACCAGGAACTGCTTGAGCTCGTCCCGGATCTGCGAAGACGGCATATGGTTGCTGGAAATGGAAGCCAGGCCATCCTGAATAACCCGCAACAACTCCGGCAGGTTGATGGAACTGTCGGGATCGTCTGCGAAGGACAGCAGGGAATCAATCACTGCCAGGTAATCCTGCCAGAGCTGACTGTCCGGCCCCTGCCGGATCCAGGTCAGCGAGAGCAGATCCCGCCAGCCGCCATCCAGCAGGCTGAGCACGGCCTTGGGTACCTTGCGCCCGCCCAGTTTCTCATCCAGAACCCCGGCCACGGCCTTTTTCGATTCGGCCACCTTCTGGGCACCTTCCGCAGCGGCTGTCACCCGCTCGACGTTCCTGCGATACACGAGATTCTGGCGATCGATCAGGGTATCCAGCTCCTGGACTGTGCTCTCGAATACCCCGGTGTCCTGCTCGAAGTCGGTGGTGATACGCTGGATGAGTTCATCAACGCGACGCTGGACCACCGGGTTGATCCGGCCACCTTTGAGACCCAATTGCGCCAGACGGTTCATCACTCCCCGAACCGGGCTGTCCTGATCGTCAAAGAACGCGGGGTCCCTCATGACAACTTTCAGAACAGGCACTTCCAGCTGCCGCATGCGCTGCTGGGCATACTCACTGAGCTTCGGGCTTTCCACCACCGACTTGAAAAACCGGTCGACCACATCAACCGTTTCCTGCTGCTCCTCATCCAGCCGGTTATCGCCGCTTGCCTTTACTCTCTCCACCACCCTGTCCTTCAGCGGGGCCAGTCCCTCGCCCGCCTCAACCGGCTGGGACTGCAATTGCTGGAGCTCGCGCTGGAATTCGCCCGACGATAACGGCCTGGCATTGGGCTGAAACGGCATGGGTTCCGGATCGCCCCGGGCGACACGGCTGGCGCTGAGGGTGTTGAGCAGATTGCGTACGGTTGCGAATGCTGTCTGGGCGGCCTGGGCATAACCGCGGAATTCGCCACCCAGCATTCCGGGTTTCCGGCGTGGCTGGGCTGACCGGGCGCTCTCCTGTTCCGCCTTTGGCGTGGGCTCCGCGGCGGCAGTCTCCTCGGCAACCGGCTCTGGCTGAGCCGGCTCCGTCTTCTCCTCCGGTTTCGCACCGGCCTGCTCGCTCAGGTACTTGCTGAGATCCAGGTCGGGCAGAACGCCATGGCGAATCAAAATATCGTTCAATTCTTTGTAAAGGGGCCCCAGCTGCTGCAACACCGTCTGTTCAAACACCCGCAGGCAGACCTTCTCCACCTCGCGGGACGCCTTGAGCTGGTTAAGGCCATGGTGGAACGCTTCGCAGACCAGGGATGGCCCGAGGGGGTTGTGGTGCCCGGTGGCGTTGGCGATTCCGAGTTTGTCCAACCGAAGCTTGAGCTGAAGCAGATCACCTCGATACTGGGTATCTGCCTTGGTCACCATCACCCGGATGGTCAGCCAGTCCTCGAACTCGCCCTTGTCCACCACCGAGAGTTCAGAGCCTGGGAACCCCTTGGGGGCGGGTTTCAACGGCGATTCCAGGCTTCGCGCCATCTGGTGCCACATGACCCGCTGCCGGGCCTGGATCTGGCCCGAGGCATCCATGTATTCGTTGGCCTGCTGGTCATTGGTGGCTTTCTGGGCTGCCTGCTTGAGGCCCTCCACCATCTGTACGAAACAGGCATCCATCAACGGCTCGATGAACTGGATCACCGCCTTGGCGGACTGGTGCAGAACAAACTGTACCCGGTCGCTGGGGGCATGGAGAGAAGAGCGATCCTGTCGGCGGGAGCCACCGCACTGTTGCAGCATGGCATCAACCGCCTCCGGGTTCGGACGGCTGAAATTGACCCCCATGGCGCCATCAATACGGCGAACAATACTGACATGAAGTTCATGACGTCGGGCGCCGTCCAGGCCACGAAAACGCACAATCAGTTCCGGCGGTGTGCCGGAAGCAAAGGCGCGGTCCAGCTTCTTGGAAGTTTCGCTCGAATAACGGACGAAAAGCCCCTCCGCGCAGAAATCCGCGATCTGGCACGGCCAGGCTTCACCGGTTCCCAGATCAATCTGGGCGGCAAGCTTGATGGGTTGGCGGGGGCTGCTACGACGTTCTCTCGGATCCATGAACTACCTGATATCTCGCTAAGCCGGACCAGTCACCGGGCACAATGCCCGGTACCGACTCACGTCCCTGAAACGATGGCGAATGCCACCGGCTGCTACTATAGAGACCATGATTGTACTATAGCGGCCTGGCCCCCACAGGCAAACCAATCCACTATAACATCCTGACCCATGAAACAGCTTAGTCAGATCTATCCACTTTTGCTACTGGTAACAATGCTTAACGGCTGTTCGACCATTGGCTACTATTCGCAGGCTGTCAGTGGGCATATGTCCCTGATGATGTCGGGGGAACCGGTGGAGAAGGTCTTCTCAGACGATACAACGCCGGTGGAGCTGCGGGAAAAACTCGCCTTGGCTCAACAGGCCCGGGAATTCGCCGCTCAACGACTGGCCCTGCCGGTTGGAGACGCCTTCAGCGACTACGTGCAGCTTGAAAGACCCTGGGTGGTGGTAAACCTGGTGGCCGTACCGGAGTTCTCGCTGGAGCCACACCGTTGGTGCTACCCGGTTCTCGGCTGTCAGGCCTACCGGGGCTACTTCAGCCTGGACGATGCGCGCGCCGAGCAGGCGCAATTCCGCGACAACGGCTTCGACACCTTCATTGGCGGCGTGACCGCCTATTCCACCCTCGGCTGGTTTGATGAACCGCTGCACACCGGCTTTACCCGACTGGCGGAGGACCGCATGGTCGCCCTGATGTTCCATGAATTGG
>PYVH01000095.1 GCA_003030785.1 Marinobacter sp. B9-2 | reverse complement strand
ATAGGTGGGCCATGTGGTCACCTTGCCGCCTGCCTCGATCGAATAGGAGCCGCCGATAAATTTCGCCAAAGCCTCGTCTCCGGTGCGGATCGCGACGGTGGCGGTCACGATGCAGGTCAGCAGCAAGGCCAGCCCCGCGAGAAAGCTTTGTACTTTGGTGGGAAACCTTTCGACCAGCAGTTCAACCGCGATGTGGCTGTCGTTTTGCTCTACCGCGGCGAGAGGCAGAAAGGCGATCGCGACCATATAAAAGGCCGAGACGTAAAGAATAGTAGAGTTCAGCGGCGTATCGAACGCAAAGCGCATGACCACGTCGATGGTGACATGGGCAACCAGCATCAGAACAATGATACCAGCCAGCGAAGCGGTCAACGTGATCACCGCAGAGATCACTGACGCGATAAGTTTCATCGGAGTATCCGTTTGCAAAAAAGGGGCCGTCGGGGGGCCACGCGCATCGGCGCAGCACCCCGTTGTGATCAGCGGATGGGCGGCTTACTGCGCGTAAGTCGCTGGGTCCACTTTGGAAATCACCTGATCCCAGATCACTTGGTTCAACGCGTCAGCGCTGTCCACGTCGACCACCAGATCGTTCCACTTGGCCAACAGGGGCTCGAAATCGGCGGCGATTTCATCGGCCCGCGCAACGTCGTAAGTGTCTTTGAACAGGGCGGAAACGGTCTTGAGGTCCTGACGGCTGAATTCCTTGACCGCTGCCAGCAGCTCTGCGTCGGGCTCGTGGATGTTGATCCCGGCCCCACGCGCATGTTCGATCGCCGCGGCATCATCAGTGTAGAAGTTCCATGTGGTATGCGCCGTCATCTGGCTGCCACCCCACAGCAGGGCTTCGCGCGATGCGTCGTCCATGCCCTTCCAGCGGTCCGCATTCACGTTCGCCGAGGAAACGCCCGCAAAGACACCGCCCGGTACGGCCAGCGTGATGTCGGTGACGACCTCGTGCAGGTTGTAGTTTGTCAGCTCGGGGGCGGACAGCATGGCGCAGTCGATGATGCCTTGATCCAGCGCTTCATAGGCTTCGGAAACGGGCAGACGCACGCCTTGGGCGCCGAAAGCTTCGGCGAAACGCACGAAACCCGCACCACCGGCACGCAAACGCAGACCGTTCAGATCCTCGACGGAGGTGACTTTGACGTCCTTGCACAACAGGTTGTACAGCGGGGTCACGCCGCCACCGGTATAGACCTGATTTTGTGCGCTATATTCTTCCAGACACTCGGGGCATTTGGTGAAGGTGTATTCGACCATCGCGCCGGTGAAGGCCAGCGGCTCTTTGCCTGTGGGTTCTTCAACAAGGTTCACCAGCAGGTTCATCTCGTGCAGGAAGAGGTTCGTGGAATATTCCGCCGGGTAGTAGGGCGGCAGCACAAAGCCGACATCCGCCAGACCGTCGCGCACACCGGGCGAGGTTTCAGGCAGGCTCAGCAGCGACATCGCGAAACCGGTCACGTCGACTTCACCGTCAGAGCGTTCGGCCACGGCCTCGGCATAGGCGTCAACCGCCAGACCGATGGCAGAGTTATTCGGATAGCCGTAGGCAAAGTTCAGACGCTCTTTCGCGCTGGCCTGACCGGCGATGGCAACAGCAGCGACCAATGCGGTGACTGCGACGGATGATTTATAAGTCATGTATGTCCTCCCAAACATATATTTCGGGTCAAACAACCGCGCAAAACGCGTGGTTGCCCCTTGATTTTCGGTACTCGGCACACCGTCCATTCCCACGGTTTGATGTGTTGAGCCTATGATTTGACGGTCCAACATTCCGAGTAGTATGTTACTCTCGTAACAGGGCGCGCAGGTGTCAATAGCTGTCGGTGATGTAAGTGCGCTAACGGATAATTACGGGGGGTCCGGTGACGCAACGGCTTGTCACAACCTTTTTTTCGGCTCAGTATTCACGCTACACGGGCAAAACCCCCGTTCTTTACTGCGCACCCGCTGTCAAAGGCTGAACCGAATGGACGAACACATCGATGACGACACGCTGACGGACGCCACCGAGGGGGCCGCGCCCAAGCACGACAGCCGCCGCGAGATCATCGAGGCGGCGGCGCAGTGCTTTATGCTCAAGGGGCTCGATAAGGCGACGATGGACGATATCGCCGATGTTCTGGGCGCGACCAAGGGGCGGGTGTACCACCATTTCCGGTCCAAGAACGCGATCTATTTCGCGGTGTACCGACAGGCGATGCAATATTGTTTTGATGCGGTTACCCCGCTGATATCATTGAATACTTCCAGCATCAGCAAGCTCGAATTGATGGCCCATGCCCATGCGCGGGTGATGATGGATACACTGCCCTATCAGCGCAGTATCCGCTTGGGCGTAGAGGTCTATTTACGCGGCTCCACCACAGAAGCCGAGCGCGCCGTGCTGCGCGAGCTGATTACCCTGCGCAACGACTATGAAAATCTTTACCGCGAGGTGCTGCGCGCGGGTGTGGCGCAGGGGGAGTTGGACGTGCCGAACATCGAAATCGCCAGCCGTGCGTTGATGGGGGCATTGAACGGGCTGGTTGACTGGTACCGTATCCGGCCCGATCAATCCGAGGGGGAGCGCGACGCGCTGGCCCGTGCTTTGGCGCATGCCGTGGTGCATGGCACCACGGCATAATCCGTTTTCCTAGGCCGGTTTGGCCGCCGCATCCGCGCGCCGCTCTTTCGCGAGATAGGTGTGATATAGCGCCGGCACACCGATCAGCGTCAGAACAGAGGCAAAGCCCAAACCGCCCATAATCGTCACCGCCATCGCGGCAAAGAACGAATCGGCCAGCAACGGCACCATCCCGAGGATCGTTGTGACCGCCGCCAGAACCACAGGGCGCAAACGGCTGACACTGGCGGTGACAATGGCGTCATGCTGGTTCAGGCCGTTTTCTTTCTGCACGTCGATCTCTTCGACCAGAACAATGGCGTTCTTGATCAACATCCCCGATAGCGACAGTAGCCCCAACAGCGCGGTAAAGCTGAACGCCAACCCCGAGAACAACAGCCCCAGTGCCGCCCCGTTGATCGCCATGGGTACGATGGTCCAGATCACCGCGGTCTGGCGCAGTTTGCCGAACAGCAGAATGGTGATCAGCAACATCGTCCCGAAGCTCAGCGGCATCTGCTTGCCAAGCGAAGCCTGCGCGTCGCCCGCGTTCTCGAACTCTCCGCCCCATTCAAGGGTATAGCCGACCGGCAGTTCGATCTCTTCGATCAGCGGGCGGATCTGCGGGAAGACGGTGGGCGGGGTGACGCCTTCGATGACGTTGGCCTGTACCGTGATCGTCTGCACGCGGTTGCGCCGTTCGATCACCGCGTTTTCGGCGGTGACCTTGAACCCGTCGATCACTTGGCTCAGCGGCAGGTAGTCCCCAAGCGCGGCAGAATAGACGATCTGGTCGGGCAGCTGCCCATTGCTCGCGGATTCCGCACGCGGCACCCGCACGATGATGTCGATCAACCGGTCCCGTTCGCGGTAGGTGCCCGCGGTGATCCCGTTGGTCGACAGGGCAATCGCATCTGCCACATCGCTGCGCCCGATGCCCACGGCCTGCGCACGGTCCTCGGCATAGACAGGGCGGGTCACAAGCACTTTCTCGCGCCAATCGACATGTTCGGTATGCAGCAGCGGGGTCGCGTCACGCAGGATATCCTCTGCCTGATCGGCCAGATCGCGCAGCACTTCGGGGTCAGGCCCTGAAAAACGCGCCTCGATATCCGACCCGCCACCGGGGCCAAAAATGATCCGCTTAGTCTGCACCTCTGCCCAAGGCAGCGCGTTGATCGCGAACTGGTCAAGCTCGGCGCGCAGGGCGGGGATCGCATCAGCCGAGGTGGCGCGCACCACCAGCTGCCCGATCGAAGGGTCGCTGTCTCCGGGCGTGTAGGTCAGAACATAGCGCGTCAGACCGGCACCGATGGTCGTCGTCACAGTGTCCACGTCGTCGCGCGCGAGCAGCCAATCCTCGATCACCGCAAGATCGCGGGAGGTCGACTGGATAGAGCTGCCCTGCTCCGCCTTGTATTCAAAGTAGAACAGCGGCGTATTGGACGCAGGGAAGAACTGCTGTTTGACCTGACCAAAGATCATCACACAGGCCACCGTGGTGCCGATCAGGCCGGCAAACACCAGCCAGCGGAACCGCAGCACCAGCCGGACAAGATTGCCATAGCTGCGGAAAATCGGGCCGTTATACCCGCTGTCGTCATCTGCCAGCCCGCCGATCTTGAGCATATAGTGCCCAAGCAAAGGCGTCACAGTCACCGCCACGACCCATGACATCAACAACGAGATCGCGATCACCGCAAAAAGCGAGAACATGAATTCGCCCGTGGCGTCAGGCGACAGACCGATCCCGGCAAAAGCCATGATCCCGATGACCGTGGCACCCAGCAGGGGGATCTGCGTATTCTGCGCCGCTGTATCCGCGGCGGCGACCGAGGGCCGCCCCTTGCGCATCTCCTGTTGCATGCCTTCGGCGATGACGATGGCGTTATCCACCAGCATCCCCATGGCGATGATCAAGGCCCCAAGGCTGATCCGTTCAACTTTGACGCCGAACAGATACATGAAGAAGAACGTGGCCAGCACGGTCAGCAAAAGCGATACGCCGACAACAACCGAAGCGCGCACCCCCATGAACAGCGCAAGCACCCCGATCACCACGCCCACGGACAGGGCAAGCGACAAAAGGAAGCTGTTGTTGGCTTCGTCCACGACGCGGTGTTGTTCGTAGATCGGCGTGATCTCTACCCCGACGGGAAGGAAGGTTTGCAAGGTCTCAAGCTGCGCTTCGACGCGTTTGCCGACCTCGACGATATTTTCCGATTCCAGTCCCGAAACGCCAAGGGTGAAGACCTCTTGCCCGTCTTGACGCAAAAGGTGGTCGGGGGCGTCCACACGGCCCCGCGACACGGTTGCCACGTCCAGCAGGTTCAGCACCTCGCCCTGAAAGCCGAAGGTCAACGCGCTGATTTCATTGACACTATCATCGCCCGAGGGACCGTCGATCCGCAGGTTGGTATCGCCAGTTTCGACAAAGCCGGTGGGGTTGATCGCTGTGGATTCACTGATCGCGCCGATGATCACGCTGGGATCGATGCCAAGCTGTGACATCTTTTGCGACGACGGTTCGACAAAAATCGCCTCTTCCGGCAGCCCGTCGATATCGACATTGGCAACACCGTCGACCGTCAGCAGGTCACGCCGGATAAAGGTCGCGATCTCCCAGATCTCGGAATCCGAAAAGCCGGGGGCGGAGACGGCATATAGGATACCGAAAACATCGCCAAAGTCGTCGTTCACCTGTGACGGATAGGCCCCCGAGGGCAGTGAGCTTGCCGCGTCAGACACACGATCCCGCAGATCATCCCAGACCTGTGGCAGCTCGGTCCCGTCGTATTCATCCTGCATCTCGACTTCGATGACCGACAGCCCGTGGGTATTGCGCGAGGTGACGGTCTTGACCTCGTCCATCTGCTGGATTTCAGCCTCTAGCACCTCAGAGATTTCGGTTGCCACCTCTGCCGCGCTGGCACCGGGATAGGCGGTGGCGACGATGGCGGATTTCAAGGTAAAGCTCGGGTCTTCCAGCTTGCCGACCGACAGGTAGCCAAACACACCCCCAAACAGGGCAAAGAGGATGAAAATCCACGTATAAAGCGGATTTTCAATGGAGAAACGTGCGATTTTCATAGTTTACTCGATGCTCAACCCGTTGAAGGGGCGCACGGTGTCGCCCTCGCGCAGCAGCTGTGTGCCAGCGCCGACAACCAGGGTGCCCGGCTCAAGCCCCGTGGCGATGATGTCTGTGCCGGTATTCGAGGACACGTCGACGTTGACCCAGCTGACCTGGCCCTGTTCGCCGGTCTCGTCGGGGGTATAGACCATGACCCGCGCCTGATCGTCCGCCATGACCACGGCAGAAGGGGGCAGGGTCGTCGCAGTGTCGTCACCTGCCGCGATCCGCGCGGTGACGCTCATCGATGCGCCGGGGATCAGTTTCGGTGTGACCCGATCAGAGGGGAGTGCCAACGTCACGCGGTAGCTTTGCCCGATGCTTTGCGTTTCGGCGTTGAATTCGCGCAATTCAAGCGGCACACCACCGGCAAATAGCGGGGACGTGCCGGTAAATTAGACGTCAGCTGCATTTGAATACATCTGGAACATCTGCTCGGGAACGTCGATCTCGACGCGTACTTCCGACATATCATGCAATCGTACAATGGCCTGTCCGGGGGCGACATTGGCATAATTCGGTGTCAGACGCGATGCGACCAAGGCGCGGAAGGGGGCGATCAGCGTCGCGTGGTCCAGCGCCTCGCGGGCCTCGCTCAACGCGATCCGCGCCAGATCGCGGGCGGTTTCCGTATCCTGCGCCTGTGCCGTGGAAACTGCATTGCTTTTGGCCAGCGTTTGCGAGCGTTCGAAATCCCGTTCGGCTTGGGTCAGCTGTACCTCAGCACGTTGTACCGCGCGTTCAAACGGCACCGGGTCCAGCGCCGCGATCTGCACGCCTTCTTGCAGGAACTGCCCTTCTTGCGCGTCGAACATCACCATGCGGCCGCCGACCTCGAACGACAGATCTACAGTTTCCAGCGCTGCGATCTGGCCGAAAAAGACCCGCTGCACCTGCGACGCGGCACCGCCCGCCTCTATCAATTTGACCGACCTGATCGGCGCGGGCGTGCCCGAGGGGGTCAAGTCATCGGCGTCCTGTGCAACAAGTGGCGTCGCGAGGGTGGCGCATAAAAGAACGGAAATCAGCTGCTTCATATCAAAGGCCTTTCGAGTACTGGGCGGTACTTACGCGCAGTGACGTACAGTTCAACCCCCCTTGGTACGGTTCAGTCCTTTTATTTCACCCATACACGCCCTAGTTCTGCAATATGAATGAAAACGCATCAAAATCGCGAATACTGTCGACAGCGCGCGCCCTGTTCTTCGTCAACGGCTTTGAAAAAGTCACGACGGACCTTTTGGCGCGCGAGGCTTCTGTGTCCAAAGCGACGATCTACCGCCATTTCGACAATATGTCGGAGATCCTGCAAAATGTGCTCGAGGCCGAGGCAGAGGTTTTTCGCGCTGAGGTGCTGGGAGATATCTCCGACCATCCCGATTTGCGCACCGCGCTGATTTCGTTCGGGCGGAAATTTCTGAGCTTTCTAGGGGAGCAGGATTCGGTCGAATTTACCTGTCTGATCCACGAAGTCGCCCGCGACTACCCGCAGATCGGTCGCACCTTCTATACCGCCGCCTTCGAGGCGGTGTGCGCTGCCGTTTGCGGTCTGCTGGTGCAAGGGCAGGAAAACGGCGATCTGCGCGACGATTTCGACCCGCGTGATGTGGCCGAAGACCTTATTTCATTGCTCAAGGGCTTTGGCATGGTCCGTGCGCAACTGGGGCTGACGACGCGCCCCTACAAGGATATCGACCAGCATGTCACCCGTGCGGTCGATACCATCCTGGTCGCTTATCGCGCGTCAGGCGGGGTCGGGTCAGCGTAATTCGCCACATGCATGATCGCGGCCTGCGTATTGTCGCCGCTGATGTTCAGCTTGGGGCCCATGGGCAGCGCGCTCATCCCCAGCCGGTTCATCCAGCGTTGGAACACGGCAGGCACGATCCCGATCACATGGGTCGCCCCTTGTTCGGTCGCGGCACGGGCCATGCCCCGGATCAGCTTGGTCTGGATCGCCAGCCGCCGATGCGCGGGCTCGTTTTTTGACAAAAACAGCCGCGTGGCTTCCCAGACATGGGGCATCACCGGCGCGTCTTCGTAAAGCACATATTCAGGGATATCCGGCAACATACCACGCTGTGCGTCTTTCAGCATATAGGTATAACAGCCGCATTGCGCCGTGGTGGGCAGCAACCGCACGCCCGCCAGCACCCGGCCGTATTCATGGATCACGACAGACCGGCTTTGGGGGGTGTCGTACTGGTCAAACTCCATCCCTTCGGTATGGGGCAGATCCCATTCCTTTTGGTCGATAAAAACTGATTTGCGTGCTTTCAGAAAATCTGAATAGAGTTGGCCATACCGATACTGGTTGCCGATATGCACCACTGTCTCTTCCAGCCGTGTCGCGTATGAAGGGACATCACTTTCAACGGGTCGTGTCTGAAGAGCGGCCTGAACCGAAGGCTCCAACTGGATCGTCTCTGCACGCTGGTGCGATTTTGCGTTCTGGATACCCATTGTTCTCTGCCTAAAGCTCCGTTCAAGTAACGAAAAAGTTAACAAAATGCATACAGCCACGGTTCTGCCATGATCGCAACAAATTTTCCACCAATAGTTGAGGTGTATCGTAGTGAAATATCAGCAGATTCGTTTGGCGCTCAATTCCGCGCCAGGCTGACGGAGGAAGCGCAACATGGAAGCAATTGACAATGTTAATTTGCCTCAGGCCCGCCCGGTTCTAAGCCGGCTGCGGGATTATGCGCTTGTGGGCAGCCGTGCGTTTGGCCAGCGGGCGATCATCTATACCGCAGCTATTGCTTTGGCGGGCTATTACTATGAACTGAGGGTCGCGCTGTTTTTCTTTTTCGCGATCGCCCTATGCGAAATCTATGACATTGTCGTGCTGCGTTACATCCTGCGCAACACCCGTTCCAAGACCCTCAAGATCCGCAAATCGCTGTTCCACATCTACATGACCACGGCGCTGAGCGCGACGACGATTGCGCTTTTCTGCATCGCGATCGCGATCCAGCAGGGCGTGGGAAACAGCCACTTTCTGCCGCTTTTCCTGTTGATTTCCGCCTCTATCTTTGCGGCGATGAACAACCACCAGTTTTTATATGTGCTGGGGTTTCGGCTGGCGATCTACATCGGGGCGATCCTCTATATCCCGATCCGCGATGTCGTCGTGGCGCGCCCCT
>PYVH01000094.1:385-9028 GCA_003030785.1 Marinobacter sp. B9-2 | reverse complement strand
GCTGTTGGAAGAATTTTATCGCTCCGCTGTACGTCTTGCTGGCAAGCCATTATTGTGGCTCCACTTGTGGGTGGAAGATGAAAAGCAATATGAGGCCGAAGTTGCGCGTTTAGTCGCGGCTGGTGAGCTTAATTTAAATGATTGGGTTGATTTTGGTGGATTAGGGCAATTCTCAGCTAGTGAATATTTTGGTGCGAGCTTATGGCAACTTTATAAAGGTATTGATTCCCCTTATAAATCGGTGATGAAAATCTTGTTGTTGGAAACCTATGCCCAAGAATATCCAAATGCCCGGCTAATTGCTCGCCAATTTAAAGAGGATTTGCTTTCTGGTCACAGCACGGCTATACATCATTTCGATCCTTATATTGCGATTTTAGAGAGAATTAGCCAATATTTGACCGCACATTCAGAATTTAAGCGTCTTGATTTTGTACGTTCTTGTTTTTACGTGAAAGCCACGGAAGACTTTGCGTTATATCACGCTTCAAACTGGCGTATTTCTTATATGAAAATGATGGCCCAAGAATGGGAGTGGTCAAAAGAACGTATTGAAGAATTAGATCATCGCCCAAATTGGAAAATCAAACGGGTGAAAGAAAGTCACAATAATTTGGTGAATTTCTTGATGATGAGTTATCGAAATCTAGTGGATTTTGCACGCAAACATAAAATTAATTCTAGCGTGATTCCACAAGATATCACGGTGCTTTCTCGTAAACTTTATACTGCTTTTGAAGAATTGCCAGGTAAAATTACGTTACTAAACTCACAAATTTCCTATAACTTAACAGAAGAACACCTCACGTTCATCGAAGTTCACGGCAATAAGCGCTTTAAAGATGGTTGGTATATGGTGAATCAGCCGCCACACCATATTATGTTCTCGAAAGAACGCGTGATTGAATACGGTGAAAGTTTAAATAAAGTGGTTGCGTGGGCTTATTTTAATCGCTTGTTGACGGCTGAAACCCATTTGCATTTAATCAGCCAAAATATCGACCAACTGACTTTACGTAATTTTGTGGCTGATTTGCGGTTGTTTTTTCCGCATACAAATAGCCAAGTTCCAACAAATGAGGCACTTTCTTCACAGTGCGAAATCCGTGATTTATTTATTGCGGTGAATTTGGTGAATGACCCAACCGCACAAGTCGAAGAGCTTAAATCAAATATTTCGCCAAGTGACTTATTCAGTTTTGGTCAATTAGAACAGAGTTTGGTAGGAAGCATTGATTTCACTTACCGTAATGTGTGGAATGAAATTCGAACCCTACATTTTGAAGGACAAAATGCGATTTTGCTTGCCTTAAAAGTGCTTTCTAATAAAATTGATCAAGGGGTGAATCAGCCTCGTTCTGTGCAGGTTTTCTGTTACAGTAAACACTACAACCGCACATTACGAAACTTGGTGAGTGTACTCGTAAACCGTTGTATCAGTATTCAATTAGGGGATAGCCGTCCAACAACCCATTCTCGTTTGCGTGTAGCGGGGAAAAACTGGCAATTCTTCTTTGAAGAAAAAGGGATCAGCTTGCAACCTATTGAAGGCGGAAAAGAAAGTGCGGACAATTTTGAAGACGTTTTACCAACTCAGTTGGAAGAGAAAGAGATTATCCCAGAAGCACGTCGGTATCCACCTGAAATTGATTTGTTTGCCAGTGAAGGTTTTTTACAATTCTTCTTTGAAGATAATGCCGATAATAGCTTTAACGTCTATTTGTTAGATGAGAAGAACCGTCTCGAAATTTATCGCCAATGTGAAGGTTCGAAAGATGATAAAGTACGCGAAATAAATCGTATTTATCAATCGCTAGGCTCAAATGATTGTGAAAATCCGTATAAAATGGTGCAACGGAATTTTAATTATCCGCAATTTTATCAATTGCACTCGACAGAAAGCGGCATGCGTATTATGCCGTTCAAATTTAAAAGCAAAAGGACTTGCGAATAGCGACATCAAAACAAGCATTGTTTGAGATAAATCAAGTTTATCTGCAAATATGCATTGGAAGATAGGTAAAATCCCGATAGAATCCCTCGGTCGAAAATCTATTGAGAAGTAATCTAAGGCAGTGGATGTTTTGCCTTTAGGCAATAGAATAGTGTCCGCTTATCTCTTGGAGAATATTATGCAAGAAAAGTTAAAAGTATTAATTATCGACGATCATCCATTAATGCGTCGTGGTATCAAGCAATTAGTTGAATTAGAAGAGAATTTTGAAGTTGTCGCTGATGTAGGAAGCGGTACAGAAGGCATTTCCATTGCGATTCAAGAATCGCCCGATTTAATCATTTTAGATCTTAATATGAAAGGTCTTTCAGGTTTAGATACTCTTAAAGGCTTGCGTGCAGAAGGTGTTGATGCGCGAATTTTGATCTTAACCGTGTCTGATGCGAAAAATGATATTTTCACACTCATCGATGCGGGTGCTGATGGCTATTTATTGAAAGATACTGAGCCAGATGTGCTGCTTGAGCAAATTAAACGTATTGCACAAGGTGAAGTGATTTTAAGTGATTCGATTAAAAATCTTCTTTTAGAACGCAAACATACCGTTGATCCAATGGATTCACTCACCGATCGTGAAATGGATGTATTACGTTTAATCGCAACAGGTTTATCCAACAAACAAATTGCAGGCCAGCTTTTCATTTCTGAAGAAACGGTTAAAGTACATATTCGTAACTTACTTCGTAAACTTAACGTTCACTCACGCGTTGCAGCAACCGTCTTGTTCTTTGAACGAAATGGTCGATAGGTAAGATTTAGAATATAAAAAAAGTGCGGTTAAAATTGACCGCACTTTTTTATTTCTTTTAGAACAAGAAAAATTAGTTTTTCGCTGCTGCCGCTGCTTTCACGATTACTGCAAACGCAGGCGCTTTAAGTGAAGCACCGCCCACTAATGCACCATCGATATCCGGTTGAGTGAATAATTCTGCTGCATTAGCGTCATTTACTGAACCACCGTATTGAATGATCACTTGATCTGCTACAGATTGTGATTTTGCTGCGATATGACCACGGATAAATGCATGAACAGCTTGTGCTTGTGCTGGGGTCGCTGATTTGCCCGTGCCGATCGCCCAAATTGGTTCGTAAGCAATCACTGCACCATTAAATGCTTCTACACCTAATGCATTGATGACTGCATCAATTTGACGCGCACATACTTCTTCAGTTTTGCCTGCTTCGTTTTCAGCTTCAGTTTCACCGATACATAATACTGGTACTAAGCCTGCTTCTTTTAATGCACCAAATTTTTTCGCTACAAATTCGTCGCTTTCTTTGTGGTAAGTACGACGCTCAGAGTGACCGATAATAATGTATTTAGCACCAAAATCTTTTAACATTTCGCTAGAAATATCACCGGTAAATGCACCTTTCACATTGATATCTACGTTTTGTGCACCTAACTGAATCACACTTTTACCGCCGCAGCTGCAACCACAACCAGAAAGTGCTGCTTCAGCCGTACCTAAATACATCACTGGTGGGGCAATTGCCACATCACAACCTGTTACATCATGTAATTCTGCTTTTAATCCTTCGATTAATTCTTTGGTGAACGCTTTGGAACCGTTTAATTTCCAGTTACCCATCACTAAAGGACGACGTGCCATTTTTGTTTCTCCATATTGAATAAATAAAAAGTGTGTTTACTATACCAAACTTTGGGCAGATTTCTTTGTGCAAAATCACATTTTGAAAATTTTTTTGGGGAAATGATGATTATTTTGTGCTAAAAAGCTACAATCTACTGTACGGAACCGATAAAAAAATAAATAATTTTATAAATAAACGGAAAATAGGTCTGGTAACAATGAAAATTTTCAAAGCCGAACAATGGAATATAGAAGTGCTTGCTCCACTCTTTGAAGCCTATCGACTTGCCAACGGAATGAGTGAAAATCCTGACCGCACTTTAACCTTTTTAACGAATCGTATACGTTTTAATGAAAGCATGTTTTTTGTTGCTATAAACGAAAACTCACAGGCGATTGGTTTTGTTCAACTTTATCCTCGCTTATCCTCTTTACAACTACAACGCTATTGGCAATTAACCGATATTTTTGTAAAAGAAGATAAACATCAAGCCGAGATTTATGCTGCCCTTATTTCTAAAGCGAAAGAGTTTGTCCGTTATACACAATCTAATCGTTTAGTGGCAGAATTAAGCCAAGCCCAACAGAGTATTTTAGAACGCGAAGGATTTAAACTAAACACGAAAAAAAGTTTGTTTGAATTAACTCTCTAATGCATACACTCCTCAATCAATATTGGGATTACTTGCGAATTGAACGCCAAGTAAGCCCACATACGCTCACTAATTATCAACATCAACTGGATGCGATTTTAGCGATTTTGGCTGAAAAAGGTATTCAGCACTGGCAGCAAGTGAATCCTAGTGTGGTTCGTCTTATTTTGGCGGAAAGCCGTAAGCAAGGTTTAAAAGAAAAGAGCTTAGCATTACGTTTGTCTGCTCTTCGTCAGTTCTTCAGCTATCTTGTGCAGCAAGGTCAACTGAAAGTTAATCCGGCAACGGGTATTTCAGCGCCGAAACAAGGCAAACATTTACCAAAAAATATTGATGCAGAACAAGTCCAAAAATTGCTTTCAAATGACAGCAAAGATCCTATTGATTTGCGTGATCGTGCGATGATGGAATTGATGTATAGCTCAGGGCTTCGATTATCTGAATTACAAGGCTTAAACCTTAATAGCATTAACACACGTGTACGTGAAGTGAGAGTAATTGGTAAAGGAAACAAAGAACGTATTGTGCCTTTTGGACGTTATGCTTCTCATGCAATTCAGCAATGGTTGAAAGTACGCCCTTTATTTAATCCTAAAGATGAAGCGCTTTTTGTGAGCCAACAGGGAAATCGCCTGACTCATCGTTCTATTCAAAAACGAATGGAAACCTGGGGCATTCGTCAAGGATTAAACAGCCATCTCAATCCACACAAACTACGCCACTCTTTTGCTACTCATATGTTAGAAGCGAGTTCGGATTTGCGGGCTGTTCAAGAGCTTTTAGGGCACAGCAATTTGTCCACCACGCAAATTTATACGCATTTGAATTTCCAACATCTTGCAGAAGTGTATGATCAAGCCCATCCTCGAGCAAAACGAAAAAAATAAGTAAAGTGCGGTCAAAAAACGTCATCTTTTTTAACCGCACTTCTAAACAAAAAGGCTACCTTTCGGTAGCCTTTATTCATTTAACTATAAGCTAAACGCTTGAATATAAGGAAGTTTACCTTTCTTCAGCATATCTTCGATACCGCTTTGATGGT
Source organism: Marinobacter sp. B9-2 (assembly GCA_003030785.1). Classification (GTDB taxonomy): domain Bacteria; phylum Pseudomonadota; class Gammaproteobacteria; order Pseudomonadales; family Oleiphilaceae; genus Marinobacter. The sequence continues at coordinate 3,724 of PYVH01000094.1, read as the reverse complement.
CATTTTCACCCAAACCGCGTAATTCAAAGGTGACGCCAATACTGTTGTCATAAATCACTTGATCGTCACGTTGATTTTGTCGACTGGTGACATAACGTCTCGCCCCTACGCCAACAGACCAACAGCACGAGTTATATTGCACCCCCACATATTGCTCAACTGGTTTTTTCAACGCAATATCTTGATAGTGTTTTCCGACAAGCGTCCAGTTATCCGAGACTTCCCATGCTGCTACGACACCGACCTGTTTAATATCTTGTTGGTAACGGTTAGCAGACGCACCTAAGTTTTGGTTGATATACTCTTTACTTGCGTAGCGATAATTTAACTGAATCAGGTTGTTCTTCATCGGGTTAAATTCCAAACTGCTATTCGCCAATGATGCTTTATCTAGAAACGTATCATATTGGTAGCTACCGCGCCAATTCCATTTATTACTAATTTTCCAGTTAGATTCTAACGCCCAAGAGGAAGAGGATTTTGATGTACGATTACTCGGATTATCATCAATTTTGGAAGCAGTTAAATAATAAATTTGTCCTGCAGAGAAGTTGAAACGCTCATCGGCATTTTTATCATAAAGACGAGTTGTACCACCAAGCGTTATTTGGTTAGCGGATGAAATACGGTCTAAACCACTATAACGACGATCGCGGAATAATGAATAATAATCTTGCTGAACTAAAGCGGAGTCATAACCAAAGCCAAGATAGTCATTAACTAACTTAGAGCCAATATTGCTTTGATCCTTATATGGTCGATATAAGTATTGTGCGTGTGGTTCCAGTGTTTGCGTATAGCCATCAAATAAAGTTTTGTTGGTGGCTAAAACTGTTTGTAAATCCACTTTTAATTGTGGCAATACACGATTTACGGATTTTTGTACCTCTTCTGCAGCCGAAGAAGAGCCTTTCTTCTGATTGTAATGCGTTGCATAAAGTTTGGTTTCAATGTTCAAGTTTCCATATTTATTTGACATCGCTGTCGTCAAACTCGGCTCAGTATGGAAACGCCAAGCCGTTGGCATTAATGCACTGTCGTTATCAAAACGCGCAGCTTGTGAGAATAATTTAAAATCTAACCAACCGTTCGCTAAATCGTTTCTATAATAATTGAAATCGATTTGTGGCATGGCGCGATAAGGACCGATATCTACTTCGTCAAAGATTTGGAACTGACGCGCGGAAATGGCTAAATTATAGTTTGGTTGATAGTACGCAATACGCGCATATTGATTCGCATAACCATCAGTACTGTCACCATAATCAGAATCAAAATCGGTGAAATATTGTTTATCACTGACTTTGGTGTAATCAACATTTAAACGCCAGTTTTCAAGAAAAGAAGAACTGTGATTCCAATAGAATAAATGACGTTTACGGTTATCACTGATGTATTCATCGTAGCGATCACGCCCCAAATATTCGCCTGCAAGTTTACCTTCACCAACGGGTGTTAAATAACGGAACTCACCATTTAATTGCCAGCCACGGCGTGACATATATTTTGGTGCAATTGTGGCATCATAATTTGGCGCAATGTTCCAATAAATCGGTTGTTTATACCAATAACCATCGCGGCTAGAATGGCCGACAGTTGGCATTAATAAACCTGAACGGCGGCGATCACCAATCGGTAATTGCAGATAAGGGGTATAGAATACCGGCACACCTAATACTTTAAAACGCGCATGCCAAAATTCGGCATATTCTTCTTTAATGTGCTGACGAATCTCAGAGGCATCTACCGCCCAAGCATTATCATCGGGTAAACAAGAGGTAAATGTCGCATTTTTCATTAAACGGTAATTATCACCTAACTCAATTTCTTGCGCTTTACCGCGACCTTGACGTCCTACAAGTTGGTAGTTTGCATCGGTTACGTTACCGTTTTTGCTATCTAAATTAAAGCTCGCATCATTACCTAATAGATTGATTTGGTTGTCTTTATAATCAAATCCACCACGTAAATAAGCCCAACGTTGTGCTTGATTGCCCTCACCTGTTTGTTTGACTTCAACTGAATTTCCGACCAGATGACGATTTCCTTGTTTCAAATCCACATTGCCTTGATAAATCGCCTGAGTTGGCTGATTAATCTCTGCTTTATCTGCCTCAATATAAACCGGCAAATTATTAACATCACCTTTCACAACCTCACCAGTAAAATGAGGTATGCCAAGTAAACACTGAGAATGCAGATCTGCCAAACTTTGTTGGCTATAAAGTGCGGTCAGAATTGAGATTGAAATTAAGGTATATTTTTTATTCATAATTCAGCTCTTATTCAGATGAGATTAGGGGATTATACTGGAACATCATTTACAACAACAGTTATTTGTATGGTCGTTGACTAATCCCACCGATTGCATAAAGGCATAGCATGTCGTTTCGCCAACAAAGACAAAACCACGCTTTTTCAACGCTTTTGACATTGCTTTTGAGATTTCAGTTCTGGCAGGTACCACAGAAATATCCGGTACATCATTGATAATTGGTTGATGATTCACGAACGACCACACAAAATTACTGAAATTTTCACCGCACTTTTCCATGGCTAAATAGGCTTTGGCATTTTTCACGATGGCTTCCAGTTTTGCCCGATGACGAATAAGCCCAGTATTTTCCATGCAACGATCAATATCCTGTTCGGTCATTTGCGCGATTTTGGCAGGATCAAATTGATGGAATGTAGCCCGATAGGCTTCGCGTTTTTTCAATACAGTAATCCAGGAAAGCCCCGCTTGTTGTCCTTCTAAACAGATTTTCTCAAACAGTTTTTGGCTGTCAAATTGTGGCTTACCCCATTCCTTATCGTGATAGTCGATATAAATCGGAAGTTCGCCCACCCAAGGGCATCTTGTACTCATGCCATATCCTTTTTGAGTTGTTCATAGATTGCGACAAAATCGGGCATCACCCCGCGCCACAAATGGAATGAGTGGGCAGCTTGCGCCACCAACATACCAAAACCATCGCTGACATTATTTAGACCTAAGGACTTACAGTGGGCAATAAAAGGCGTGTCGCTGCCTTTGGCATATTGCATGTCATAACAAGCGCGGACCAATGATAAGATAGAGCCGTCAACGGCAGCGGTATGCCCGCTTAATCCGGCCGAAGTTGCATTGATCACTAAATCATAGGTTTGCGCGGGAATTGCATCCATCGCGACAGCTTCAATTGTGCCGTAAGGCTTGAACTTATCTGCCAGTTGTTGCGCTTTTTCTAGCGTGCGGTTAGCCAAGACAATCTGTTGTTGTGCTTCCAATAAAGGCAGTAATACCCCTTTGGTCGCTCCACCGGCACCTAAAATTAAAATGCGTTGTTGTGGCTGAAT
>PYVH01000094.1:0-375 GCA_003030785.1 Marinobacter sp. B9-2 | reverse complement strand
GTTACTAAACCAATACCATCGGTATTGTCCGCATAGAGTTTGCCGTTAGCCAATTTTTTTAATGTATTACAGGCTTCTGCCAGTTTCGCCAGTTCGCTATGTTCCTCAGCGAGTGCATAGGCGCGTTCTTTAAATGGTGCGGTGATATTGCAACCTTGCGCTCCTTCAGCAAAAAAAGTCTGTAATTGCTGCTCAAAATCCTCAAGGTCACCTAATTTGGTAACATATTCCATCGTTTGCTGGGTTTGTGTAGCAAATAAGCGATGAATCAACGGCGATTTACTTTGAGCAATCGGATTGCCCCAAACGGCATAGTGTTGCATATCTTATCCTTGTCTGAAAAGTTGGTTTGTGAGCAAATCACGAATTTCTGAT